>JBDTTL010000434.1:0-3359 GCA_039930665.1 Acidobacteriota bacterium
GACCTCTGCAGCCGGTTCCGGGAACGAAAGCTCGAAGCGGGTCCCCGAGCCGAAGTCGCTGGCCGCTTCGATTTCGCCGCCATGCTCTTTGACGATTCCGTAGCTGACCGAAAGCCCCAGCCCGGTGCCCTTTTTGGCAGCCTTGGTGGTGAAGAACGGATCGAATATTCGCGTAAGGTTTTCGGCCGCAATGCCCGCTCCGGAATCAGCCACTGTGACCCGTACCTGCCGGTCCTGCGAGCGCGCGGTTTTTACAGCCAGAGTTCCGCCGTATTCCATGGCATCGCGCGCATTGAGGAATAGATTGAGAAACACCTGCTGCAACTTACCGGGATTGCCCCGAATGCGCGGCAGCCTCTCATCCAGTGCCAGTTTCACCTCGATGTGGGCCTTGCCTAGCTGATGCTCCAGCAAGGTGACGGTCTCGCTGATCACCTTGTTAAGATCCACCATCGCGAATTCGGTGGTCGAGGTCCGCGAGAAATTCAGCAGCGAGTTCACGATCTCACTCGCGCGGAAAGTCTGTTTGGCGATCTTCTCGAGCAGCGGCGCCTTCTCCGTATCGCCTGAAATCTGCTTCGCCAGCATCTGCGCATAAGTGGAGATCACGGCAAGCGGCGTATTGACTTCGTGCGCCACGCCGGCGGCCAGCAGTCCGATGGAGCTAAGCTTGTCGGCCTGCATCAAACGGCGTTCCAGTTCCGCGCGGTCCGTGATGTCTTCGAAGATGATCAGCCGCCCGATGTGCGCCCCGTCTCGTGCGATCAAAGGCGCCGCGGCGATGTTGAGCGTAACCGCATCCAGGCCCGCGACACCGTGGCGCAGCACGAACTTGTAAATGTTATGGACGCTTCCTGCCGCGCGTGAGGGATCCAGCGCTTCGCACAAGTCCTCCGGCAGCAATTCGCTGAGCTTGCGGCCGACAGCGTCGGTCCGTGAAATTCCCGTGAGCCTTTCAATCTGCGAATTCCAACTGTCCACACGATCCTCGAGATCGGCCGCCAGGATGCCCACGTGGATGGATTCGACGATATTCTCCGAGAATTCCTTCAGCCGCTCGAATTCCTCCACCTTGCCGGCCAGCGACCGGTAGAGCATGGCGTTGTCGACCGCGATTCCCACGTAACTCGAAAGCGTTACCAGCAGTTCCACGTCGTCGCTCGAAAGAAAATCGCCAGTCTCGGTGCGGCTCACTCCAAGGTACCCGATGGTCCGTCCGCGCACGGAACAGGGCAAATAATAAGTGAGATCCAGTTCGGCAATCGAACGGCGCACGCCGGCCGGCCACTCATGCGATACCACGTCCAGCATGTTGCGGGTGCGCTCGAAAAACAGATAAGGCTTGCCGGGATTCGGGGTCAGAAAGCCCAGATCCAGACCGTAAGGCGCGCTTTCCGTTTTGCGACCCTCGCGGTTACTGGCCATCTCCAGTTGGAACTTCTCCTCGGCCTCATTCCACACGAAGAACGCCACATGGCTGATGCCCAGCGTCCGGATCAGCCGGTCGGCGACGCTTTCGAGCATCTCGCCCATGTTGGCCGGGGATCCCAGTTCGCGGGCAAATTCAATCAGAGTGCGCCGGTAATCATAGCGGTCTTTGTAAAAATAATAGCGGTCAAGCTGTTCCTGTATCCATTTGCGAATGGGCTGGAATACAAACGCTGCAATGAGAATCAGCGCCACCATGGCGGTCCCGCTCAGATCGCTGGTCTTGCTGACGGAAAAAATCACGCCATAGAAGATACCCAGGATGCACAGCGTCGCCAGCGTGTAGACGTAGCCTTCCTGGAAAATGATGTCGACGTCCATCAGCCGATACCGCAGAATTGCATACGCCCAGGTAAGAGGGATCAACGGCAGCGACAATACCGCCAGATTCATGGCATGCGTGGGAACCGCACCCATCAAGTAAGGCACCACATAAATCGCGGCGAAGGGCACAATGCCCACAACGGCGCCGTTGCGTAGCCACGTCAATTGGCGCCGCACCACAGGATCGTCGGCATGCCGTAACTGCGAGGTCAGCACCCCCGCTCCGGCCAAATACATCGCGCATAGGAACCCCAGCCAAACGCGATCCAGCAGCCAGCGCATTTCGAGCATGGGCGCCGCCGTGGTCATCCAGCCGTACACAAACCCCAGGTGGACAGCCAGCAGTGCGAGCCCCGGTAAGTAAAGTAACAGGGTCAACCAGGAGGAAGCTTCGAGCCGGTCCGAACCGCGCCGGCGAATCCATTTCTGCGGTTCCGGGAACACGCAGCAGAAATGTAGAAACAGCGTCGGCGCAAGGAACCCCGCCACCAGATTCCCCAGATAGATCACTTTATCGAAATTGTTCAGCTTGCCCGAGTAGTGAAAGGTGAACAACACAAAGCTGGCCACGCACAAAATGAAGAAGAGCTGCGCGCGCGGAGCGCTTCCGCGCCGAAAGTAGACGAATAGCCCGATCGCCAGGTAGACCGCGCCCACTGCGTACTGATAAAAGATGGTGGAATCGCGGTCGGCCTCGCCGATGATCAGGTTGGTGGGAACTTCCACCGCGTTGTGCAGTATCCGGTACTCGACCTTTTTCCAGGAACCGAGCCGCGCCAGCACCGCCGTAACGTCCAATGCTCGTTGAATCGTCAGATCGGCGATCGATACCAGCCGGTCGCCTTTGTGGATTCCGGCCTTCTCACCGGGGCTGCCCGGCGCGACGAACACCGCAACCACAGCCGAATTCTGCCCGGCGCCCTGGCTCTGGTCGAGCCAAGTGATGCCGTCGTCCGGCAAGTGAAATTTATTCTGCTGTTGAAGGTTGATGGCAGCCGCAATTACGGCCGCAACGGTGATGATCACCAGCAGCGCACCAACGAGCTGTTGCCGCAGTTCCTTCATGAGGCAGACCTAAGACACTGCTCCCGCACTTCTCCCGGCAATTGCGCTAGCAACCGTACGGCCATTCGCCGGAGACATCTTTCTAATTGATATTATGACACTTACATTCGGCGAAGAGTGGTTTCTATTGATTTTTGGATACTGTATACAGCTAACCGTATCTTATTGAAGCAGCAATACCCTTAGTCCCTTGAGGTTTTAGGGTTATTAGGGTTGTTTTGAGGAGAGCAATTCCGTCGCTGCGGCCGGCAGCGCGCCGCGGTGCGACAGAAACTGGCTGACTTGCCAAAGCTCCTGGTCACCGAGAGACTGGCGGTACCCCGGCATCCCCGTCAACCGGATACCGTTCGAGACGATCCAGTAATTCTGTCCCACCGGATCGTTGCCCATTACCTTTTGATCGAAAAACTGCGGCGGAGGCGGGTACATGCCTTTCGAAGCGTCCGAAGGCGTGCCGCCCGGCAGTCCGTGGCACTCGACGC
>JBDTTL010000435.1:0-3352 GCA_039930665.1 Acidobacteriota bacterium
GCAGGCCATCGTTGCCGCCGAGTTCGAGTAGGACCACCGCAGGCCGCAGCGCCGTGGCGGTGTTAATGCGCGCCAGTCCGCCCGAGGTAGTGTCGCCGCTGATACCCAGATTCACCACGCGCCACCCGTAGCCTTGCGCGTCCAGCTTGCGCTGCAAGTCATCCGGGTAGCTCTGGCCGCGCGGCACGCCATACCCGGCGCTCAAGCTATCGCCGAACACCAGTAGAACTTTCCTCGTATCTTCTTTCGGGAGCGTCTGGATAGTCACCTGAGCCGGACGTGCGGCCCACGCATGGTTGGATAAGAAATTGATACTTAAGAGCAGTGCAATAAAAATCGAATACAGCATATGCTGCCATGATAATAGAAGGTGAGTATGCCGATCCTTCAGGCCACCGGAATTACCAAAACCATCGACACCGGCACGCATCGCGTGGAGATTTTGCGCGGCGTCAACCTGGATCTCCCGGCCGGGCAATTTGTAGCCATCATGGGTGCGTCGGGCAGCGGCAAGAGCACTCTCCTCGGATTGCTGGCGGGCCTGGATACACCCACCGCGGGCAAGGTAATCATCGACGGCGTCGACATCACGGGATTGAACGAAGACGCGCTGGCCCTGGTGCGCGGGAAGAAGATCGGTTTCGTGTTTCAGTCTTATCAATTAATCCCGACGCTGAGCGCGGAAGAAAACGTACTCCTGCCGTTTGAACTGGCCGGCGGCGATGTGGCAGCGGGGATGACCCGCGCGCGCGAATTGCTCGTGAGTGTTGGTCTCGAAGACCGTATGGATCACTATCCAGTGCAGCTTTCGGGCGGTGAGCAGCAGCGTGTGGCGCTGGCCCGCGCGTTCATGTGCAAGCCCCCCATCCTCATGGCCGACGAGCCCACCGGAAATCTGGACAGCGTCAACGGCGCGCACGTGCTGGATCTGCTGATCTCGCTCAACCAGCGGGAAGGCACCACGCTCGTGCTGGTGACGCACGACCGCGCACTCGCATCGCGAGCCGACCGTATCGTCACCCTCAGCGACGGTAAAGTAGTTGCCGACGAAATGCAATCCGTGGGAGCCGTGCCCCCAATGAGGCATGGGTGAGGTTGTCGTATCGCACCGCGGGACGAATCGCCTGGCGCGAGACCCGCTCGTCGATGACCAAGTTCTTCTTCGTGGTGCTGGCGGTCGCGGCCGGCGTGGGCGCACTGGCCGGAGTCCAGGGGTTCAGCGCCAGCTTTCGCGCGACACTGCTCGACGAATCGCGAACCGTAATGGCCGCCGATTTAACCGCGCGCCAGTTCGTGCCGGCCAGCGACCGCGAAATTGCCGCGCTGGATGCGCTGGCCAAGCGTGGCGCCGAGCACACGCTGATCACCGAGACCATTTCGATGGCGACCTCCGCGCAGGCGGCGCCCTCGAGCGATGCTGCCACGCCGGCTCTGGTGTCCATCAAAGCTGTGGATCCGTCGAAGTATCCTTACTACGGTGCAGTCAGGTTGGACCCGCCCATGCCCCTGCGTGACGCGCTCCAGCCCGCTACCGTCGCCGTGGCGCAGGACGTGCTATTGCGGTTGAACACGAAGGTGGGCGACTCGCTGCGCATCGGCACAGGGACCTACCGCATCTCCGCCGTTGTTCTGAACGAACCGGACCGCATGTCGGGCAGCCTGAACGTTGGTTTGCGCATGATGATGTCGCGCGCGGCCTTCGCAAGCACCGGTCTGATGGGGTTCGGCAGCCGTGGAGCGTATCGTTATCTGTTCAAGATGAGTCCGCTGTCGCCGCCAGTGGCGGAAGTGCGTAGCGCCGTGCGCGAAGCTTTGCCCGAGGCGCTGATTGCAGATTTTCGCGAGTCGAATCCCATCATCACGCGCGGCTTGGACCGCGCCACTACGTTCCTCAGCCTGGTGAGCCTGATCGCGATGATCGTGGGCGCATTGGGCGTGGCGATGGCGATGCACGCGCACCTGCAGCAGAAGATGGATAACATCGCGGTGATGAAATCGCTGGGCGCGACCTCGCGCGACATCATCGGCATTTATACCTTACAGACGCTGATGCTCGGGCTGGTAGGCGGCTTCGCCGGAGTGATCGTGGGCCGAATTGTGGAGCGTACGCTACCGCTGCTGATTTCGCGCTTCTTCCACATGGAGATTGAACTGGGATGGAACCTGGCGGCCTCGGCGCAGGGGATCGCCGTAGGGTTGCTAACCACGCTACTCTTCACGCTGCCTCCGCTGCTGGCAATTCGCAAGGTGCGGCCGGCGATGATCCTTCGCCGCGACATGCCCGAAGCGAAGATGACCTGGCGCAATCGTTTTGCCGAGGCGCGCTTGAGCCTCGCGGTGGGCGGAGTGATCCTGCTGGGCATCGGCGGCGTCGCGGCGTGGCTTGCGGAATCGGCGCGCGTCGGCGGATACTTTGCCGGCGGTCTGACCGTCGCTCTGATCCTGCTCGCCGTGGTCGCAAGCGCACTCCTGCGCCTGATCCGATTCGCGCTGAAGCGGACGCCGTGGCGAATTCCGACGCTCGCACGCCAGGGATTCGCCAACCTCTATCGCCAGGGCAATCAGGCGCAGGCGATTCTGGTGGCGCTGGGACTGGGCGTGATGTTCACGCTCACCGTGTATCTGGTGCAGCACTCGTTAGTCGGAGAGATCGTGCAGAGCGCGCCGCCGGATGCCCCCAACGTATTCCTGATCGGCATCACGCCGGAGCAGGTGGGTCCGCTGAAGACGCTGATCGCGAAACAAAAAGGCGTGGTGGCGCAGCCGGAGTTCGTACCCAGCGTTGCGGTACGCATCGAAAAAGTGAACGGCGTGCCGCTGGAGGAACTGCGCGCGACTGGTATGTCCCGGCGCTTCCGCGGGACGCGCTCGGTGATGTGGGCCGAGGAAAAGCCGGGCTCCGTAACGGTGATGCAAGGCAAATGGTGGTCGCCGAACGAAACTCAACCGGTGGTTTCGATCGACCAGGAGGCCGCGCTGGCGCTAGGAGCGAAACTGGGCGATGACATCGTGCTGTCGGGCGCGGGGCACACGTTCACGGCGCGCGTTGTGGCCCTGCATCGGGTGGAGCAAATGCGCGTGGGATCGGCCAATCAGTTCGTGTTTAATCCGCAGGCGCTGACTGGGCTGCCGGCGACCTTCTACGGCGGCGTGCGTATGCGCCCGGCCGACGTGGCGGCGATGGAGCGCGCGTCGTACCAGGCGTTCCCGACCGTGACCGTGATCAACGTGGCGGAAGCGCTGGCGATCGTGCAGCAGGTGGTGGATCAGGTCGCGCTGGTGATCCGTTTCCTTTCGGCGTTTGCGATTCTGGCGGGCGCCAGCTCCTCGCAGGCCGCGATTTCCACGCTGT
>JBDTTL010000436.1:0-3343 GCA_039930665.1 Acidobacteriota bacterium
TGACGCGACGAAGGCCGCTGCCAAGAAAACCATACCTCGCAAGAAATCGGGGACCACGACGGCTACGTGCGATGCGAAGAAAAATGCGGTTGTTAAAAATCCCGCGACGAAATTAAGTCCCCGGGGCCCGAAGAAGAAGCGGATCTACCAAGCTCGCCGGAAGCCTTGGCCCACTCGCTAAGGGTGGGACGTTGGCGTCTCGCACCTGGTGATCGCACGTCTCGTGGATTTTGTCGCGCCTTCCGAATCAGTGCCCCGTCGAGGTCTTGAGTATCGAACTCCAAATTCCTTCCGGTTCCGGACGAGATCCTCTATTCCGAAAACCCAGCCTGACGCCGCCGCTTAGAAACTATACCTGGGTAGGTCCAGCCAAACGCCAGTCACGAAAACTCGTCGGGTGTCCATATACCTTTTTACGTACCTCAGATTAGTGGAACGACCGTTTTGAGCGAAGCTTAAACCGAGCGTCGGCGCGCGAGCAAGCCCAGCGCGGTGAGCCCCGTGAGCAGCATACCGTAAGTGGACGGTTCCGGCACGCCTGTCGGAGCCAGAATCGCATAGTTGTCCGTTTCGAAGCCAGTCGATTTGTTGTTGTTGCTGAAAACCACCGAAGTGAAATTCGTCGCGGAGGCGTTGGATGTGAAGTCCAGATATACAAATGGCTCGCTCCCGTCCTGGCCCTTGAACGTTGCGCTGGGGTTGCCATAGTAGCCAGCCCCAAGGCTGCCGCTGAAGGTAGCGACGTTGAAACTCCCCACCTGCGTGGCGCCGTTGAAGAAAGTCAGGACATTCTGGGCATCGCCGGCATTCCACAGCAATCCAAAGAAAGTCTGCGCGCTATTGAAGGTCAACGTATAGCTAGTGGTGTTGCTTTGGGCGCCGACGGAGATGTACTTGGTAGCGTCTCCGCTGTAGTGGTCGGGCGCAACGATCGTTCCGCCTGCTGAAAAGGTACCAATCGCGGTTGCCCCAGAAAATGCGCCCAGAGAGAGTGAATTGAAATCCAGCGTGGTGGTGTTCGCTACCGTAGTTGTCGTCGCACCAGGTGCTTCGGCCGTGAGAATGATCCCGGCCGACACAATTGAGACATTCGCCACCAGGAGCGCCCCGAGCAAAATCTTCCGCATAAGTAATCCTCCGTGGATTCGAATCGGGACTGCTAATAGGCCCCGTTAGGCTACGATTGTGAACTAAAAAAGGCTCACGGAGAGTAGCCCAAACCGATTGAACGTACCAGTACTGGCGGTGGAACAATAGCTTGGCTGGCGCCACCGTGCCGAGGGCGTGCTTCGATCAGTATTCGCGGACTGGTCGCGCTCGGATCCAAGGGCAACGACGTGCAGTCATCGCTGAACGATCAGGTTCAGCCGAGCGTGACGGATATTACTTTCGGAAACCATAACCGACACAGCGGTGCGCAGATTCTGCAGCAGAGCGGCCTGAAAGGGACGGTATCGTGAGGCCCTGCAGCCGGGTAGTTTTTCCTCCCGGCGGATCTGCAGCAGCGCGCCCCTCCCATCCATGGGAACCGCTCTTGAAAGTCGGCCTGCAGCAGCGCCGCTCGCGGCTGGCTGAGTTGCCTGGAGTAATTCCTTTGTTCGTCATACATATCGATAAGCTCCCCGATCCGGCTTGATATGATGAGATCCACGATGCTTGAACCCGCCTTCGCAGCGCTCGGACCCTTGCTGGAATCCGAGGATCCGGCAAGCAGCTTGGACTATCTCATCGCCCAATTCCGCGAGGCCAAAGACTATCAGCATCTGTTCGATGCCAGGCTGATGAAAAAGCGCCTGGAGCTTGGGCTGCCGCTGATTCAGGCTCCGAACATCGGAGATCTTCCACGCGAGGTGCAGGCGGCGTATCAACAAAGTCTGATTGAAGCCGCGCAGGAGACCGGCGAATTGTTCCTGGCCGGCGGAGACATCCCCAAAGCGTGGCCGTATCTTCGCGCAACGGGGGACGTGGAGCGCATTGTCGCGGCGATTGACAAAGTGGAGCCGGGCGAGAACGTCGATGGGATCATTGACCATGTCATTGAGATCGCGTTCATGCAAGGAGTCCACCCCGCCAAGGGCCTGGAACTGGTGATCGGGAAATTTGGAATTTGCCGAGCGCTCACTTATTTCGGCGGCAGCGGCGGCGAGAAGGACCGTGAGCAATGCATTGGCGTACTAGCGCGCAATATATACTCCGAACTAGCGGCGTCACTCGACGGCGCAATTGAAGAGCGCGAGGGCCACAAAGCGGGATTGGCCAGCGTCGCGGAACTGATCGCCGGCCGCGACTGGTTGTTTGGCGAGTACAGCTCTTATATTGATCCTTCGCACCTGGTGTCGCTATTGCAGTATTGCCCCGAGGTCAGCGAGTCCGCGACGCTGCGGCAATTTCATGACATCTGCGAGTACGGCAAGCGGCTGGCAGCCAACTTCCAATTCCCCGGCCGCCCGCCGTTTGAACACCCGTTTATTGACTACGATCACTATACGTTGGCATTGTTAGGAGTGGATGTCGACGAGCACATCGCTCACTTTCGAGATAAGCTAGCGTTCGAGAACGCGGGCGACTGGCCGGCGCAGGCTCTCATCAATCTCCTGGTGAGGCTGGAGCGTTACCAGGAAGCGCTGGAGATCTCGATCGAGCATCTTCCCGGCGCTCACGCCTCCGAGATCGCCTGCCCTACCGCTCAGCAACTATGTGAGCTTGCTGGAGCCTTTGACCGCCTGGCTGAGCTTGCGCGCGAGCGCGGTGACGTATTAACCTACGTGGCGGCACATTTGGAAGCGGCTGCGCCGGCAGCTGCGAAAAGGAGATGACCATGGGCAGACTCTTGGTAGTGGTACTGGCGGCGCTGTTCGCCTTGGATGCGACGGCCCAGACAGAGCAGCAGCCAGCCAATCCGTTATCCACGTGGCTTCGCGACGCTTACACCCGCAATCGCAGCAACGTCCTGCGGACCGCCGAAAAAATGCCTGAGGAGAATTACGGACTGCGGCCCGGCGCCCAGATGGAAGTGCGCACCTTCGGACAGCAGATAGGGCACGTCGCAAACTATAACTATCTCTGGTGTTCGCAGTCGAAAGGCGAGGCGAATCCCAATGCCGGCAGCGATCTTGCAAAGCTCTCGGCCAAGATCCAGTTCATCAAGGCTCTCAACGATGCCTTCACCTATTGCGACGGCGTCTATGCCGCGCTTACCGACGCTTCCGGCACGGAGATGATCGATATTACCCAGGAAAATGGCCGTAAAACGCGCAATCTGCGCATGGCCCTGTTAATCCTGAATTACGGCCATAACAACGAAATCTACGGAAGCATGGTCATCTATCTCCGGATGAAGAGC
>JBDTTL010000437.1:0-3331 GCA_039930665.1 Acidobacteriota bacterium
ACTGGATGCTCATGAACTGCCTAAACCACTATGTACCACGGAACGGCCGCGGAAGCCAGCAAATTCTTTTGGCGCTGATTGATGATCGGCAATTCGGCCTCTGAGCTTTAGACGCCGGCGGCCGCAGGATCGTTTCCAAACCCGCCTAAGCTATCCACTTTAAGGGCGCGTTACAGGGGCGATTCAGGGGGTCTGAGTAGTGATTGGGGGTCACGCGGACGGAAAACCCCAAGCGCCCGGTGGTGAGCGGCGCAAACGCCCGCCCAAACAAAAACACCGTACCTTGTTGTTCCAGGCGATCGAGCGTGAGTACCTGGGCTTCTTCGATGTCGCCATGGGCTCCGACTCTGCCGACCAGCGCCTCGACGCGGACGTCAACCGGAGCAAGGCCCGCCAGATCGATGCGCACACGCAGTGGCAGCAGGTCGCCGGCGTGCACGGCGGCATCGGCTCCGGCGCTGGCCTCCAGAAACCTGATCTGCGGCCACAGTCGATTCACCTGGCTGCTCCAAACCGCGTGCTGATGCGCGGCCGCGAAACCGTCGGCGGCCATGGCTTCCCAGGCGCGATGGGCGGATTCATAAAGCTGCGAGCGGTAGTCTTCCACCATTCGCCGGCAGTTATAGTGGGCGCTGATATAGGACAGACTCTGTTTGACGCGCTGCATCCACTTAACGGGGACGTCCTCTGCGCGATCGGAATAATACAAGGGCACGATTTCGTTTTCGAGCAGGGAGTAGATGGCTGCGGCGTGCGCGTCATCGCGGTCCGGAGAATAAGGATCGCGGTTGCCTATAGCCCAGCCGCCGGACTCCTCCGCCGCTTCATCGAACCAGCCATCCAGAATACTCAGGCTCAACACACCGTTGATTCCGGCCTTCATGCCGCTGGTACCGCAAGCCTCTTCTCCGCGGCGCGGGGTGTTGAGCCATAGATCGACTCCTTGCACCATCTCGCTCGCGACTTCAATGTCATAGTCTTCGACGAAAACTACCCGGCCCATCAGCTCCGGGTCACGGGATAACTGCACGATGTCGCGGATCAGAGTCTTTCCAGGGATGTCTTTGGGATGAGCTTTTCCGGAAATGACAAGCTGCACCGGCATCGCGGGATTGGTGAGAATCCGTTTGAGGCGCGGCAAATCGCGGAACACCAGAGTGGCGCGCTTATAGGTGGCGAAGCGCCGCGCAAAACCGATGGTGAGGGCGGCCGGATCCAGAACCTCACGCGCCCGCTCCACCACCGGCGCAGGGGCATTGCGTGCCAGGGCGCTGGCGACGGCGCGCTCCCGCACGAAATTCACCAGGCGGCGCTTGCGGCGGCGATGGGCTTCCCACACTTCGCTGGCCGGGATTTCACCGGTCTGACGCCAGGACTCAGGCTCGTTATTACCCTCACGCCAGTCTGGGTGGAGGTGCTGATCGTAGAGGTTCGCCAGATCGCCGTTGATCCAGGATGTCAGGTGCACACCGTTGGTGATGGCCGCGATGGGCACCTCCCACACCGGCAGGCCGGGCCATAGATATTCCCACATGACCTGCGAAACCTGGCGGTGCAGCCGGCTGACTGCGTTGCGAAAGGCCGAAGTCTGCATGGCGCAAACGGCCATTGAAAACGGTTCATTGGGAGCCGAGTCCGCCGCTCGTCCCAGTGCGAGAAACGAATCCAGATCGATCCCCGCCTTCAGGCAGTAGGGTCCAAAATGTTCCCGGACCATGCCCAGATCGAAGCGATCGAGTCCGGCGGGCACCGAGGTGTGGGTGGTGAATACGTTGTTGGCGCGCGCGGCATGCGCGGCCTCCTCGAAGCTCAGGCCGTGATCGGCCATCAGGACCCGAATCCGCTCGATGGCAAGAAATGCCGAGTGCCCTTCGTTCATATGAAAGACGGTGGGGCGAAGGCCCAGCGCCTTGAGCGCGCGCAAGCCGCCGATGCCCAGCACGATCTCCTGGTGGATGCGCTTCTGATCGTCACCGCCATAGAGTTGGTTGGTGATCGCGCGATGCTCCGCCGAGGCGTTTTGCGGAATGTTGCTGTCGAGAAGATAGAGCTTCACGCGGCCCACATCGATACACCAGACCTTGAGGAACACTTCGACGCCCGTGAGCTCCACGCTGACCAGCAGTTCGCTGCCTTCCGGGCGAGCAACCGGCGTGATGGGCAGCGAATAGAAATCGTTGACCGGAGCGTGTTCCTGCTGCCATCCATCGGGATCCAGCCGCTGCTGCAGATAGCCGTTCTGATAGAGCAGGCCCACGCCCACCAGCGGCAAGAGTGCATCGCTCGCCGCCTTCAAGTGGTCGCCCGAGAGCACACCCAGGCCTCCGGAATAAATGGGCAAGCAATCCAGCAGGCCGTACTCCATCGAAAAGTACGCCACCAGCATGGGGGAAGGCGCGCGGGCCGCCAGGTAGGCGTCCAGGATTTCACAGGAGCGGCGGTAGAGAGCGAGGAAGCGCGGATCGGCGGCCGCTCGTTCGAGCGTCGCTTGCTCCACGCGGCCCAGCATCACCATCGGATTACGATTGCTGGCCTTCCATGCAACCGGATCCAGGCGACGGAACACCGCCCGCATGGAATGGTTCCAGGACCATAACAAGTTCAAACCCAATTCCGGCAGGCGGCTCAAGGCGGTTGGCAGCGCCGGCACCACCAGGATCTCGCGTACTGGATGAATTTGAAATGACATCAGACTATGCAGCGCCTGCTGATTCGGCGAACAATCTCCCACGTTGCAGACAATTTTTAAGGATATCAGACAGGCATGTCGCCGGAGCTTCGCGTTGACATTCGCGTTATGCTGGGCTATTACATGACTCGACAGACCGCTCTTAAGCACTCCGTGACCGGGCTGTTGCTGGCGGCTACGCTGGCGGCCGCGGGATGCGGCCACTCGCTCAAAACCATTGTGGTGGGATCGATGAACAGCACCGAACAGGTGCTGCTGGCGGAAATCGTGGCGCAGCATCTGGAGCATCGCCTGGGGCGCAGAGTAGACCGCCGTCCCAGCCTGGGCCAGACGGTGAGTGCATATCAGGCGCTGCAGAGTGGCGAGATCGATCTCTACGCGGAGTACACCGGATCCATCGTGACCGAGATCCTGAAGGAGCAGCCCTCGCTCGACCCGTCGCTGATTTTCCAGCGCGCCCAGGGGGAGATGAAACGCGTGGCGCAAGCGGATTTGCTCAATCCGCTGGGAATAGAAAATCCGTATGTCGCAGTGATTCGCGCCGACGATCCTCGCGCGGCCAAAGTCTCAACGCTCAGTGACGCGGCGGCGGCTACCACCGGTCGTCCGTACCTCGCCCGCGCGGCCGAGGAGCACAGCGGT
>JBDTTL010000438.1:0-3277 GCA_039930665.1 Acidobacteriota bacterium
CCGCTGCGCGAACGTGTGATGCGCTGGGGCATCCTGCAAACTTTTCCAAATGTCGGACTGCTGCGGATCGGGCGCGTGTTTCTTTCCGCCTATCAGAAGTTGGGGCTGCCTTCGCCGAGCAAACTGATGCCGAAGCTGGGGAAGCGTGAGGACGTGTCGGGGACCACACCCGCGCAGGGAGTGAAGCGCGCACGTGTGGGATTGATGCTGGGCTGCGTACAACGCGAATTCCTGCCGGAGATTAACGCGGCGACAGTGCGGGTGCTGGCGGCGGAGGGGTGCGAAGTGGTCGCGCCGTCCGAACAACCGTGCTGCGGCGCGCTGTTGATGCATTCCGGCAAGGATGAAGAAGCGCGCTCGCTGGCTCGCCGGATGTTCGCGACATTTGAGAAGGCCGGCGTGGATGTAATCATCACCAACGCTGGCGGGTGCGGGTCGCACCTCAAAGATTTCGCGGCGGAAGAAAAGGGCGCGTTCAAGGGAACCATTAAGGACGTGGCTGAGTTCCTGGTAGAACTGGGTCCGCGCGCCGAGCGGCATGCGGTGGCGAAGCGAGTGGCGTATCACGATTCCTGCCATTTGCAGCACGCACAGAAAGTGCGGACGCAGCCGCGGCAATTGCTGGCGGCGATTCCAGGGTTGACCGTGGCGGAGATGCCGGAGGGCACGTTATGCTGCGGATCGGCGGGAATCTACAATCTGGTGCAGCCGGAAACCGCTAACCAACTTGGAGATCGAAAGGCGAAGTTCATCCAGGCAATTGCGCCGGATGCGGTGGCGACCGGGAACGTCGGCTGCATTTTGCAAATGCAGGCGGCGCTCGACCGGCAGACGGGTCCAGGCAGCAAGGCTCGCGTGGTGCACACCATTCAGTTGCTGGACGAGTCGATTCGCGGGGCCGCGCCGGTACGGTAGGGTATAAGCCAGCATGTCCGACAACCACTTCGATCTGGGCGCGATGGCGCACCAGGAGATGCTCGCCAGGGGATTTCATCCGGATTTTCCGCCAGCGGTGATTCAGCAGGTAAAGACGCTAAAAGCGCAAGCGGCTTCCGCCGACGGGGCGGCGATGAGTTCGGAAGTGCGGGATCTGCGCTCCCTGCTGTGGTCGTCCATTGACAACGACACGTCGCGCGATCTGGATCAGGCTGAGGTGGCCGAGCGGGTGAACGGCGGCACGCGCGTGATGGTCGCTGTCGCGGATGTCGATTCGGATGTCCCGCTGGGATCGCCGGCCGATCGGCATGCAGAGAGCGAGACGACGTCAGTCTACACCGGAGTCCGAACATTTCCCATGCTGCCCGAAGCACTATCGACCGATCTTACTTCGCTTAATGAAGGCGTGGATCGGCTGGCGATTGTGATCGATATGGTGGTGGCGGCCGATGGTGCGATTTCATCGCAGGGTATCTATCGTGCGGTGGTGCGGAATCAAGCCCAACTCGCCTATAACGGTGTGGGCGCCTGGCTGGAGGGCGGCACGGCACCGCCAAAAGTCGCGGCATCTTCCGATCTTGCAGCTCAGCTCAAGCTGCAGGACGAAGCTGCGCGGGCGATTCGGGGCGCACGCAATAAATTGGGTGCGCTGAATATCGACCGCGAGGAAACCGAGCCGGTGCTTGCCTCCGACGGCCAGGTGCAGGGCATCGAGACGCGCCAAAAGAATCGGGCGAGCGATGTGATCGAAAATTTCATGGTGGCGGCCAATGGCGTGATGGCACGCACTCTGGCCGCCGCCGGAGTCAGCTCGATCCGGCGCGTGGTCAAAACGCCGGAGCGCTGGCAGCGCATCGTGGAATTGGCGGAGCGCAGCGGGGAAACGCTGCCGCCGGACCCGGATTCAGGCGCCCTCAACAAGTTCCTTGAAAAACGCAAGGCTGTGGATCCCGTGCATTATGCGGATCTCTCGCTGGCGGTGGTGAAGCTGATGGGTCCGGGCGAATATGTGTTGTCGAGGGCTGGTCAACTGGCGCCGGGCCATTTCGCGCTGGCGGCACGCGATTACACGCACTCGACCGCTCCCAACCGGCGCTTTCCCGATACCGTGACGCAGCGCCTGATCAAATCCGTGATCGCCAAAGGAGAGCCGCCGTATTCCGATTCGCAATTGGATGCGATTGCCTCTCATTGCACCCAAATGGAGAGTGCGGCGCGCAAAGTGGAGCGAGCCATGAACAAGCGCATCGCGGCCGTGGCACTGCAACATCGGATCGGCGAAATGTTCGCGGGGGTGGTGACCGGCGTCACGCCGAAGGGGACCTTCGTGCGCGTGCTCAACCCTCCAGCCGAGGGATTGCTGATCCATGGCGAGCAGGGCGTGGATGTGGGCGATCAGCTCCAAGTAAAGCTGATAAGCACGGACCCACGGCGCGGCTACATCGATTTCGCGAGGTAGCTGTTCTTTCCGCCTTAAAGGGTTCCACTCATTTCTTTTTCTTCGGCGGCTCGACGCCGTGCTCCCCGGAGTGCTCGCGGATCTCGTCGGCTTCCGCGACCCTCTTGTCGACTACGTCGCTGCTGGCGGCATACTTCCGGCGCGCAGCTTTGAGGTTCGCGTCGCGAATGCCTGCAGAACTAACCGCAAAGCTGGAGATCAATTGCTCCAGATCCTGACTTTGACAGGAGGGGCACGCGACGACCGTCGTCTTGAGCACTATTAATTCGAATTGATTCCCGCAAGCGCGGCAGGCGTAATCGTAAATCGGCATGGCTTCGAAACGATGTTAGCAAAAGCGGCGCGCGTTAGCTATTTGACGGCGGCTATTTCACGGCACGCAGGCAACAGCGGATATCCAGGGCGGGGAAGACCCAGGCGGCATGACGTTCGTACCACTTGAGATTGCCGCGGGCGAGAGCGCGGCCCAGGTTGTCGAGCACAAAATTTCCGCCGAAGGTCAGCTCAAGGCTCTCGATATCGAAGCGAAAGGGCGCGCCGTTGAAGGATTCGAAATTCTTTCCGGTGAGGTGCTCGAAGCTGGCGGCGGCCAGATGGCGGACATGCGTGGGGTCGGTGTAGGAGTTGTGCGAACTGAAGTGAGGCGTGGTGATGAACACGCTGGCGCCGGGCTGCGCGACGCGGTGGACTTCGGCCATGGTCGCCATCACGTCGTGGACATGCTCGATGATATGCGACAGATGGATTCGCTCGAAGCGGTTGGAGGCGAGCGGCCAGGGATACTGGTCGAGGTCCCAAACGATATCGGTCGACGGGCCCGGGGACCGGTCAATGCCGAGCGCGCCCGGCTCAGCTTTGCGGGTGCCGCAGCCGATGTCAAGA
>JBDTTL010000439.1:0-3253 GCA_039930665.1 Acidobacteriota bacterium
AACCGGTGTCCTGTGAGCCCGAATCTGCGCTAGGCGCCACATCCGGCTCACACCACAGGATTTTAAGAACTCACTTAGACTCATAAATAACATGACTATTCTGTGGTAATACGCTGACTGTTGGCCGTCATGTGACCATCCTCGGTCAAGATTAAAACTTGACGAGTCAGCGCTCTATTCCAATAACGCCGAGGAGACTACTGGGCTCTCCTTGTTGGACGAAACACGCGCCTGCCGTGCTCTGATAGCAATATCGAAGCGACCACCCCGTACTAAATAACCGGGTATAAGGCACCTAGTGTAAACCTTGCGCGGAGCGATATCTCGAGCTTGGCGAAAAGATATTAGTCAGTTACGAGATGCAAGAACAACTAAACACCACACCCTAGAGAAATGCGCAACACTGTCGATAAGCGCTCTGTCATTGTACATAACGACTCGGCTACATAGGAAAGCTACTTAAGAAGCGTCGGAAGGTTGTAGCATGAAATCCCGAAGTGTTTATTTGATAATACCCTTACTGTTGGCGCCGAATATGTATGCCTCAACCGTAAACGTCGCGCTTGGAACAGCAAACCTGTTTGCGGTTCTCGGTGGAACCGCCGTGAGCAATAGCGGTCTGAGTATCATCAACGGAAATCTGGGACTTTGGTCGGGAACTTCGATCACGGGCTTTACTCCAGGGTCGGTTAACGGAATGATCAATGCGACCGACGCCACCGCGATGCAAGCTCAGATGGATCTTACAAGCGCATACAACGTTGCCGCAGGTCAGCCTTGCGGAGGTGTTTTGACGGGCCAGAATCTGGGCGGACAAACCCTGACGGCCGGCGTGTATTGCTTTGCCTCATCGGCGCAGTTGACTGGAACCCTCACGCTCGACGCCGAGGGGAATTCAAATGCGGTTTTCATCTTCCAGATCGGAGGGACGCTGACAACTGCGAGCAGTTCCCAGGTTACGGTCATAAACGGGGGTACGGGTAGTAGTGTTTTTTGGCAAGTGGGAAACTCAGCCACGCTTGGAACAGAAAGCCAGTTCGCTGGAAGTATCCTCGCGCTCTCAAACATTACCCTCGGGACGGGCGCGGATATTTCGTGTGGCAGGGCTCTGGCCCTGAACGGGGCTGTGACTTTGGATACCAACCTTGTCTCGATGGCTTCGCTGGGTTGCAGTGCTGGACCCATCGGCGTTCCGGAGCCGGGGACGGCCAGCCTGGTCAGTATGAGCCTTATTTTGGGCTTACTCGGCTGTTTGTGTTCGCGCCGGGCAGCCCCTTACTTGTTGAAATAGAAGGAACCCAAGCCATCTACTTCAGACAAGTGACTAAATATCGTCATGATCAAAACAAAAACGCCAAAAGCGTTGGTTTCCGTGATACCATTGGGTTTAACCGCCATTCTTGGCGTCCCAATGTTTGCGGGATGCGTATTGCGCATTCTTCTAGCAAACGGCTTCCTGGATCGACGGGGCAAAGGAGAAATGCGTTTTGAACTCCACGGCCTCTCAGCCAGTCGCACTTCGTTGGCTTACTGAAAACGGACCTAAAGAACTCGAGCTATTGCTCCGCGCCGTGGTCTTCCATCCGTCCGCGCCCATCCTCATTACCGATAACGATCGTCGGTACCGCGAGGCCAGCATCGGCGCCAGCAAGCTACTGGGTGTGCCACGGGAAAAAATCATCGGCCGCAGCCTGGACGATTTTGCGGTTCCGGAAATTAAGCCGGTCATCTCCGAGCGCTGGAAAGCTTTTCTCGAAGAGGGGGAGCAGGTGGGAACGCTCCAGTTGTTGGGTCCCGACGGAGCACCGCGCGTGGTCGAGTACGTGGCGAAAAAAGACGTGCTGCCGGTTCGCCACTTGCTGGCGCTGCGCGACAAGACTGCAGCAACCGCGCCTGACGCAGATCCTGCTCAAAATGCCATTCCGTCCTGGGTGCAGGACTTTGCGCTCTCGCTCTTGGACGTCGATGGGCGGATCGTTGCCTGGTATGGAGGGTCGAAGCGTATTTACCAGTACACCAGCGGCGATGCGGTTGGCCAGAAGGTAACGCTGCTGAATGCCGAGGAAGACCCGCTTCAAGCCACGATGCGCGAAGAGTTGAAGAGGGCCTCGAACGAAGGCCATTTCAGCACCGAGGGCTGGCATGTGAAAAAGGATGGGACCCGATTCTGGGCCAACGTCATCACCATGGCGCTGCGCAGCGACGCCGAAGATTTACAGGGCTACGCCCGAGTGGTGCGCGACTTTAGCGACCGTCATAAGCGCGATGAGAAGTTGCGGCGCAGCCGGGAACGTGTTCGTACCACGCCGGCCGAATCGACCATCGTCGGCGTGGTTGCCGGAGAGTTTGACCGCATCCCGGAAGCCAACGACACCTTTCTGGAACTCGTCGGCTACAGCCGTGAGGACTTGCGCGCCGGCCGGCTGGTGTGGCCCGACTTGACGCCCAAAGAGTACGTGGGCTTGGATGAGTTTGCGCACGAAGAGGGGCTGCGTTTCGGAGCTTGCACGCCTTTCGAAAAAGAATTGATCCGCAAGGACGGGACGCGGGTTCCGGTGTTGGTTGCCACCGCTGTCTTGAAGTTATCGCCGTTCCGCTGGATCACCTTTGTCACAGACCTGCGCGAGCGAGACCGGCAAGAGGATGTGGAAGCAACGTTCGAAGTTACGCAGAACTTCGAAGAAATTATTGGATCCAGTGCGGCGATCAAACGCGTGATGGGACAGGTGGAGGTGGTGGCGCCGACCGACGCTACCGTATTGATCCTCGGTGATACCGGGACCGGCAAAGAGTTGATCGCGCGGGCGATCCACCGCATGAGCCCGCGGCGGAATCTTCCGTTCATCAGCTTGAACTGTGCGGCGATCCCCACCGGCTTGCTCGAAAGCGAGTTATTCGGCTATGAGCGCGGCGCTTTCACGGGCGCTTTGGGACAGAAGATCGGCCGCTTTGAAATGGCGCACCGCGGGACTTTGTTTCTCGATGAGGTAGGCGACATTCCCTTGGATCTACAACCTAAGTTGCTGCGCGCTTTGCAGGAGAAGTCTTTCGAGCGTTTGGGCGGTACGCGCACTATACCCATCGACGTGCGGCTGGTAGCGGCCACCAACCGGAACCTCACCCAAATGATGGGTGACAAGCTGTTCCGCAGCGATCTGTATTACCGGCTCAAAGTTTTCCCCATCATCACGCCTCCGCTGCGCGACCATCCCGAGGACATTCCCGTCCTGGCGCGGTACTTCACCAAGAAGTA
>JBDTTL010000440.1:0-3245 GCA_039930665.1 Acidobacteriota bacterium
TATCTGAAGAAGATGTCTGAGGAGACCGGCGGCCGCGTGATGAAGGTAGACCACAAGAACTCGCTACAGAACATCTTCGATCAGATCAGCCAGGAACTGCGGAGCCAGTATTCTATTGGCTACACCCCCACAAACCCGAGTTCCAACGGCGGATTCCGCCGCGTAGAGATTCACGTGCCGCAACGGGAAAAAGATGTGAAGGTGCAAGTCCGCAAGGGTTACTACGCGGCTAACGCGTCCCGCTGAGGATTTCCTCACGGGCAGCCAGGTAGCTCTTCACCGCGTCTGCCATGGAAGGCATGGGTGCAATGCCCTGACTTTCCAGCTTTGCATTCGAAAGGGCGGAAAATTTCGGCCGGCGGGCCACAGTACGGTACTCTTTCTCGTTGGTGGGCCGAAGTTCTGGAGTAAGAGACGCCGCCGCGAAGATGAGCTTCGCCCATTCAAACCACGAGATAGGTACGCCCCCGCCGATGTGAAAGATACCGGAGTGATTCCTCTCCACCAGATCAGCCGTCCGCGCAGCCAGCGCGGGGGCATAGGTGGGCGACGCTACGTGATCTTCCACCACGCGAATCGGCTGGCCCGATTTTGCCAGGCGCAACATAACTTCTACGAAATTTCCCCGATTGGTGCGGCAGCCCGCGGGACCGAACACACCGGACGTCCGAACGATGAGGGGATTATCGAGATAGGCCCGCGCATAAAGTTCCCCCGCCAGTTTTGACACGCCGTAGGCACCCTGCGGATGCGTATCGTCCTCCTCGGTATAGGGGCGGCCCGCGGCGCCATCGAAGACATAATCTGTGGAGAAATGGACGAAGCGCGCATCCACCTGGCGGCAGGCAAGGGCCAGATTCCGGACTGCCAGCGCATTTCCGGCATAAGCAGCCGCGGGCTCCTGTTCCGCCACATCCACCTGGTTATATGCGGCTGAATTCAGGACAATTGCGGGATCAATGTCGGCCAGCGTCTGCTCCACCTTGCTGCCATCGGTTACGTCAACGGCGAATCGATCGAATCCCGTTACCTCATAACCGCGCTGCGTGAACTCGCGGACCAGTTCGGTTCCCAACTGCCCGCCCCTCCCGAATACTACGACACGTTTTGCCATTCATGGGAAAGGATATCAGCAATAGGACCGGATGCCATAATGACTGGATATGCAGCAAGTGAATGTGGGCATTGTCGGGCTCGGCAATGTGGGTACGGGTACGCTGGCAGTGCTGACGGAGAATGCGGCGCAGATTGCCTTGAAGCTGGGATTCAACCTTTGCGTGTCCGCGGTATGCAGCCGCGGAGTAGCCGCAAAAGAACTGCCGGACTCGCTCAACGGGGTCTTCCGCACCACCGACTGGCGTGAGCTGGTGGCGCGCCCGGATGTGGATATCGTGGTCGAGCTTGTCGGCGGCACGACGGTGGCTCGGGAGATTGTGAACGAGGCAATCGCCCGCAAGAAGTCGGTCGTCACTGCCAATAAGGAGCTGATGGCTGCCTCCGGGGCCGAGATTTGGGACAAGGCTATCGCCGCGGGCATCAACCTGGCGATGGAGGCTAGTGTAGCGGGCGGCATTCCGATCCATGCCGTGCTGCGGGAAGGAATCTCCGGCGACCGGGTGACGGCGCTTTACGGCATATTGAATGGCACTTCCAATTTTATTCTGACCGAGGTGGAAAAGAGCGGCGCGGCCTTTGACGATGTGCTGGCCGAGGCGCAGCGGCTGGGTTACGCCGAGGCCGATCCCACGGCCGATGTTGATGGTTACGATGCAAGGTCAAAGCTGGCCATTCTTGCGGCGCTGGCTTTCGGTGAGAAAATCACACCGTCCGACATCTACACGTCGGGCATTCGGCGGATCTCCCCGATGGATTTTCAATATGCGCACCGCCTGGGGCATACCATTCGCCTGCTGTGCGCCGCGCGGCAAACTCCCGATGGATTGATCCTCTCGGTGCGGCCCTCGCTGATTCCCCAGTCGACGATCCTTGCCAGCGTACAAGGCGCCTACAATGCCGTTTGGGTGCGTGGACATTTTGGAGAAGATACGTTTTATTATGGCCGCGGAGCGGGACCGAATCCGACCGGCGTCGCCGTCGTGAGCGACCTGATGCGCGTGGCGCGCGAGATCCGCTCCGGGAGTCCGGATCGCGTCTCGCCGTTCGCACATCCTCGCCTTGGGGAATACCAGCCCATACCGGTCACGCTGCAGAAGAGCGCATACTATCTGCGGTTCCTGGTGAATGACCGTCCCGGCATCATCGCTTCGCTATCGGCAATACTTTCCGGAAAAAATATCAGCCTGGATGCGGTGCTTCAGTTGCCTTCAGTTTCCAAGCAGTCGCTGCCGTTCGTCATTACCGTGGAGCCCACTTCGGAACAAGCCATTCGCGACGCCGTAGCGGAGATGAGTGAACTGGACTTCCTGACGGAAGCTCCGTTAGCATTACCCATGGAGAAAGCCCTATGAAGTATTGCCTGATGTTATTGTGCTTTTCGCTTTCGGCGCAGGTTGCCGAGAAAGCCAACGAGGGTTACAAGACTCCGGAGGCACGGGCGCGCGTCGGTTCGACCCTGGCGGCGCCTGACCGCGATGCGCGCCAAAAGCCGAACGAATTAGTGGCAGCGATGGGCCTGAAGCCGGGCATGTCGGTTGCCGATGTGGGTACCGGCGTCGGCTACATGCTGCCCTTCTTGAGCAAGGCCGTGGGAGCCGGCGGTAAGGTTTATGCGCAGGATATTTTCCCGGACTTTTTAGACAAGGCGCGGCAGCATGCGGCCGCCGAAAAGTTGACCAACGTGGAATTCGTGTTGGGGAAAGCCGATGATCCGAAGCTGCCTGAGGGCTCGCTCGATGCAATTCTGATGCTGGATGTGTACCACCACATCGACTATCCGGCGAAGCTGCTGACGCAGTTACGGAAGGCCCTGAAACCGGACGGGCACCTGGTGATTGTGGAATACCACAAGAACGAAACAGCGATGGCCAACGGCCGGGCGCTGCAGCATATCCGGTTGGCTGAAGGCGATGCGGAGCAGGAGATCGAATCGAACGGGTTCCGGCTTCTCTCGCATCACGATCATGTGCCAAAGGTACAGTGGATGGGGATCTTCGCCAAGAAGTGAAATAAAGCCGATTGGCGTGTTACCATCGCTAGAGTAATCTTCAACAGATCGGAGAGGTGGCTGAGCGGTCGAAAGCAGCGGTTTGCTAAACCGTCGTAGGCCTTTAAAGTCTACCGGGGGT
>JBDTTL010000441.1:0-3227 GCA_039930665.1 Acidobacteriota bacterium
GCTTAAACTGGCGGGAATGGTCCCGATATCGCTTATGCAGTTCGGCAGCCGCGATCATCATCTCTCGTTCCGAACGCCCGTGAAACAACGAGAACTGCTCGGAATAGCAGGCGACCCAACGATTGCCAACATAGGCAAACGCGGTACCCGCGTCATACGGATCGTAACGGACGGGCACGCGGGTGAGTTCGACGACCGGGTCGCGGAAAACGGCTGACCAGTACTGCAGATGATTTATCTTTACGCCCTTCCCAGGGGCGACCAGAGCGGTTCCCTTGGCGGTGGTTGGTAAGGTCATCATCCGAAACTCCTCGTCGTATGGGATTTGCCTATGAGGACGATTTCCGGAGCGCTCTAATCCGAGCGCGAAACAATCCCGGGGACTTTGGCCAAGGGCGGGATGCATCGTGGTGTCGTAGAATTCGTACGCCCACTCGCACAGGCGATTGTGCAGGAACTCCAGCGTCCACACGGCGTGATTCTTCGGATCGACACTCGCGGTTACCTGGCGGACGTTCTTGGTGATCTGGGTATTTCCCGCCAGACTGTAGATCAGCTGGGTGCTGGTTCCAAAGAGCCGTTCGCACACGGATCCAAACCGTGGCTGAGCGGGTGGCCGGGTCTTCTTGGTGCATTCATAGCGCGCGAGCAGCGTCTCGAAGTAGACGCTTTCGAACTCCTTTCCGCCGTCGACGACCAGGATCTGCGGGAGACGCCCATGGCGGTGAACGCATTCCCTCAGGACCATCATGCACGACCGATAGGATGGCGGGTCGAAGCACAAGTAGAACGCCAGCACGCGTCGAGAAAATGCGTCGAGGAAAATGGTCAACCAAGGACGGCCAAGGTTCCGGCCGCTGCTGCAGCAAACGATCTCCACGTCCAGTTCGGTATGGTCGATATGACAGATCTGAAAGGGCCGCTCACCATGCCTCGGCGTGGTCAGGTGCAGTGCCAAGTAGGGTGGTGCGAGCTGATATGCCGCCCGGCGGCCACGCCGCTTCAACACGAGATCGCCCTGGAGCCGGTGGTCGACGGCGACAGAAAAAGTCTTGTAGCTCGGCGCTACGGTTCCTTCGGACTCACAGGCGCGAAGAAGCGCTCCGTACACGTGGAATTTCCGCTTCTGCTTGAGAGTCTCGTAGTCAGTTCCGATGATGTCTGACATCAACGCCTGGGTCTTCTCCGGAAGCTTGCTATTCCGATTCCCACAATTTTGGAAACGCGGTAGAAGCCCACGATAGCCATCGCCTTGCAGAGCCTCGGCATGCCGGAATCGTTGTAGCCAGTGTCGGACGGTCCGGGTTGAAACGTTTTCGTCCAGCGGCTCCCGTGCCTGATAAGCACGGATCAGCTTTAATCGCCGATTTGCCTCCGCCATTTCACTTGGACCCATTCCCGAAAGGAGCCCGACAGACGGGTCCGGCGCGCCTTTCCAAGCGCTGGAATCGATGCCCGCCGGCACTTGGTTCAAGTGAACATGAACCTTATCGGGCTCTGTCAGCGGAGCGGAAGAGAGGTCCGTTTCGAGAGGTCCTAGCGCGATCATGGCGAACAGTTCGTCGTGCGTGACGGCGCCCTCAGTCTCCTGAAAAAGATCGCTAAGCCGGATGGCCGGGCGGGCGGCAACCAGCGTGCGCACGCGTTCCTGGGCTTCTGGCCGAATTGGCAGTTCGGACCGAAGGTAGTCTTCGAGGAACTGAATATTCCCCTGGTACACCCAGTTGATTTCACGGGAAGAACGGACTCGGTAATAGAATCCAAGGTCCCTGGCGTGGACTTCACCCGGTGGGCAGCGCCACTGGCCGCTTTCGTCGGCGAGATATCGGTTCGGGCTATGCTTTGCCAGTTGTAAGAGATCCTCTTCGGTTTTCCATTCCTCCCAGCCGGCGCTGATGGTACGTACGACGAAAAAGTCCGGTGTATGAAGAACGCCCAGCCGCTTTCCGCCTGGGCCTTCGTATTTCAATTTGATCTGAATGGCCTGATCGTAGAACTCAAGGACGTCCGCATCGTGCTCCATCTCATAAATGCCGGCGAGTTCGACCCGATGGCTTTCGAACTGAATCGTGACGCCCATCTTCCGGCTTGGGTAGCGACCGCAGACATTCGATCGGCCCCCGCCCACGCGACGAGACGGATCAGATTTGCGAATTTGATCCATCAGCGCTCGGGCGTACGGCGCGATCTCAATCCCCTTGCACCAAGCTTCAAAGGCTTCCGGGCTGAGCATGGGCAATCTCCTCGAACATCGGCGCTCGCTGCGGTCTAACCGCGCGCAGCCATGGTTGTCGGCCCGCTACCAACACAGAGCAGGACAGGCTACCTCATTTTCGCGGCGCCGGCGGCTCTTCGTTCTTGAGCGCGCTGACGTACCGCACCCCAGCTTCGTTGATCAATTCCTGAAATAAACGCCCATTCTCGACTGCCGTACTGACGTCGGCGACCAGCCTTTGAGGGACATAGATTGAAAACCGGCGCGACCCCCGACGTACGTAGAGGGCGTAGCTGCTATGGCCTTTGCCGGCGGCACATGCCGGACAATTCTTGCGGATACATGGCCCTTTCCTCAGCGACACCGAGCCGGTCGCGACTGGCCAAATTCCGCTGATCGCTTCCGCGAACCAGCGCCGGACATCTGAAGTGGTCTCCTCACCCGCCATGTCGTATATGTGCCATAATGCATGTATGCAGAACAGAAGTCAAGCATATTGTTTTGGAGCTACGCCCTTTGGTCGGATTTTCTTGGCCAAACTATGCTTCCACGTGCCAACTTCGGCCAAATTATCCTGCCAGCGCGTCTGGAAACCAAGGTCGCGGCTACGAGGAATCAAGTGCTTGCCGCTTCATCGAGCGGCAAAGGTATGCTTCCAGCCTGGCAAAACATTGATTCAAGCGACACGTTCACCCGGCTGTGGGCGATAAACCCATGAATCAGCATCGCTGCCCCGCAGTCCGCTGGAATGCTTCCAGGAACCCCTGGTCGTGGATGTTCGCGTCCCACATCTCCATGAAGCTTTCGAGGTCGCGAGTCTCTCGGGGCAGGCAGGTCATCGATCCGTCGCCCTCTCGCCGGCGGTTCCAATGTTCTACGCCAGCGTAGTCGTTGCGGAAATAGTACGGCCAGAGCTTTGCTGCGCCGTTCTCCATGACAACCTCGGCGCAGATCTCCGGATCCCTCATGGCGTCGCCATTCTGCTCTCCGTAGTGGGCGATCGACAATGCGC
>JBDTTL010000442.1:0-3224 GCA_039930665.1 Acidobacteriota bacterium
GGGCTTCGGTCGATGGTCTGGAGCAGCGCGGCTACCTCAGGTCCGGGCGCACCGACTGCCAGGAATGGAGTCAACTCATGCGCGAGCGAAGCCTCGTACAGGAAAGGAAACTTTTCTGCGTAAGGCTCCAGAAAAAAATCGAACGGATTGATGACCGTTAATTCCGCCACCAGGTCCACTTCCACCGTGAACTCCCTTACCCGCTCTGGGAAAACCGCTCGTGCCAGATAATTGCTATGCGGGTCCTGCTGCCAGTTCAGGAAGTGGCCCCTCGGTTCAATCTTGAGAGAATACGCCGTAACCGGCGTGCGGCTGTGGGGCGCAGGCCGCAAGCGGATCACCTGGGGAGAAAGTTGAACCAGGCGATCGTAGGTATAACTGGTTTTATGGTGAAGCGCGACGCGGATAGGCATGCGGGAATCAGTCCGCGTGCGCCCCGGCGACGGACTGGTTTGCCGGCAGCGGAGTCGCAAAATCGTTAAGGATGCACGAGTCGACGGTATTCATTTTCTCCTGTAAAGAGTCCAAATATTCGTGCAAGCCGCCGGCCAGGATGCGCTCTACCGGAGTGAAATCCAGTTCGGCTCGCAGCAGGCCCATCACCTGCTCCGAAGGGTAGACGAAGGTACCGATCGGGCTGCCGGTGATCGCATGCAGGGATTCGTCGGCGCTGTGCACGCAAAAGCGTATAGAGCGGGGGAATTCACGATCCATGAGCAGGAAATGGACGATCTCGCTGGGCACAATCCGTCCATGCTTTTTGCGGTACATGCTGAATCCGCTTACCGATTTCAGAACCGCCGCCCAATGGATATCGTCATAAGGCGTTCCCACCACGCGCGCCGAGGGCAGCAGGATGAAGTATTTGACATCCAGAATGCGCGAGGTCTTATCGGCGCGCTCCAATTTCCTGCCCAGCCTCGCGAAGTGCCACGCTTCGCCGTGCGACATGGTCGCGTCGGTAATGCCCTGGAATAAATGACAGCCCAGCCGGATCGAGCGCAGGATCTCGTGCAACTGACGCGGGTCCGGTATGCGCCGCTGCATTTGCATGTCGAGATACATGCTGTTGACCTGCGTCCACATCTCTGATGAAATGGCTTCCCGTACGGAACGCGCATTTTCGCGGGCCGCACGCAGGCACGAAGCGATGGAGTTGGTGTTCGCCGCGTCGTAAGTCAGGAACTCGATCACCTTGGCCTGGGTCGCTTCGCCAAAGCGCTCCTTGAACTCCCCGGTATCGCCGCTGGTGTCGATCAGCGGTTGCCACTGCTGATTCGGCTCCATTGGCAGATCGAGCTGCAGGTTTAGATTGACCCCGATATAGCGCGCGACGTTTTCGGCGCGCTCGATGTACCGCGCCATCCAGTAGACGGAATCCGCCACACGGCTCAGCAGAGGCGGGGTCTCGGGCATCAGTACACCTCTCCGGCAGCCGCCGCCAGAACCCAGGTATCCTTGCTCCCGCCACCCTGCGACGAGTTCACCACCAGCGAACCTTTGCGCAGCGCCACCCGGGTCAGTCCGCCCGGCAGCACTTTGATGTCCTTGCCGTAGAGGATGTACGGCCGCAGGTCGACATGTCGACCCTCAAAATGATCCTCGATTACGGTGGGAACGCGCGACAACGCAAGCGTGGGCTGCGCGATATAGTTGCGCGGATTAGCGGTAATCCGCGCGGCAAAATCCAGTCGCTCTCCGGCAGTCGAATGCGGCCCCACCAGCATTCCATACCCGCCCGCTTCATTCGCCGCTTTGACCACCAGCTTGTCCAGATTTTCCAGCACGTGCTGGCGATCTTTATCGCGCCAGCAGAGGAACGTTGGGACGTTGTATAAGATCGCCTCTTCGCCCAGGTAGTAGCGGATCATATCGGGGACGTAGGCGTAGACCACCTTATCGTCCGCCACTCCATTGCCGGGCGCATTCGCCAGCGCGACGTTGCCGGCACGGTAGGCGTCCAGCAGTCCCGGGACGCCCAGAAGCGAATCTTCGCGGAAGGCCCTCGGGTCCATGAAGTCGTCGTCGATCCGGCGATAGATCACGTCTACCTTGCGCAGGCCCTTCGTTGTGCGCATCCACACGGTGTCGTCTTGCACCGCGAGATCTCGGCCTTCGACAAGCTGAATTCCCATCTGCTGCGCCAGGAAACTGTGCTCAAAGTAGGCGGAATTGTACATGCCGGGCGTAAGTAAAACCACGGTGGGCTTGTCGGATACGCCGGGCGGTGCAATCGATTCCAGCATCTCCAGCAGGTTGCTGGGATAGTCGTCCACCGGACGAACCCGCAAGCCCTCGAACACCTGCGGAAACGTGCGCTTCATCAGGTCGCGGTTTTCGAGCACGTAGGATACGCCCGAAGGCACACGCAGGTTGTCTTCCAGCACGTAGATATTGCCGTCGCCGTGGCGCACCAGGTCGGTGCCGGTGATGTGGCACCAGATCCGCCGCGGAGGATTAATGCCGGCGCATTGCGGGCGATAGAAAGTGGCCGAGTAAATGACCTCTTGCGGAATGATCTTGTCGTTCAGGATTTTTTGATCGTGGTAGATGTCGTCGATGAACTCATTCAGCGCGTGAATGCGCTGCTTGAGGCCGCGCTCGATCCAGGCCCATTCCTCGGCGCGCACGATGCGCGGGATCAGGTCAAAGGGGAAAATGCGTTCGGCTCCGGCGGAGTCTCCGTAGACGTTGAAGGTGATGCCCATCTGCAGCAGCAGGCGCTCGGCCGCCCGCTGGCACTGCAGCAACTGTCCTTCTTCCAGCGATTCGATGGTGTCCAGCAGCAGCCGCGCCTCCGGACGCACCACTCCGGCATCGTCGAACATCTCATCTCGGAACCCTTGGGTTTGATAGGCATCAAACCGCATTCAGGACCTCCTTTACGGTCCGCTCGAGGCCGCCAGGCACTCACGGCCGGAAGACAGGAGACCAGCCGCGGCTCTTTGGCGCTTCGAGAGCGTCCGCCTTAACACCGCATCGTGCGGACAACACAGGGTCCTTCCGTCCTCTTGGACTGGAGTTTATATTATAGCCGACACGCGCCGGAATGCGCATCCAGTGCGCGACCGCAGAGACAGTCGAATAACAGTATAAAATTTCTCCCTTTGCGGCCAGCCAGCGGAATTCGCCTATTGCCAAGACTCCGCTCGTAATTAGAATACGGGCGCCGATCTCTGACTTTGAACTGCGTGGTAACCTTTCCCACTTCCGTCCCCTCTAAC
>JBDTTL010000443.1:0-3202 GCA_039930665.1 Acidobacteriota bacterium
TTTTCTCCTTGTTTGATGAACAACGGAACAAAGATTTCCAGGCCCGTCTCCAGCTTGGCTTTTTTTGTGGCACCTCCACTGGAGGTATCGCCGCGCACGCCGGGTTCGGCTTCCGCCACGGTGAGTTCAACAAGCTGGGGAAGCTCAAGCCCGATGGGATTACCGTTGAACTTGTGCAGTTGGATCACGGTGCCTTCCAGCAATAGATCGAGCGAATCGCCCATCATGTTTGTCGACAGCGTCAGGGTCTCAAAGTTTCCCTGGTCCAGGAAATAGGAACCATCGCCGTCGCTATACAAATAACTGGCGGGGACCGATTCTAAGTCTGGCTCCTTGAATTTTTCGCCGGCCTTGAAGGTCTTGTCGTGCACAGCTTGGGTCAGCAAATTGCGAACTTTCAGGCGCACCAGCGTCTGCCCGCCGCGCGCGGTAGGCGTGCTGATGTGGGACTCCAGACAAACGAAGGGCGTGTTGTCCATCTCAAAAAAGTTCTTGCGCTTAATATCAATTGCGTCGATAAGGCCGGCCAATGGATTTAGGTTCCTTTGCTCTTCAGTATAGAATCACACCGCACAGGGGTTACAATTCCTGAACTTGTCCTTCCTGCACTTGCCTCTCCGGAAATTCCGGGGGGCTGGATTATCGGGTAAAACTGCACCAACTGCTCGATCACGGCGGCTAGCCGCCATGAGTTTGGTCAATCCCTCGCCCAGATATTCGAGATATACGATTTGCACTCCATGGCAGCGCGAACCAAGCGCGCCAAATAGTTATTGCACCTGGACGCGCAACTCGGAAGTTATGTGAGCGCCCCCGGATAATGTCCGGTTAGCCGACAAGAACGAAGCCGCCAGAGCGGCGGACGCTGCGCGTGTCTGCGAGAGAGGCACTGACGGAGTGGGAAGACGAGTAATGTTGGGTCACAGGAAAGGAGATTCCTGTGACCCGTTTACGCAAGATGATGCTGGAGGAACTCCAGCGTCGCAACTACTCCGAGGATACGATTCGTCAGCACCTTCGCTCGGTAACCCAGTTCGCCGAGCACTTCGGGAAGCCGCCCGACCAACTGGGACTCGACGAACTGCGCAGCTACCAAGTGTATCTGCTGAAGGAACGCAAGCTGGCGCCTGGCAGTGTCGTCAACCAGGTAGCCGGACTACGCTTCTTCTTCATCAAAACCCTGAGGCGGCATGAGTATCGCGAGTATCTGCCCTATCCCAAAGAGCAGCAGCGGCTGCCCACCGTGCTGAGTCTTGAGGAGGTCGCGCGGCTAATCAATGCCAGCGGGACCTTGTACCGGCGGGCGTTGTTGATGACGCTGTACGCCACCGGGATGCGGCGCAGCGAAGTAGCGCACCTGAAGATCGTCGACATCGACAGCGAATCGCATGATCATTCGCGTCGATCAAGGCGAGGGCGGCAAGAGCCGCGATCTGCCGCTCACGCCCACGCTGCTCGAAACCCTGCGCGAGTACTGGCGCTGGCGCAAGCCGCAGGTGTACTTGTTCCCCAGCCGCAGCCGGCGGTGCCGCGCCGACCAGCCGATCTCCGACAAGAGGATCGCCTGCCGGGAAGCCGCCCGCCATGCCCAACTGCGCAAACGCGTCACACCGCACACCCTCCGGCATAGCTGGGCCACTCATTTACTGGAAGTCGGCACCGATCTGCGCACCATTCAGGTACTGCTGGGACATGGCGATCTGGAGACCACGGCGAAGTATCTGCACCTGTCGGCCAAGCACCTGCACGCGGTCAGCAATCCCTTGGAGCGCATTGCCCTGTCCAATGTGAAAGACATCCGCCACGGCTTCAAGCGTAGCGAAGGCAAGGTTCACGACAAAACGTGACCCGGCCTGCCGTGGAGGTGGCCGACATCCTCCACGCGCAGGGCGATTCGCTTTCTGGAGCGCTATCGGACCAGCTTCAGCTATCAACAGTTGAAAGCCGTCCGCGCCATCGGAAACTGCCGCACGGCAGCTCTGGGTGACCATCTCGATACATGTCCCCAGTGCGCCCAGAAACGCTGTGATCGTCCCTCGGCCATCGCTTATAACTCCTGCCGCAACCGGCATTGCCCGAAGTGCCAGAGCGAAGCTCGTGAGCGCTGGCTCGCTGCGCGACAACAGGAACTGCTTCCTGCCGGATACTTTCACGTAGTCTTCACCGTGCCGCACCAACTCAACGTGCTGGCCCTGGAAAACGCGCGCCTGTTCTACGACCTCTTGTTCACTATCAGTGCGGAGACCGCGCTCGAAGTGGCGCGTGATCCCCGGCATCTGGGCGCCGAGATCGGCATACTCAGCATTCTCCACACCTGGGGACAGAATCTGCTCTTACATCCCCACATCCATTGCGTGATCCCCAGGGGCGGCCTGTCGCCGGATCTCACCGGTTGGGTGCATCCCCGTTATCCCTTCTTTCTCCCCGTGAAAGTGCTGGAAAAAGTCTTCCGGGGCAAGTTCGTCGACGGACTCGAGCGGCTGCACCGCCGCAAGCTTCTGCGCTGCTCGGGTCCGGCTTCCTTGCTGGCGGACCCCAAACAGTTTGCCCGCTTTCTCCGCTGCCTGCATCGCAACGATTGGGTGGTGTACGCCAAGCCCGCTATGGGCGGATCTTCCCAAGTGCTGCGCTATCTCGGCCGCTACACTCATCGCATAGCCATTTCCAATCACCGCCTGCTATCGTTCGACGGCGACAGGGTCACCTTCCGCTGGAAAGACTACGCTCATGGCTCCAAGCAGAAGAAGATGACGCTCACCGCCACCAAGGGTTTCGTGCGCATCCGTTCCTTCGGCTTCCTCGCCCACCGCTGGCGCACCCGGATGCTCGCGCTCGCACGTCAACTGCTGGGTGCCGCACCGGTGGTTCCCATCGAACGGGCTCCGCAGACTTCGACTTTGTGGAGCTGTCCGCAATGCGGCGCCAAGATGGTGATCCTCCGGCGGTTCACTCCAGCCGAACTGCGCGCCGGATTCTGGGATTCCTCATGAGCCCGCGGCTACAACCTCCACCCGCGACGTACCTTCCGTACGCCTCCGCCGTGGTGTGTCCGATGACGGCTAAAAGCCACTTCGGACCCTCGCCACAGCGGCTCTCAGACACCCTCCCGACTCTGAAATCCCCCCCACGCCCCAACACCGCGGCCCTCACCGGCGCTTCTGCCTCGGCTCTGCGGTACCAGACTGCCATTCAATCGCCATAG
>JBDTTL010000444.1:0-3198 GCA_039930665.1 Acidobacteriota bacterium
CCGTTCGATACGACGCCGACGTCTTGGGCGGGCCGAACTTCGGCGCTTGGCCGGTAGACTCAAGCATTACTTGGTAGGCTAGTTGGTTTGGATCGCGTGGGCGTTTGGGTGAGCGGTCAGGCATTACACTTTCAGTATGCCAGCAGTTTCCCAAGTTTCAATAGGTTAGTGATTTCAAACTGACCCACTACCAGCGCGTTCAACCGCCGGACGCGATCGTTGAACACTTCCCATGTCTGTTGCCGCAGGACTCTGCACCGATTGTTTCAACGTCAAAATCATGCACTCGGATCGGGACTCCGTATTCTACATGTGCCAGTTATCGTTCACGAATTCACGGTTCCCGAAGTACCCGGTCCTCCCGGTCCTACGCTGTGATGGTTACGTTCAGAAGCGCCCGTCGGATCCCAGCGGCGGTGCGTCGACGCCTTAACCTCCGTTACTCCCTGTCCTCCTGGCCGCTGCTCCGCCGATAGGCCAGTCTTTGAGATCTGTAACGCGGCCCCGCCCCTGCGGAGTCTTCAGTTCCTTTATATGAAAATCGGCGCCCTGCGCGCGCACACCCACCAGCCCGTATCCGAAGAACCAGCCGTCCTCATATCGTTCCGTGCCACGCAGGTGACCGCCTGCGCTCACCATGGACACGTACGTCACTCCCTCCAAATCGATAGCCAACATCTGATGCACGTGGCCCGCAACCACATATTGCACGCCGTATTTCTTCGCCAGCTGATGCAGCGGGAAGCGAGGATTCTGAAATATCGCGTCGATCAGCCAGGATGGCCGATGAAACACGATGAACTTGACGGGCTGCTCTTTGTGGGCTTCCAGATCCGTTTCCAGAAATTGCAGCTCCGCCGGCGGAAGGTTGTCGGACCGGCTGTTGTCCAAAATCGTGACATGAGCCGTCAAGTAGTCGAAGCTATAGTGCGACGCCCGCAGCGGCTCCCCGGGTAGCGCCGCGTACTTGCGAAACAGCGTCTCCGAACGCGCTGACCAGATGTCATGATTTCCGGGCGCGAAAATCAACCGCAAGCGGCGATACGGCGCCAGGATCTGTTCCAGTTGCCGCCATTCCGTCTCCGCAGTGGCGTCATTCAAACCTTCTATCGAGTCCCCCACGCTGAGCGCGAATGCCGGCTCCTCCGCGACGGCTTGTTGCCAGACTCGTTCATAGATGCCAGGCTGGGCAGCTCCTGTTCGGTCGCCCAGAATGACAAATTGGAACGAATCTTTCTGGGCGGCGGCCCGGCTGCCCAACAGCCAGACCCCTAGCGCCAGCGGCAGAACGGCGAAGCGCCCGTTCCGCAGGCTACGCACTTACGACCCTGCCTAAAAACCTGGTCTGTTCAACCAGGCGTGGCGAACCCATTGGCTGAGGGGCTCGTGCTCCCACAACGCGCCCCAGCCCACGGCGGCAATTACGAGGACCCAGAAAATTTGCCAATCTCTCTTCCGCCTGGCCATAGAGATAAGATTCCACTAGTAACCCCAAAAAGCAAGTGCTTTCTTCGGAGAAAGTACCTGTGAAATCTGAACACCTTCCTAGAACCGTCATGCCCCGGAGCGTTTCCGCACATCGATATTCAGGCGCTTGATCTTCTGGTTGAGGGTCGAAAGGGGAATGCGCAGCGCCTCGGCCGCCGCCGTCTGGCTCCAATCGGACGCCTCCAGTTGTTCGATGATCTTGCGGCGCTCATAATCCGCCACGATTTCGAACAATGACGCATCCGAGGGCAGCCGCCCGCTCTCGTCGCGGCGGATGCGCAGCCCTTTCGATTCGAGAAGATGTTCCGGAAGCACGTCCACCGGTACCGGCGGCTGCGATGCCAGCACGACCGCGCGTTCCACCACGTTCTCCAGTTCGCGCACGTTGCCCGGCCAGGCGTGGTCCATCAGAATCTGCATGGCTTCCGGCTCAAACGTCAGCCGGGACCGCCCGTTGTCATCCAGCAGCTTGTCATTCTCGCGACAGTACTTGGTAAAAAAGTAGTCGACCAGCGCCGGGATGTCTTCCTTGCGTTCGCGCAGCGGTGGCAGCGCCAGGTTAATCACGTTGAGCCGGTAGTACAGATCCTCGCGGAAACGGCCGTCCTCCACCTGCTTTTTCAGGTCGGCGTTGGTGGCGGCCACGATGCGCACATCGACGCGAATGGTTTCGGTGGATCCCAGCGGCATGAACTCGCGCTCCTGGATCACACGCAGCAGCTTGGTCTGGGTCTCCAGCGAAATGGTGCCGATCTCGTCGAAGAAAATCGTACCCCGGTTGGCGGTTTCAAAATAGCCCTTGCGCGAGGCCACCGCACCGGTGAAGGCTCCCTTCACATGGCCGAACAGCGCCGATTCCAGCAGGTCCGGCGGTACCGAGCCCGAGTGCACCGGCACAAACGGAAACTCCGCGCGCACCGAGTACGCATGGATAGCATTGGCGATCAGTTCCTTGCCAGTGCCGGTCTCGCCCGTGATCAGAATTGTGGCGCGCGAGGCCGCTACTTGGCCCACCAGGTCCAGGATCTTCAGCATGCGCTCGCTCTTGCCGACGATATTCGGGAAGCTGTAGCGCTGGCGCAGCGCGCGCTTGAGCTCGGTATTCTCGCGCTCCAGGCGGCGCTTCGAGATCATGCGGTCGATCTCGATTAGAAGTTTCTCGTTGTCCCAGGGTTTGGAAAAGTAATCGTTAGCACCCCGCTTGAGTGCGGTGACCGCTACCTCCACAGACCCGTAGGCCGTGATCAGGAAGATGGGCGTCTCGCGGTCGCGTACCCGGACTTCTTCCAGCACTTCCATGCCGCTCTTGTCCGGCATCATCAGGTCCAGCAGGACCAGATCGAAGGTGGCCTGCTCCAAGCGCTTCAGGCCGTCGGTGGCGTTGGCCGCCAGTTCCACCCGGTAGCCTTCGGAAGACAGCAACACCTCCAGGCTTTCGCGGATATCCGGCTCGTCGTCGATCACCAGAATATGACCGTGCGTCAATTCCGGCGTCGAGACATCCGGCGGAAGATCGGGAAGGATGCTAGCCATTTACTGGATGATGTTGTTTGATTGTGCCACGGCTTCACTCGGTGAGGAAACTCCGGCCGAGGAAACGGCTGACACCGCTGACACTGCGGAAGTCGCAATCGCCGGCGCCCCCGCTGGTTCGGGACGCGGGCGGACCACCCGCGGTGTTGAGCTGGACCTCAGCTGTGCTCGGCTTCC
>JBDTTL010000445.1:0-3187 GCA_039930665.1 Acidobacteriota bacterium
GTTACGGCAGATATGTCGCAGTTGAGGATGATCGGCGAAGTCACTACGGCGGGGCCGTCGCGACTCTACTATCGGCCGGATGGGTCACTGACGCATTGGTAAAAGACTACGGCCTCACGGCTTCGGCGCTCTGCAGATCCAGACCGACGCGTTCGCCGTTGATCAGGACGAATCCCGCATTGATCAGTTGTTGGCCGGTGATGTCGAAGTTCTCATACCGTTGCAGCTCGTCGACGGGGAAGAGGAACTCGACGGTATCCGGCATAGAGCTGGGGCCAGCGCTTACGGTGGTGCGAAAGGCGATGCCTTCGAATCCGAGAGCGCCTTTGACGTAGGGCAGAACGGAACGGATGAGATGCGAGATGTGGCGGTCGAAGGCTAGTGCCGCGAGGCGATACTGCGAGCCGCCATTGGCAGCCGCAAGCGGGGTGACCGCCTGGAGACGCAAATAGGAAGCGCCGCGGAAATCGAAGAGCGCCGGCTTGTGCAAGGGATCAAGTTGCCCGCGCGGCCCTAGTTCCCGGACCATGCGATCGAGCTGGGGCTGCAATACCGTCTGGCGCTGCTCCATTGCGGGCGCGGAAGCTGCGGCAACAGCGGGGCGCGCGGGCTCGATAATAACCACATTTCCACCTCCCGGGCGATTCATGGAAACTATGGGCGCGGCTGGAGCCTTGGCCGGCGCGTCAAAAGTTATCGATCGGCCGTCAGCGTAGACGCGGGCGTCGCTCAGCGCGGCGAGCTGTTGATCGGGGTCGCTCGTTTGATTAATCTTCAAGGCGGTGGCTCGCGGTATGACGAACGACAGATTTTCGAAACGGTCGATGGTCATGACGGCGACTTTGCGAACGTGATCCGACACTTGGATCGCCACGGCATTCATTTCGGCCTCGTCTCTGATGGCCGGCATGAGTGCAGAGAGGATGGGGACCACTACATCCAAGTAGGTCCGAGTGACGCGGGATTCGACGGGCATCGTGGTGGGATAAGTGGCGGAATAATTTCCCCTCAGCATCAGCACAGTTTGCTTTTCCATCGCCGTGAATTCGATGGAACGCTGGTCGGCCGTTCTGAGGTCGCTTCCCCTGAGGTCGAGCTCGCGGGTCAAATAGAATTTCGAAGGGTAGGTGTGCGACGCGATTTCCGCGGCGGCCGCCGTTAACGCGTCAAGGTGCTTGCTCTGGAGGGCGCGCAACTGCGGATCTTTGATCTGGGCCGGCGGCACCACCTGGGCGGGAGCCACTCGCGCGATGCCGCAAATTGATATCACCGCGAGGGCAAACCGAAGTGTTTTCATGGCACGGCTCCTGAGGGCGGGCGCGGCGCACCGCCACCGGATTCTCTCAGTGTAACCGGGCTTCGCTGGATGGCGGGGGAGATGGCTTTTGGATGCCCGGGAAAGTGGCGGGCGGCGGCTGATGGAGTAAACTTAGTGACGGGAAACACCAGAAAGGCAGTGATTCAAATGCATTCGAGAAGAGACTTTGCGAAATTGGCGGTGGCCGGGTTGCCGCTGGCGAGTTTGGCGCCCACGCTGGCGTGGGGAGCCAAGATCAATTCGACGGTGAAGGGCGTGCGGCTGGGGACCATCACTTACAGCTTCCGCGATTTCCCGCGGACTCCGGGCAAAGACAATGCGGATGCGATCATCAAGGCGCTGACGGAGTGCGGGATTGGAGAAATCGAACTATTCGCCCCCAACATCGAGCCCGGCCGCGCCGCCGGTGCGGACGCAGCCAAGGCGCGCGAGGATCTCCGCCAATGGCGCCTGGCGACTCCCATGGAATATTTCAAGGGCATGCGCAAGAAGTTCGACGATGCCGGCATCAATATTTACGCCTATACCGTCAACTACCGCAGCGAGTTCACCGACCCTGAAATCGACAAGACCTTTGAGCAGGCGAAAGCCATGGGCGTGAACACGATCGCTTCGTCGACGGCGGTCAGCATGACCAAGCGGCTACTGGGCTTCGCCGATCACCACAAGATCTATCTCGCGTTCCACGGGCACGCAGAATACGATAAGCCGGATGAATTTTCGACGCCGGCGACGTTTCAGCAGGCGCTCGACATGTCGAAATACGCGAAGGTCAATCTGGATATCGGCCACTACACGGCGGCGAATCTGGACCCGATCGCTTATATCGAGCAGCACCACGACCGCATATCGCACCTGCACATGAAGGATCGCAAGAAGAATAAGGGCGAGAATGTCGAGTGGGGCAAGGGCGACACTCCTATTAAAGAGGTGCTGGTGCTGCTGCGCGATAAGAAGTATCCGCTCCCGGCGTTTATCGAATACGAGTACAAGGGGACCGGGACTTCTATTGAGGAAGTGAAGAAGTGTATGGCGTATATGCGGCAGGCGCTGGCGTAGAGTTTACCGGCGAAACGAATCTCGGGAGTGCTAGTGGCCGTCGTCCTCGGTGCGGCCGAAATTATTGGCCCTCCCAGCTATGGAGCAAGGCATCAGGTGAAAAAGCCCGAGGAGCACATAACTGACGCGAAGGGCGATGGCATTTTTCGTGAAGCGTTCGCACAATGGGGCGTAAATCCAAGCCAGCAAGACTACGGATGGGATTACGTAGTAGAGGTTTTTCGGGATAATCGTTCCGCTCGCGCCCCACGCCACGTATCAACGGGCTTGCTCTTCAATGCACAACTTAAGAGTTCAATCGCAACATCGTATTCGGCTGATGGGACCTTCATTTCTCAACACCTGGAAATGCCTTCTGCTGACTATCTAGCGAGGCAGCTTCGGCAACCCACTTTCCTGTTCCATGCGGATGTTGAGAAGAAGTGCCTTTTCTGGATTGCGATACAACTCGACAGTTCGATCCTGAAAGCGCTTGAAAACACGGAATCCAAAAGCTTGACCGTCCGGATACCTACTTCGAATATACTTGCCGGGAGCTTAGATCGGTTCCTGGAAGATCTCACCAAAGCGCATTGCGTCGTCGTAACCAGAGCACTGGCTAACACCCATGTCACGGACTTTGTCGAGGCAATGCGATGCCACTCGGTCGGAAAAATGAACACCATTTCCGAGGATCTACATGAAAGAGCCTTTAGGCTTGACATGCAGGCCGCGCACGAGATCTATCGTCAGGGCAAGTTACTCGATGCGACGGGTAGGCTTAGCAGCCCGTGTCAGAATCCTACTTTTCTGCGGCAGCTCGTTTTAAGC
>JBDTTL010000446.1:0-3186 GCA_039930665.1 Acidobacteriota bacterium
TGCTGGGGTTTATTCTGTACCTGGGATACCGTTTCTACGCGCGCCCCGGCAGGCTATATGAACAGCTCGGGGGCTCCGCGTCCGTTGGCCTCCCTCAGGTTGACCGCACCGAGGCCGGTGACCTAAACGTAGTCGTGACACTGATCGAGCAACTGGGCCACGCGATTCCGATGGGCGAGGACGATGAGTCAGTCGCGCGCCATGACTTGGTCGCCGCCGGATACCGGTCGGATAACGCGGTGTGGATTTATTTCGGATTGCGCGCCCTAACCGTGGTAGCGCTGCTTGGCTTGGCCCTTATATTCCGCAATGACGTCACATCCAACCCGATACTCTCCATTGTATTTCCGATCGCCGCTGGGCTTGCAGGGTGGTTTGGCCCGAGTTTTCTGCTGGATTACATGGTGAGCGCTCGCCAGGAGCGAATTCGTGAAGGTTTGCCGGATACGCTCGACCTTATCGTAGTGTGCGTTGAAGCCGGATTGGCCTTGGATCAAGCCATGCAGCACGTTTCAAGAGAGTTGATGGACGTGCATCCGGATATAAGCCTGGAAGTTGAAATGGTCAATCTCGAGATCCGCGGCGGAAAGCGGCGCGCGGAAGCATTGCGCGGACTGGCCGACCGCACCGGCGAACCCGAACTAAGTAAGTTGGTAGCCGTGATGATTCAGACCGACCGCTTCGGCACTAGCATTGCAGATTCCCTGCGAACTCACTCCGACTTCATGCGAGTACGCCGCCGGCAGGAAGCCGAAGAGCGTGCGGCAAAAGTGGGCGTGAAGCTCGTGTTCCCGATATTCTTCCTGATTCTCCCTTCCATGCTCATTGTGGTAGCGGGTCCGGGTCTGCTACAAGTATTCAAGTACCTTTTCCCGCTCATGCAAAACTTTAAGAAAGCGTGAGGCAGGTGCTGGACCGAAACGATTAAGGAGTGACGCGCGTAAATGAGTAACAACACACTGCAGGCGATATTATGGATCAGCGCGGCTTTGGTGCTGGTACTGTACTTGATGCGACGCAGCCGGCGCAAAAAGCGCCGCTAGCTGGCCGTTTAGCGGTCTCGGACTGTCTCAATCACCCCAGATGATGCTGTATTCGGAGGATCTGCTGGGCCGTCAAAACGCCGATGGCGGATGGAGTTATTTCCGCGGCGGCTCATGGACGGAGCCAACATGTTATGCTCTCATGGCCCTCGCAGCGAGCGGAAGGGGTCACGAGGTAGAGGTGCGCCGTGGCATGGAGTGGTTGCAGCGTTGCCAACGGCCAGATGGCGGCTTCGCCCCGCGCGAATCGGTAAGAGAGAGCACTTGGGTCACGGCGCTTACCTTATTGCTGCCGACTCCGACCGGAGGAAGCTTCGACCGCCCCCATGCCGAGACTTGGACGGTGGAGCAGACTGGGCGCGAATCCGGTTGGGTGTTCCGGCTTCGGCTATGGATGCTTGGCGCGGGCTCCTCTGCCGACTCCATGAGTTTTGATGGGTGGCCGTGGTATCCAGGGGCTGCTGCGTGGGTGGGGCCCACCGCGTTATCTATTCTAGCTTTGCAAAAAATGGATAAACGCGGCGGCGGGCCGATAAGTCGCTCGGATCTAAAAAAGCGCATCGCTCAAGGGCGCGGCTATCTCCTGGCGCGGCGGTGTCGGGACGGCGGTTGGAACCACGGCTCCACGCGCGCTTTAGGCTACGACTCGGATTCCTATCCGGAGACTACGGGACTGGCGCTGCTGGCGCTGCATGGATTGAATGATCCGAAGGTGAGGCAGGGCGTCGTGCGGGGCGAACAACAGCTTGCTGTATGCCGGTCCAGTGAAGGCGCTAGTTGGCTCCGCCTGGGTCTGGGTGCGCATGGCCGACCTCCACTGACGCCGCCAATCCCGAATCAAGCGAGCGACGGCGGCAAGGCGCCCGTGATGCATGGCGGGGTGATGGAAATCGCGATCGCCGCGCTTGCCGAGGCAGCTCAGGCGGGAAGAAATTCGTTCCTAGACGTATGAACCCGGAAAAACCATTGGAGCCCACCCGGCGCGCCTGGACCAAAGCGTCTGGGCTAGCCGCGGCCGGCGGTGTGATTGCGGCCACTGGGGCGCTTGAGAGTTGTACACGCCCGGCACGGCTGCAGGCGTGGGCGCCGGTTTCGATTTATCGTGCGGCAACTTACTCGGAGGAGCTTTACGCGCTGGTGCGGCGGATCATAGCCGAGCATGCTTTGGATGTGCGCGGCAAACGAGTGGTGTTGAAGCCGAACCTGGTGGAGTTTGACGCCCACACGGTGATCAATACAGATCCAAAGCTGGTTCACGCTGCGCTCGAAGCGTTTCGCGCGGCTGGTGCGGCGGACGTGCGCATCGCGGAGGGGCCAGGCCATCGCCGCGTCACCCTGGATCTTGCGGACGCCAGCGGATATTTCTCCACCGTACCCAACTTTGAGTCCCTCTTTACCGACCTCAATTTGGACGAAACCACGCGCGTCGATTTCGTACGTCCTCTCTCTAAACTCCAATCCCTGTATCTGCCCAACACTATATTGGGATGCGATCTGCTGGTGTCTATGCCCAAGCTCAAAACGCACCATTGGACCGGCGCGACCTTGAGCATGAAGAATCTTTTCGGGCTGGTGCCCGGTGGAGTTTATGGCTGGCCAAAGAATGTGCTGCACTGGGCTGGTATTCCTCAATGCATAGCCGACCTCCACATGCTGTTTCCTAAGACCTTCGCGATCGTGGACGGGATCGTAGGGATGGAGGGAAACGGCCCCATTCAGGGCACGCCGCGAGCCGTTGGCGTAGTGGTGGCGGGCGCGAGCCCGGTAGCGGTAGACGCCACCTGCTGCCGTATCATGGGGCTGGACCCGACGCGCATCAGATACTTGCAACTCACTGCCGGTGAACAGAACTTGGGTGAGGATTTAATTCCGCAAAAGGGAGAGCGAATTGAGAGCGTAGCTACCGATTTCGTAGTTTTGCCGGAGCATGCAGGATTGCGCTTGTCCCGTTAAATACCAGCGTAACTATAGTTTTGCAATTCTACCCGCGGAGTGTCGTGCTTCGCCTATCCGTCGGAGGAACGATGTCGAGGCAAGCTTACCCTGACCTCCCGCCCCGTGCAAGATCGGGAACTCATGCGCTGTCTCCTGCCACCGAGTGGACTCTGATCGCGGTAGTGTCGCTCCTGCTGCTGGTCCCCTG
>JBDTTL010000447.1:0-3161 GCA_039930665.1 Acidobacteriota bacterium
AAGGGCGACCTTCGCGGGATCGCCCGCGCCCGCCTTTTGAGTCAGGCGACGATGAGCAACATCAAGCAGAACCTGTTCTTCGCTTTCGCCTACAACGCCCTGGGAATTCCCCTTGCGGCGGGAGTACTCTACCCATTCTTTGGTCTGCTGCTGAGTCCGATGATTGCCGCCGCCGCGATGAGTTTCAGCTCCGTCTCGGTCATAGCGAACGCTTTGCGTCTTCGTACCGTCCGACTGGATTCAAAAGCGCCATGAGACTCCAACCGGTGCTACGTTGGGGTGATGTCTACCCCCCAGCAGCCCAGGACACTGTCTCCAGATGCGATCGCCCGGCTGATTTCCGGCCGCCAGCGATTTCTGGCTTTCCTCCGCAAGCGCGTCGACTCCGAGGAGGTTGCCGAAGATATTCTTCAAGCGGCCTTCGTAAAATCGATGGAAAGGGGCGGAGCGATTCGAGACGAGGAAACCGTCGTCGCCTGGTTCTACCGGATGCTCCGCAATGCGGTCATCGATCACTACCGCCAGAAGGGCTCTTCTGAACACGCATTCAATCAGTTGTTTCAAGAAATGCAGTCGCACCAAGACCCGGATGTTTCCTTCAAGGGCGATATCTGCCATTGCGTCACGGGCCTATTGGGTACGCTGAAGCCGGAATACCAGCAAGCCCTTGAAACCGTCGATCTCCACGAACACAGTTTGGCAGACCTAGCCAAGGAGGCCCAGATTACTGCCAATAATGCGGCAGTTCGCGTACATCGTGCGCGTGAAGCACTCCGCAAACAGGTCGCTGCCACCTGCGGCGTTTGCGCAACCCATGGCTGCCTCGATTGTACTTGCAAGTCCAAAGTCTGAGAAATAGCCTCAATTTCAAACTGTAAGGTTTTGGGGTCATCCGCGTCAGCACTATCGAAGGGCAAGTTAGCCCTCGAAAGGGAGACCATCTAATGACCAAAGCTGTAAGTGCTGCCCCCGACGCGACCGTCCACACGGACCGTAAGGACCTAAACCAACTGCCAGGGACTTCCATAATCCCCGCTCCTCCTGGTGGCAAGAAATCGGCGCCGAACGAGACCGTCGATCAAGCGCCAGTGAAGCCCGCGGGTTCCTGTTGCTGCTGCCATTGAGTCCATGCTAACGTCGAATGGGAGAGGTTCTTGGGGAAAATCGCCATTTTAATGGTGGCCGTGATCGTCACAGCCAGTACGCAGTGCATCGCCGCTTGTGGCGTGCTGCCGTGCGGCGAAGTGCCTCAACAACACTCTTCCGTTCCCGCTAGCGAAGATTGTCATCATGCGCCCCCCGCGGAACACGACCATACCCAGACCAATTGCGGCCATCCCCAGTTGGTCAGTGAAGCGGGACCGCAAGCAGCGTCCGTAAGCCCCGATTCTGTTACTGTTGCCCTGATCGAACTGAACTTCGTGGAGTTTGCTCCGGAGACTCCCGTTCCCGTTGATTTCTCCTCAGATCGATCGCCGCCCCCACTAATCGATCTCACTGCCTCCACAATCCTCCGCGTTTAGCCCTCAAGCTTTCGTTCTCTGTCAACGCTGGTGGCGCGGACCTCTGTCCCGCCGCCGAAACATGAACGATTCGAACTGGAGGTTTTCGTGCGTATCCGCAAATTCACTCTTTGGGTCGGCGCATTGGCATGCCTTGCCGTTGTGTTGTGGGCCGCCTGGACCGTGAATTCGCATGGGTTTAGCGCCCGTGAGAAACCTGCAGGTTACGAAGTGTTTCTGGCCCGTGACCTGCGCCGAATTGCCAGCGAACCAAATGCAAAACATTTCCAGAATCCGTTTGCGGCGACACCGCTGACCCCAGCTGAGGCGGGCGTTTATTCTACAGAGTTCGCAACCGGTGAACTTGTGAAGTGATCATGACCATGGCGACGGAAAAGGCCCCGCCCCACTCCGAGGGGAAGCAAAAGCACTAGATGTAACGGAGCGCAAGCGAAAACACTAAAGCCTTGCGCTCCATAGAGGAAGTATTGGAGGCATTTCGATGACGCGAAAGCAATTTGCTCAGATGATTCTGGCAACAGTCCTGGTGGGAATTCGCCAAATGCACGCAGCCGGTCCGCGTAGCATCAAGGTCTACAAAACACCCACGTGCGGCTGTTGCGGAAGCTGGGTTCAGCATCTGCGGGAGAACGGTTTTGAAGTTGACGTTCAGGATGTGAAGGATACGTCGCCGTATCGCCACAAATTTGGCATCCCGGCTCAACTGATGTCCTGTCATACCGCCGTCGTGAATGGGTACGCCATCGAAGGGCACGTTCCGGCCAGCGACATTCAACGGCTGCTTCGCGAGAAGCCGAATGCAAAAGGGCTTGCGGTTCCCGGGATGCCGGCGGGCTCTCCGGGAATGGAATCGGCGAGGACAGACGCGTACTCGGTGATGCTCGTTAGCGCGAATGGAGGCGCAACTGTGTTCCAACAATATCCGCGGAAATAGTCAGCCCTCTCGGCGAGATTGGCCAATTCTCGTAGCTGTCTGGAAGGCTTACTTGAACTGTGTTTGCTCGTCTCCGAGATTGCTTCTAAATACAAGAAAACACATGAAACAATGGCATCGTTTGCCGGCTCTAAATGAGCAGGGAGCGTAAACCAAACACAAGCAGTCGAGACGACCTCATGAGGCATCCAAAATGAACTATAAAAGACTCTCCCGACGTCCGGTGTTGAAGGCAATTGGCACTGCCGGCACGCTAGCGGCCCTCGACACTTTGCTCCCGCCGTGGTCGCGGTTGACCGCCGCAGAAGCTAAAGCCGGAGAACTCAGTGGAGACACAATCGATCTCACTATCTCGGAGACCCCAATTCGCATTGGCGACAGAGTAGCGACGGCCAAAACGATCAACGGCATGTTGCCGGGGCCAACCATACGGCTACGCGAAGGACAAGACGTTACGTTGAACGTGACCAACCGGCTTAGAGAGAGTTCTTCGATTCATTGGCACGGTGTGCTCGTGCCTCCCGAGATGGACGGAGTGCCGGGTGTGAGTTTTGCAGGAATCAAACCTGGTGAGACCTTCGTTTACAAGTTTCGGATCAAGCAATACGGGACTTACTGGTACCACAGCCATTCGCCGGGTCAAGAGCAAGCAGGCGTCTATGCGCCTCTCATCTTCGATCCAATCAATCCCGATCCGGTCAAAT
>JBDTTL010000448.1:0-3142 GCA_039930665.1 Acidobacteriota bacterium
AATGGTGAAGGCGGCGCTGGAACTGGCCAAGATCACCAGCGTCGATCCCTTCGGCGGACTTCCGGAGCCCGGTGAACTCGGCAAACTCGAAGGCGATCTGAAGCTCTACGACGAAGCCATCGCCAAGATGACCACCGAATGGAAAATCGATCAGGCAATACGCGCCGAAAAAGCGGCGTTCGATTTCGATCCGCGTATTCAGCTCTCTGAAGGAGCGTCTTTCGATTCGCACATCGGCCGCCGCATCTTTGCGAATTCGCGCGGCTTCCTAGGTAATTACCGCACCTCGAGCTGCAGTCTCAGTGTGGTCCCCGTCGCCAAGCAACAGGGGGCCGATGGCAATTCTACTATGGAGCGCGATTACTGGCATACCTCTGCACGCTCCGCCTCGCGTCTGGAAAGCCCCGAATCGGTGGGCCGCATCGCGGCCGAGCGCGCCATCCGCCGGCTCAATGCACGCAAGGTCCCGACGCAGAAAGTGCCCGTGATCTTTGAGCCTCGCACCGCAGGCCAGTTCCTGGGCGACATCTTCGGTGCGGTCAACGGCGGCGCCATTTATCGTCACGCGTCCTTCCTGGCCGGAAAGCTTGGTGAAAAAGTGGCCGCGGAGTCGCTGACGGTGATCGACGATGCCACCATCCCCGGTCTTTTCGGCAGTTCGCCGTTCGATGATGAAGGAGTGGCTTCGCGCCGCACCATGGTGATCGAGCGCGGCGTTCTCAAGAGCTACCTTTTGAATACGTACTCGGCGCGCAAGCTCAACCTCAAAACCACGGGTAACGCGTCGCGGGGGATCACCGGCAACGCGGGTATCGGGCCCGGCAATTTTTTCATCGAAGCCGGAACGCTCGCGCCCGCTGACATGATTGCCAACATCCCAACCGGTCTTTACGTCACGGAACTGATCGGCGGCGGCGCGAACACTGTCACCGGAGATTATTCCTCAGGCGCGGCCGGCCTGTGGATTGAGAACGGTAAACTTACATATCCCGTTTCGGAGATCACGATCGCGGGCAACATGCAGCAGATGATGCAGGGGATCGAGCAGGTGGGCTCCGACCTCGAATTTCGCGGCTCCATTGCGGCCCCGACAATTCTGATTCGGGAGATGACCATCAGTGGCCAATGAGCCAACGACCGCTCCGCGTGCGGCGGCTTCGGGTTCCAATCCGCTGTACTACGTGGTCGCGGTTGTGGCGCTGCTGGCCGCCGCTGGCTGGGGATACATGCATTATCTCGACCGGCGCGGCAGCGGTGATATCCCGCTGACTGACGAGGCAAGAACCTACGCTCGCAATCTTCAGTTGAGCGACGTAGTGATGAAGGGCAGCGAAAACTACTTTCAGCAAACTGTCGTGGAGATCGAGGGCAAGATCGCCAACGCAGGCGACCGCCCGCTCGATACGGTGGAGATCTATTGCGTTTTCCGCGACCCCTACGGGCAACTGGTGCTGCGGAGGAGACAGGCGATTGTCAGTAAACGCATGGGTGGTTTGAAACCGGGCGAGACGAAATCATTCCGGCTTCCCTTCGACGATCTTCCGCAGAGCTGGAATCAGGCTATGCCGCAACTGGTGATCGCCGGCGTCAAGTTTTTCTGATGGCGCGGGTGCTCCTGGTGGATGACGATGCCGCCGCTCTTGATCTGCGCAAGGTGATTCTTGAGCGTGAGGGGCATCAGATCTCGATCGCCAGCGATCCATGCGTTGCGCGTGCCCTGTTCGCCGAGACGCAGCCCGAGTGCGTAGTCCTGGATCTGCGGCTCCCCGAAGCCAAGGATGGTCTGGAGCTGATTCGTATGTTCCGTGATGCCGCGCCGGACATCCGCATCATCGTGCTTGCCGGATGGCCGCCCGATCTGGAGGGCACCCCTGAGGCGCAAATGGTGAATCTGGTTTTAGCAAAGCCCATCCGCACGGCGCAGTTGGTGAGCGCTCTTGCCGAATCAGAACCGGGCCGACCGTAGCTGTTCCAGCGTCAGGCCGGTCAGCGCGGGGATGTCGCTTTCCGGGACGGCTCCGCAGCTCACGGCGCGCAGGAAATAATTGCGCAGGCCCTGACCGGTGGCTGCGTCGTCGAAAACATCGCCCACCATCGTGGCTTGCATCGCCATGCGAATGAAATTGCGCAGGCGCTCGGAGGCAGCATCCAGTCCTTCGAGGAAGAACGAGTACACGGCCGCGTAGCGAATCGGAAGCTGCGCGGGATGCAGGTCCCAGCCCTGGTAAAAGCCGTTATAGAGTGCATCGCGCACATGCTGGTAGTGCAGTTTCCAGGCACGGTGCACGACGGCGCGATTCTGGGTTTTCTGGCTTTCGCTCAGTCCATTTCCGCGGTGCGGTGGTATGGGCAAGATGTTGGTGGGTCCATCGGAGAGCGCGATGCCGCTGCCAGCCAGGGTCATCAGCATCGTCGAGCGGGCGAAATGACAAGCCGGATGCAGCAGGTGCTGATTGTGCGACGTAATGCCGAGCGACGCGGTGTAATCGTAGGGACCAAAGTGCGCTCCTACGCAGCGACCTTCGGCCAGCTCCACTAGTTCCAGCAGATTCCGCAGGGAAAGCGAGGTCTCAACCATCAGCTCGACGCCGATGTTCGGATATGGCGCAAGGGCTTCCAGCAAGGCCGGGACCTGATCCGATTCCGTAATCTTCGGCAGCGTGACGACGAACTCGTCGGGCAACCGACCGGCTGCTTTCAGAAAGCGGTTCAGTGTGCGGAGCGCGCGCGGCTTGGACTCAGGTCCAAACGATTTCACGCGGAGTCCGATGAAGGGCGGCAGCGTGCCATCCTCCAAACCCTTGTTCAGTTGAGCAGCCGCTGCATCCACGGCCGCGTCTTCTTCGGCGTCCGAACGAATGCCGAAGCCGTCCTCGAAATTGATGCGAAAGTCTTCAACCGGCTCATGGCGCAGCTTCTCCACCATGCGCTCATATACGGTGGCGGCTAAGTCATCTCGAAGCCCCACCGCCTCGGCTAGGGTCGCGGCGTCGGGCACATATTCGGCCAGCGCGCGCTCGGCGAGCTTCCCCAGCTTTCGCGCCGTATCGAACTTGAATAAATGCGCCCCGCCGTAAACCACATGGACCGGTTGTCTCATTTCGATAGTTTAGTGTTCGCCAAAGTGATCGTAGCCACGGGG
>JBDTTL010000449.1:0-3132 GCA_039930665.1 Acidobacteriota bacterium
CGGAAGGGTGACGTAAATCTAACCGGGAATAGTTGGCGCGGAGCCGGCCCATCCAATATGGGATAAAACGCCTGAAGGGCCCAATGTGTAGGGCTGCTGCAAATGAGGCGGTTGCCTTCGTGAAAGCGCGCAAGGCTCCGCTGGGCCTCTAAAGCCGTACTTGGTGACTACTCCGTTAGATCTACATGTACGGTTTGCGCGTTATACGGCGAAGTGACTGCCGATAGATCTACACAAGGCGACAAGGAGGGATCTATCTCCCAGAACGCACCGTTTCGGGACCGTCGTGATGGTTCGGCAAAAGTAGCTTCCAGATAGTCGACCATCCGCTCAGAGTCCAAGTGGCCACACCCACGCATGGTGCGGCCACGTGGATTGTTCCAGAGTAGCGCGAACCACAAACCCGAATCGCTGCAGCGTTGCAGTGCTTCGTGGCCTAACGTTTGAGTTCACCCGCGGGCGGAGGCTTGGCGAAGCTAGCCGTAGCACATCGGGTGCAACGGAGGGTTGGACGTGATGGGGTTGGCAGGGGCTTGGGCCGAGGCGAGCGAGGCGCTACAGATACAGATTAATGCGGCTGTAATGGTGAATACACGTGTCATCGTGAGGCTCCTTGAATGCGGTTCCCACCGATCGGACGAATACGACCGGTCAGCCACATAGACTACTGTATGCGCCCAGGAACCGCGGGTCGGTACGCCTGAAGGCACGCCGCCACGACTGGTGGCTGAGCTGCGGCTGACCCAGGATCGGCGGGACATGACCATCCGCACCGCGGAGCGGGCGTGGGTGTACACTATGAAAAGCCTCGACCGATTCCGCCGCGGATTCATTCTGCAAGGAGAGCATCAATGCGCGAGAAACGACCTGTCCGAAGAGAGTTCCTAAGAAACGGAGCCGCCTTGGCGGGCGGCCTCACCTTGAGTGCTGCAGCGCCCGCCCTCGGGCAGCAGGCTCCGGCCCAGGCGCCAATGATCAAAGGCGAGCGGGAGGGCGAGATTGGATACGGGGCGAGGTCGAAGTACATCATCTCGACCCGCATCCCGCACGGAGGCAGGCCCACGCCCGACAACTTCGGCCTCACGTTCCATGTCGCGAGCCCGTTACAGGATCAGGTCGGGGTCATCACGCCGTCCTCGCTCCACTATTACGCGACGACGCGTGGCTCGTTCCTGCCGGATATCGATCCTGCGAAGCACACGCTGATGATCCACGGCCTGGTGGATCGTCCGCTGACCTTCACCGTGGACGACCTGAAGCGCCTCCCGTCGGTGACGCGACTGCACTTCATCGAGTGCGCGGGCAACCGAGCGTCGCGGCGTGCCAAGACCGTGCAGGAAACGCACGGCATGACCAGCAATGCGGAGTGGACCGGCGTGCTGCTGTCCACGCTGCTCAAGGAGTGCGGCTTGAAAGGCAGCGCCAAATGGTTCGTCGCCGAGGGCTCGGAAGAAGTGAAGGGCGCGTCGAGCATGCCGGTCGCCAAGGCAATGGACGATTGCTTCGTTGCCTACGGCATGAACGGCGAGGCGGTGCGGCCGCAGAACGGATTCCCCATGCGCCTGATGGTGCCGGGCTTCGAAGGGATCCTCCACACAAAATGGGTGCAGCGCATCAAGCTGGTGGACCGCTACTACATGAACTACAACGACTTTGGCCATCTCGATCAGGATAAGAACGAGGCGGCGCTCTCCTACCAGATCGGTCCGAAGTCCGTGATCACGTACCCGTCCGGTGCACAGCGGCTACCAGGCAAGGGCTTCTACGAAATCCGTGGCCTGGCCTGGTCCGGCGGCGGCGCCATCAAGCAGGTAGAGGTCTCCACCGACGGCGGCAATAAATGGAACAAGGCGCAGTTCCAGGGAACGCCGCAGCGGATGGCCCATTGTCTGTTCACCTACGGGTGGCAGTGGGACGGCAACGAGACCGAGATCAGGTCGCGCTGCGTCGACGAGATCGGCCAGGCGCAACCGACGCGCGAGCAGATCGCCAAGTACTGGAACAAGACCTTCGATCAGACGTTCAGCGTGCCGGGGCTCGATAACTCGGTGCAGCCATGGAAGATCGCGAAGGATGGGAGCGTGACCAATGGCTTCGCGTAGAGTCCTGCCGGTCGCGCTCTCGTTGCTGGTGAGCCTTCCGGTGTGGGCGCAGGGGCCCACTTACAGCATTGGACGTACGCCGTCTGCCGAGGAGATCCGCGCGCGCGACATCTCGATCGGTCCAACTGGCGAGGAACTTCCGCAGGGAAAAGGCAGCGCCAAGGAAGGCGCTCTTACGTATCGCTCGAAGGGATGCGCGGGATGCCACGGCGCCAACGGCACCGGCGGCGCGGCGCCGATTCTGAAAAGCAAGGATCCCACGAATCCCGACGTCTGGGCGCGGGGTCGCATCCTGCCGCTTCGCGCGCCGTTCGCCACGACGGTCTGGGACTACATCAATCGCGGGATGCCGCTCAATCGCGAAGGAACGTTGACACCAGACGAGGTCTACGGGCTGACGGCGTATCTGCTGTTCATCAACGGCGTGATCCCCGAAGACCAGGTCCTCGACCAGCAGAATCTCGCGGCAGTGAAGATGCCGCTGGGCGACAACTACGCGCCGCTCCCGGACTGGAAGCCGCGGACGCCGCGACTAAAGGGCTACCCCTACTAGCGGTCGGGCTGAAACCTGCACTACAGGGACATCCACAGGGACAGGGTCAGAATTGAGGGCCTCCATTCGCAGCAGGCCGACTGGCGCAACGCATGTTAGACGGCAGGCGGGCCAAGCCCTTTATCGCTTCTTGTAGACTCTGACTCCATGTGTCGCGCGTCCATTCGGACCCGTTCCGTTCTGGAAACCACAAAGGCGGGTGGTGTCCTAATTTGACTGGCATATGATTTGCTCAGGCATTGATTGCGGCATTCAAAATGCACCGTATCCACTCGGAAATTGTCATCTTGCTGGCCTTCGCGGTAATAGTGATCCGCTTCAAATCTTCGGCGTTGAACCGCACGGGCACAATGCGCCCCTTGGCATCGCCCTTGGGAAGCCTTGGCCGACCGACTTTTTTGGCTTTAGGTGGGGTCAAGGTTAGTCCCACGAACCACCGATACAGCAGGTTGTAGTCCAACTGCTCCATCAACTGGC
>JBDTTL010000450.1:0-3115 GCA_039930665.1 Acidobacteriota bacterium
GAGCGTAAGTTAATTGCGCCTTTTCCTTGGATTCGGCGGCGACACAATCTTCTCGGCCGTAAGTCACCAAAAACAGACAGAACGCGATGCACCATTTTACAAGATTGCTTCTCATAGTCCGCCAGGTGGATAGGTGATGTGCGTGCCTTTTACTTTCGCAAAAGAAGTGAGGGTGTGAAGTTTGGGGGGATTGAGACCCATGATGTCCTCCGTTTGGATTCCTCGCACCACTAACGCGTCGGCGATCATGGAGCGATGGCAGCGCCACGGGACAGCCTCGGCGCACATCAAGGCGATCTGGTCCTGATTCGCCAATTGAATCAACTCATCCACTGCCGCCTCAAACTCGGGCGTTTGCATGTAATCCGCGTAGCCACGAAAAGAGGCGTTTCTCCAACCGGTATTGATGGAATCGCGTGTCGTATGACGCAGGCCGCCGAGAGCCGCAATATGCACATAGCCAATGCCTGTCGTCTTCAGCGAGGCGGGCAATGTATCGCGATTGAACTGCGGATTGTGCCCTGAACGCGGCACCGTGCGCACGTCCACCACGCGAGTTACGGCATGCGCCTGAAGCAAACGTATGAATTCCTCGATCGTATGCGTGGAGTGGCCAATCGTCAGCACGATTGGCGAGGGTTTCGCCACGCGCATTCGCTTTCTGGCGAGAACACCAGTTTTAGTTTTGATGGCCGGCCTGCTCGTAAGAGATCGTCTTGGAAGCATAGGTGTCCCGGTTACTTTGGGCTGCCGATCGCGACGGAATAATTTTTTCCTTCCCATCGTCGAGCGTCTTTCCAAAAAAAGGTAAATTCAACGACGCAATTACGAGGCAGCTTCGCGGTTGGCAGATCTGCGAACCATAAACTGAGCGCGTTGTTTTTGGCCAGGTCTGCTGTTCTGGTATTCGCCCAGCCATCGACTGACCACACGAGGCTCGCATCGGTCGTGACGATAATTCGCAAGGTCTTCCCCTCGGTAATATGTTGGAGTTGATGGGCGAAGGTCCACATTTCGAATTTGCTTCCAGTTTTGGACTTCACGTAGCGCTCGTAAACTGGTTCGAGCCGGTCAAAGCAGACTCCATCTTTGCGGCTCCGAACCAGGGACAGATATTCCGCATGCGCCCAACACAACGGCATGGCCGAACCGCTCGGGCCGCCACGTTTCATTTTTCCATCAGGCAAGTCGTCCGCATCCCAAAGTTGCTCGGGGAGCATACCGCCTGCGTTTGCAAAGTTTTCCATCGCACCGATGAAAGGCAGCGGGTCGCGTCCGGCGGCGAGTTCGTAGTGTCCCCGTTCACCGGTCAGAATCGGCCACGAACGTCCTTCTCCCGTTCCGTCGAATGCGCCGCCGTCCGGTTTCTGGCCGTAGCCGTCGAAGTTATAGCGCCGCCAACACGGCCCTTGGGGCAGATCACGCTTCAACGTTTGATCGAGCACCGCCAGAGAGTCGATGACGAGCGGATCGTTCGGATCGCGTACGCCGAGGCGGACCAGTTGCAGAAAATCTCCGCCGACTATGTTTCGTGCCGGATGAATGCCGCCCCCGTTGGCCACATTGAAATCAGCGGCATCGGGGTTCGGCTCTTCCACAGGATTATCCGGATCGGCAGGGGTAATGCGGATGTAATGACGCGGCTTTCCGGGAACAAGCTCGCCGCGGGTGGTTACCGTCCATTCGTCCACGTGCGCGGCCAGCCAGTCCGCATAGTCCAAAAGAAATTGTGTGGCATTCTCGTTCTTGCCCTGACGCGCAAATTCCGCGGCACAAACCAAGGAGGCAATCATTGAAGCCAACGTTGACGGGGAGTAGCCGGAGTTTTCCTCCCAACGTTCCTGCGCCGTAACCGGGCCATGCTGAATCAAATAGCGTGATGCTCGTGATACCAGGGTCCAGGGATTAAATTCACGGAGAGCGCCGGCCCGTTGCAATCGCCAGGCGAGGAGAATCGGAACGGCCACCTCATCCAACTGAATGCCCTTCCAAAAGGGTTCGCCCGAGATGGAACTGTTTTGCGGGAGACCGCCACCTTCTCCCTGAATGGAAGCCAGCCAGATCAAGGCTCGGAGCGGGGACTCGGTTTCGCCGCACGCGAGCAAGGCTGTGGCCGTCTGCACCATGTCACGTGTCCAGACCAGATGATAGCCGCCTCGATCACGGTCGTCTTTCGTTTCACCCCAGGGAATGCTGAGTGAAGCCACAAACGCGCCGGGAAAGCCCTTGTCTTCATGGGCGAGTAAAACGCATTGGCTCAAGCGCGCCAGCGAAGCGCCATCCTGAGTATTGGCGCTTAAATCGATTTCCATTCGAGTGCGCTGCCACTGGGTGATATACTTTTCGCGCTGTTGCGAAAAGTTCGTAGCCAGAGCTTGCAGAAGCTGCGTCGAAGCGCTTTGCGCGCTGAAACCAAAAGCGACCGCGACGGTGAAATTCAGTCCTTTGGACAAATCGATCTCTCCGAGAAGCGCGATGTTGCCATCGTCAACGCGATCAAATTCCCAATCCATCTGAAAATTATCCGTCAGGTCCTGCCAGCCATCGCTCGATCCGGCGTATCCTACCGAACGACGGTTAAAATCCGGATTGCAGCCTAAAACCAGATGGATGTCTTCACGGTAGGCGTGGATCAGCTTTCTGCCGCCCGCTTGATGCCAGCGCGCGGAATTATTCTGGCCCGTGCCTTTCAAATGCGGCGCGAGCAGGACAAAGAGCCTCAACTTCCCTTGGAGAGCGGGGTCTGTAATTTCCAGACGCGTGTTGATCAAGAGGACGGATGAATGCGGCTCTCCGATGACTTCCTTGATGAGTCGGTAACGTCCTGCTCGTTCCGTATTCGTAAGCCTGTAGAGCAGGGCGTTTTCCTCGGGATATTCGGTTTGATGATCGAGATCGCGCTTTTCTTCGTGGCAGAATGTTTCGCCATCGGTGATCAGAAATTGAAGGTCGCGCGTGTTCGGCGAATCAACGTGCGGGAAGTAGAGTTCATTGACAATGCCGTGGCTCAGGGTGAACCAGACTTTGGAACTGGTGGCGTACGCGGTGCCGATGCCGTCTTTGGCGCTGGAAGTCCAGCGTGGCGCGATGCCGGGTTTGCCGGGAGCCGGGCCAT
>JBDTTL010000451.1:0-3110 GCA_039930665.1 Acidobacteriota bacterium
CGGTATTTTCGTGTTCCCGGATTCGAATGCGCATTTTCTGGGCGAACAGCCGCAGCATTTGTATTCGATTCGTTTTGCGGCGCGCGAGTTGTGGGGAGACGCCGCCTCGCCGCGCGATTTCGTCCACCTTGATATGTGGGATAGCTACCTTGAGCATGCCTGACCTGCAGCCCGATCCCGAGCGGCTCGCTTCCCTGCCCTCGCTTCCGCGCGACGAAGGCGGTCCGGTCTTTGCGGAGCCCTGGCAGGCCCAAGCATTTGCGCTCGCCGTGAGGCTTTCCGCTCAAGGCCACTTTACCTGGAAAGAATGGGCCTCCACGTTGGCTGCGGAACTGGCCGCTGCCGCTGAGCGGGAAGAAGCAGACGATGGCTCCGAGTACTATCATCATTGGCTCGCAGCCCTGGAGAAGCTGGTGACGTCCAAAGGCCTAGCCGACGTTGCAGCATTGTTCGAGCGCCGCGAGGCGTGGGCTGATGCGTACCGCCATACTCCCCACGGCAAGCCGGTCCAGCTTCGTCCCGGGTTTCGGATCAACTATACGTATAGGCGAAGTCCGCTGCAAGGAGTAACACGCGCGGACGGTGTCGCCAAACAAATCAGGATTCAGGATGGCCATTTGTTTATTTGCAACGGCTGTTGCTGCGGACGCACCGACAAAGGCTTTCCTGATTTGCCTCTCGACGAATTTAAGGCCCAATGGAAAAAGCGTGGGATCCGAAGGCGATTTCACCTCACTGTTTCCGGGTGTCTCGGTCCCTGTCCCCTCGCGAATGTGATTCTTCTCCAATTCCGTGGCGAGTCTATGTGGTTTCATTCCATCAACCACCCTTATGATGTAGACCTCGTTTACGATTACGTGGAGCGCATGCTGCTCGCCGAAAGCGTTCTCGATCCGCCTGACGGCCTGATTTCCCGACAATTCGAACGATACCTTGCCGCTTGCCCCTCTTGACGGTTGAAGGGTTTTTTCGACAACAAGCCGATAACGAAACTGATCTGGCGTAACCTGGGCGGTGCCGGGGACATTTCGAGCGCTGGGTCACGGCGAAGGCGCAATCGAATCCAAGAGCAGGGCGATGCGGAAACATGAGCAGAAACCCGTCAGTCCCTGGGAGCGGAGGCGGCATTCTTTTGCAAACGCGCTTGGCGCTCCGCCTAACTGCCGCCGCCGAAGTGCGATTTCAGGAATCGCCAGATTTCGAGGTGCGGCCCTGGGCACCGCGGCCAGCCGTAATAACTGATAAATTTCTTCTCCCGATCCACCCAAAGCCCAAAATCGTCGGCACCGGGATAGGCCATCTGGAAGACAACTCCGTCGCCGCAGGAGTCCTCTACAACGATCTTAAGGTCCGCTGGGTTCTTGTAAATGCCGGACGCGCCCCAGTCTTCGGCGAATTTGTCGGGCGGGTAAAACCTCGCAGTCTCCGGCGTTAGCCAAAGCTGGTAGGCTTCCTGATACTTCTGCTCTTTAAGGAGCGTGACGAAGTGGTCGAGAACGCGCTCCTCGCTCCAGTTGCGGAAATAAAAAAACGCTGAAGTCCCGACGATCACCGCCGTCAGACCCCACAGGATGATGCGTTTACGGAGCCGCTCCTTGCGGGCGTCGGCTACACCGTATTCGTCCAGATATCCAGCCATATGGCTCTTCCAGTCCGCGTCTACTTCGGCGGATAGGTTTTGTCGTAAGCGGCGATGGCTTCCTGCGTAATCTCGAGCGTTGGCTTGAAGAACACGATGTTAGCCGAATCCACCACAAAGTCCAGTCCCTTGTCCTCAGCCAGTTTCTTCACCACTTCGGTCATGCGCTCCGTGCCGCGCTGCAGAATCTGGTTGCGATCCGCCTCCGCCCCGGCTTGCACATCTTCGGTGATGCGCTTGGCCTCGCGCTGCTTGCGCTGTCCGTCGGCCTGTAAGTCTCCGGCCGTCGCCGGCGGAGTCTTGGGATCCTGCAACTTGCCCTGAATCTCGTTCAGATCTTTTTGCAGCGTCTCCAACTGATCCTGCTGCGGTTTATATTTCACCAGCAAATCATTGGACGCTTTTTTCATTTCCGCGGTTCCCAGAAGGGCCTGCTGAAAGTTGACGATCCCGACCTTCAACTGCGCCGAGGCAGTGGCGGGGGATAAAACAGCGGCGGCACAGGCCAGCAGGGCGGGCAGGAACGCCGATCGTAAGGCAGATCTCGACATGAGTACGCGGACTCCTCTATCAGGTTATTCTAGCAGCCCTCCCAATCCGCTCCCGGTGGGAACGAAGCTGGGAACGAAAATAGGGCGTCGGCAGCCGCTATCTGAGCATCTCCGTGAGCACCCGTCCCACGCTGCCGCTCGGCGTCTCGATATTGAGGATAGTGGCCAGAGTGGGCGCGATGTCGTTGGGAGCTACGTTTGCATCGTAGCGGCCGGCTTTGATGCGCGGCCCCAGGAACAGCATGGGCACGTGGGTATCGTAGTCGTAGGGCGATCCGTGGGTTGCCCCGGTGGCGGGGAGCATCCAGTAGGGTTCCAGAACCATCAGCACACTTCCGGACCGCTCTGCGTTAAAACCGTTGCGCAGCGCGATGCCGACCGGGTCGGACTGCACTGCGTCGTTCAGCAGTTGGGTGCGAGTGTAGACGCGCGCTATGTGCTCTTGCCGGCGTAAAACGTCGGCGGCCGCCGCTTCCGCCTTCGCGGGATCCACTTTAGGCGGTATGTTCAGATAAATGCCGGACTCCGATGAATAAGCAACCCAATGCGACCCGCCGAATGTAGCCGTAAGCTCGGATTCCAGCAGCGCTCGGACCGGTCCGAAATTCAGGCGGCCGCCGGGCATCTTGCGCTTGCGATTTTCCTCGGGGAGCGGCGCCACGCCGTGGTCGGCGGTCAGCACCGCCAGCACGTTTCCGGCGCCGGCCTGGGCTTCGGCGGCTCGCAGCAACTCGCCAAGCAGCTTATCCACGCGCAGCGCCATGTCGTGGACCTCCGGGGAGTCCGGCCCGTAGCGATGCCCGACGTAGTCGTTCGCGGAGTAACTCACGGTCAGCAGGTCAGTCTTGGCAGTGGTGCCCAATTTTTCGGCGGCCAGAGCGCGCAGAGTCTGGGCGTAGGCGGGGTTCTTGAGGGTGTCG
>JBDTTL010000452.1:0-3109 GCA_039930665.1 Acidobacteriota bacterium
TCCATCCACGGCCGCGCCGCGTGCCACTACTGCGGACAGTGTGGGCGCGGCTGCCGCACGGCTTCGGCCTTCAGTTCCAGTCAGGCTATGATTTTCCCCGCCATGAAGACCGGGCGACTCAATATCATTAGCGGGGCGATGGCGCGCGAACTTGTAGTGGATAGCTCCGGCAAAGTCAGTGGGGTTTCTTATGTGGATAAGGCCACGCGCAGCGAGAAGGTGATTCGGTGCAAGGCCGTGGTGGTCGCCGCCAGCGCTTGCGAATCCGCTCGCCTGTTCTTGAATTCGAAGTCCACTCAGTTCCCCAACGGAATCGCCAACGGTTCCGGACAAGTGGGCCGCAATCTGACGGACACGGTGGGCCACGCCGTTGCAGGCGTCGTGCCTGCGCTCGAAGGCCTGCCCCGCCACAATAGCGACGGCATCAGCGGCATGCACGTGTATGTTCCGTGGTGGGAGCTGGATAAGAAGAACAAAGACTTCCCGCGCGGCTATCACATTGAACTCGGAGGCGGCTTCGGCATGCCCCAGATAGGCTCCTTCCGGAATGTCGCGGCGAATGCCGAAGGCTACGGGCCAAAATTGAAGGACGATATTCGGCGCTACTACGGCAGCCAGGTCCACTTTTCGGGTCGCGGCGAAATGATCCCGAACGAACACTCGTTCTGTGAGATCGACCCTGTGCAAGTGGATCAATGGGGTATTCCCGTCCTGCGTTTTCACTTCAAATGGAGCGACAACGAACTCAAGATGGTGCGGCACATGCACAACACCTTCAAGGACCTGATCGAGACCATGGGCGGACGCGTCACGTCGCCCGATTTTCCCGAAGATGCCGAGGAGGCGATATCTAAAGGTGGAGAGATCATCCACGAAGCAGGCACTTGCCGAATGGGCGATGATCCCAAGACCAGCGTGCTCAATAAGTGGTCACAGGCGCACGAAGTGCCGAACCTGTCGGTAGTGGATGCCGCTCCCTTCAATGGAAATCCGGACAAGAATGTAACGCTCACCATCGTCGCCAACGCCTGGCGCGCCGCCACGCACCTGGCAGAGGAAATCAAGAAAGGAAACGTGTAGCCCGTATGGAAGATGTTTCACGCCGGGAGCTATTCCGCATCATTGGCAGTTCCATGGTCCTGACGGCCGCCGGCTCAGGCGTTCTTTCGCCCGCGCTGGCACAGCATGTCCACGCCGAGATCGCGGCCGTGAAGTCGCTCGACGGAGGGCCGAGTTACGTTCCTAAGAAATACAACCTCCACCATTTCCGGACACTGAAAAAGCTCGGCGACATTATTGTTCCGGGAGCCTCGGAAGCGGGGGCTGCGGAGTATATCGATTTTCTCTCCAGCCATAACGAAGAGCTAGCCGCGATCTTCAACGGAGGCTTCGCCTGGCTCGATCACTATATGCAGAAGACGTACGGGACAGATTTCCTAAACGCCTCGGCCGCCCAACAAACCGAGCTGCTGGATAAACTGGCGTACGCGAAGAACGTAACCCCCGAGACCGCCCCCGGTGTTCCCTTCTGGACGTGGACCAGAAATATGATTGTCGACGCGTACTACACGAGTCCGGCAGGCGTGAAAGACATCGGCTACATGGGCAACGGAGCGATGAAGGTCTTCAGCGTCCCCCAGGAGGCCGTCGCGTACGCGATCAAGCGCAGTCCATTCGCCAACGAAGGCTAGGAAAATAGCGCAGTCTCATACCTTCAAGGGCGGCACGAGCGTTTTTAAGAACTCGTGGGCCAAGTGAAACCCTCGTTTGTATTGTTCGGTGAAGTTTCCGTTCTCCATCGGGGGATAGTAAAACTGATCTTCGTTCTCGATATTCATAGCGCCGCTGTATCCGGCCTCCGAGAGCACCGAGAAGAAACCTTTCCAATCCACTGAGCCGTAGCCCGGTATGCGGAATCGCCACCAGCGCTCGTTATCAAAGGGCTGAATCCCGGTGCGTCGCAGGACATGCCAGAGAATTTCGGTGTCTTTCAGGTGCACATCGTAAATCTTGTCTACGAAATCGCGGGCGGCCTGCACCGGGTCCATGAATTGCCAGACCAGGTGCGATGGATCGAATTGCAAGCCCACGTGCGGCGAGTCCTGGAAGGCTTTAAATAACGCTTCCCATCCTACCGGCCCGGTAGCGATATTCGGTCCGCCGGCGTAAGGCTCCCACAGAATCTTGACCTTGTTTCTCTCGGCAAGCGGGAAATATTTTTCGGTATAAACTTTGACGATCTCATCCACCTGCTGCTGAAGGGGCTTCGACCGATCAGTGCCGGACTGTCCGCCGATCGCCGGAATCCCCATCTTGCCGCACAGTTCGATGCACTTTCTCGTGAAGAGATTTTGCCGCGCCCGCTTCGCCGGATCGGGGTCGATGTGATTGCCGTCACAGGCCAGTGACGACACGTAGATCCCAGCCTTCGCGATCTTGTCCTTGATGGCGGCGATCCGGTTGTCATCCAACTGGTCCGGGTCAAGCCGGAGCTGCATGCTGGTGAACCCCTCGGCTTTGACAAATTCCAGATTCGCGTCGGAATACGAACACAGAACGCCTAGCTTCGGCTTCCAGTTGGGGGGCTGGGTTGGCGCCGGAGTCCGCTGCGCCCGGACGGAGACGGCTGCGGACGCCGCGGCCAGTAGAGTACGTCGCGAGATAGTCACGGCTCCGACGATAACCCGCCCGAAGAACCATTGCAAGTAGTGTCGCTGAATAAGTACCCATCCGAATCCGAAATCCGAGCTTGTTTGCATCTCGCGGGAAGGATACAATGGATGCGTCGGCTCTTGGCTCTCCCCCGCCAAAAGATTTTGATCCCCGATGGGCCAACCCAAAAGGGCGCGTAGCTCAACTGGCAGAGCAACTGACTCTTAATCAGTAGGTTGTAGGTTCGATTCCTACCGCGCTCACCACTCAAAACAAAGGATTTGTAGGAAATCAAGGTATCTTCTCGGGAGCCACCCGTGTGCCAGGAGTGTGCCAACTCAACCGTTGCACCCCTACTTCTTCCGCTTTGGCTCCATCAGGAGAGCTTCCACCTTCGCTGCCGCGGACTCCTGCATATGGGGCAAAACGTGGGAGTAGACATCCAAAGTGAAGGCCG
>JBDTTL010000453.1:0-3107 GCA_039930665.1 Acidobacteriota bacterium
CAGATGATTGGCGCTGAAGTTGAACATTGTGGGAACCGGAGCGGAGGGCGGCAAGGCCCTCCACCCATTGGCAGCGCCGTTGAGGGGTTCCCCCGGCGGACTCCTCCGCGCGGGGTATCGCACAGTGCGGCGCCTGATCGGGGCCGGAGTGGAACTACTCTTCCGGCGGAGGGGAGTTCTTGTTGGCCTTGCGCAAGCTGTCGCCGCCCAACAGGAAGATTTCGGAGTTCTCCACCAGCCTGTCGGCGATGGCGGTCGCGATGGTCGTATTAAATAGGATGTTGCCCCAGTCGGAAAACGGTGTGTTGGTGGTGATGATGCTGGAACGCTTCTGCGAATGCCGCGTGGAGATGACCTGATAGAAGAGGTTGGACGTTTGTTGATCGAGCGATAAATAACCGAGTTCGTCCACAATGAGCAGCGCGGGTTCGGTGTAAGTCTTGAGCTTCCGCACCAGCGAATGATCGACCTGTGAAGCCAGCAGATGATTCAACATGTCCATCGCTGTGGTGAACAAAACACGTTGATTGGCCTGGCAGGCTTTCCACCCGAAGACGCGGGCGAGGAATGTTTTCCCCACGCCGGGATTGCCGATCAGCACAAGGTTCGTCCCTTGTCGCAGGAAGCTGAGATCGAGGAGGCGCAAGATGCGATTCTTGGCCTGCACGCGGCTCTTGTGATGATGAAAGTGGAAGGCGTCGATGCTGGGCTGCGATTGCAGGCGTGAGTATTTGAAGCGGCGCTCGATGGCGCGGCCCTGGCGCGATTCCAGTTCCAAGTCGGCCAGCAGTTCGATGGTGGCCGAGATGCTGAGGTTTCTGGCCGAAGCTTCAGCCATCGTTGCTTCGATCTGGCGGCTCATCGCTTTCAGGTTCAGTTGGTCGAGTTTCTGTTCGAGAGGAGTCATCGCGTTCCTTTCCGGATTCAAGAATGAAGGCGTCATATTCCAGCAAAGAGATGGGATCGGTGGTGAGTTCGTTGAGCAGCGGATCACGCAACTTCAGCGGTGGTTGGGGACGCCGCGGCGAACGTTGCTGGCGCAGGATGTTGGCCACATAGTCGGCTCCGAAGGCTCGTGCGGCAGCAGCTTTTTCGATCGCGCCAGCGACATCTTCCGGGCCATACTGGCGCATCAACTCCAGAAGCTCCGTGATCTGGCGGCCGAGTGAACGGTCCGTATCGGCCATGTCGCGAAGATACGCTTCCACCAGCGATCGCGAGCAAAGTCCGTCCAGAGAATCGAGCAACCGTTGCTGAGCTTGCGAACGGCGAGCTGCGGGGCGCTCCTCGGCCAGGACCTTTTCGAAACGCTCTGCTCCGAAGGTCTGTCCGCGCCGCCACGAACGCGCATAACTGACGACCTCTTCCATGCGGTGGTAAATGGTGACGGAGCCGCTGTCCGCTTTGATCGTAAGCCGCCGGCCCACGTAGCGGTGCGGTACGCAGTAGCGGTTGCCGTCGAACGAGAGCCGGAGATCCTTGTGAACCAGCGCTTCGGTGGACTCGCGATAGTCGTACGGCAGGATCGGCAGAGGACGCAATGCTTCGCGCTTGAATCGATCCAACGGGCGCTCGCGTGTCTCGCGATGCAAGCGTTGATTGGCGACCTCAGTCAGCCACTGCCTCGCCTGGCGATTCACGTCGTGCAGATCGACGAACTCGCGCAATGGCCAGAAGTTTTGACGAAGATAGCCGATGGCGCGTTCGACTTTCCCTTTCTCCCAGCCGCTGGCCGGATTGCAAGCATGCGGCACAAAGCTATATTCGCGGGCAAAACCGAGGAATCGCGGATGAAAGCGGACTAGGCGGCCGTCGTGTTCGGCAACGGCTGTGGCCAGATTGTCGTAAGCGATTTCGCGCGCCACCCCGCCCATCGCGGTGAAGGCGTGCATGTGACAACGAGCGAAGGTTTCAAAGCTCTGGCTGTGCGTGAACTCCACATACAGCATCCGGCTGTGCGCTTCCACCAGCGCGAAGGCATACAGCTTGCGTGCATCGCCCGAGTAGCTCAGCGCACCAAAGTGGCCCCAGTCAACCTCGAATCTCTCTCCAGCGGGCGGCTCCATTCGCACGAAGGCGCGGCGCGGTCCCGGCTGTGGACGTACTTTGCGGACATGTGCTTGCAGGATGCTATGCCCGCCGTTATAGCCGAGCGGACGCAAGCGCTGCTCGATCACGGCGGCCGTGACTCGCGGGTCCTTCTCCAGCCATTCGGCGATCTGGCCCTGGAAGGGATCCAGCTTGCTGGTACGGCTCCGCAATGCCGGAGCCTGCGCGGGCGCATGGAGATACTTCCGGATCGTCTTCCAACTGATTTTCAGATGGCGTTCAATCTTGCGAATGGCCCATCGCTCGGACCAGTAAAGCCGGTGTAGGTCGTTGATCTGATCGGTGGAGAGCATCGCCCCAGTCCTTTATGCAGCAGGCGTGGCGGCGGCACCAGAAGGATGTTGTTTGCAAGACGACGGCGCGGAAGCCCGGCCGGGCGGAAATGCTTCAATCACCCAGATCTGGGCGGAAGCTGAGTTGTTGTTTGCAAGATCCACCGCGCCGCGGCCCACCAGCCAAACCTGTGCGGCGCAATGTTTTAGGTCCAGAGCTGAGGTGTTGTTTGCAAGCTGGCACAGCCGCTGTTTCCGGTCGCGGGCCTTCTGCTGCTCCCGGTTTTGTTGGGTGGAGGCCGGGTGCTCCTCCCGGTATTGCTTCCAGTAGCCGGGATTGGCTGCGCGCCACTTGCGCGAACTGTCCTGGCAAACCTGGCGGTATTCGGGATCGGAGGCTACCTTCTCTTTGTGATAATCCGCACGCCGCCGCCGCTGACAATCGGTCTCGCTGCAAACCGTCTGCCGCGGCTGAAACTTGGACCGTCGGAAGCTCTTCTGACAATAGCGGCAACGCGGTTCTCCCATCCTGCCGTTGTCGCATTGGACTTCCGCACCGGGAGAGAACCAGATTTAGAAACTGCTGTAGAGTGCCTACCGCGTCCCCGCCAATGGGCCTGTCCCGGCTACATCACCGGGGAAAGTGCAGGCATTTTATTCCGGGGACAACACCGCGCAACTGCAACCCAACATAGGACTGCCTGCTATTCTTCTGCGCGCCAAAAC
>JBDTTL010000454.1:0-3100 GCA_039930665.1 Acidobacteriota bacterium
CGGCAGGGTCCACCCAGAAGTTTTTTTTACCGCGCAGCGTTTCCAGCGTGAGGAACGAGTACGCCAGCATCACGAGCGTCACGTGATGGTGCCAGCCGTTCCAGCCTCTTCCTTCGTAGTGATCCAATCCGAGTTCTTCTTTCAGTTGGCGGTAGTCCTGCTCGATCTTCCACCGGCACTTGGTGATGCGGACCAAGCGGCGCAGCGTATAGCTCGGAGGCAGATCGCAGAAGAAGTACTTGATAGGTTCCTTCTCTTGTTCCGGCCATTCCGCCAGCAGCCAGATTTCCTTGTGCGGCGGTTTCCCCTCCACGAACCCGTGTGAGGGTTGTACCCGCATTGCCAGGAAGCGCGACTCCAGCCAGCCCTTCGACCCTTGCCGCCAGCGGACCTTCTTCCAACCCTTGGCTTTCAACGCAACGTCTTTTACCGAATCGGGCCGTTGATCGCCGTAATCCCAGTTCTTCGGCCGGGCTCCGCGCCCGCTGTACTCCGGAACTTTGATGTCGGGCGCTTTTGTCCAAACTCCAACCTGCGGCGCAATGCCAACCGCATACCGGAGAGATCGCTGCTCCAACGCATCGCGAAACTCCGTTGCCTCTCCGTATCCTGCATCGGCAAGCACAATCCGATCAGGCACTCCCCAACCTCGTGTCTGATCGATGAGATCCAGCGCCAGTTCCCACTTCTTTTTAAAGACAACTTCTTCCGGAATCCCGGCGCTCTCTCGCCGCTCCTTGTCTTTGGTCCAACTCTCCGGCAGATACAACCGCCAACCCAGAACCGCATTCCCCTGCTCCCCAACATGGTGGAGGCTCACCGCCACTTGGCAGTTCCCCGTCCTGCCCAGTGTTCCGGAATACTGTCGCTCCACTCCCACCGAATCCTCGCCCTGTTTTGGGAATCCCGTGTCGTCCACTGCCCAGGCCGAATCCGGTTCCAGTTCCGCCGTCATCCGCTTCCCTAGGCGTGCCCAGACTTCCTCCCACTCCCAAGGGCTCTGACCGATGAACTGCTGCATTGCCTGTACATTCCCCTCCGGCAAACGGGTGGCCAGTGGCTCAGTCGACTTCCGGTCGCCGTCCAGTAGCAGTCCGCGCACGTACAACTCTCCCCAATGCCGCCGATCACTGCGGCCGATTGGCTCCAATAAGTCAAGCAAGAATCGCTCCAGCCGCTGTCGACATTTGGCGATCTGGGTCTTGGTCATGCCCGAGCTTAGCAGCGCGAAAATCATGTGTCAAGACTTAACGTAGTAATACTAGGAGTCTGTCGGAATGAAATTAGACGGATTGGACGGTGTTGGGCATTCGGCGAAGCATAGGGAAGTAGTTGGTCCAACTTACCGTGGCAAAAAGTACCGTTCTCCCAAGAATAGGCGGACTTCGCTCTTGGGTGAGCGTAAAAAGTTTACTTCTTGGGCGTTTCCGTGGGTTTAGGCGAGATGCGGACGCAGTCCGGCCTGAAACAGCTTCAGCAGGTTGTGGGTCAGGCACATGATCTGCCATTCCGCAGCAACTTTTTCAAGCCCTCGGAAGGAGAAGCCTCGTAGTCGCCGCCGTTCTTTGATCTGACCGAACACCGGCTCGACGATCGCTTTGCGCATCTTGTAAATAGCGCGCCCGGGGGCACTGCGTAGCTTTTCGCGCATAGCTTCCGGCACGCTCCTGGCTGGCGGCAGCGGCGGCTCCGGGCTCTCACCGCCAGGTTGGCTCGCTGGCGGTGTTGCGGCCTGGCCTGCGCCGGAGACGAGCTGACCGGTCTTCTCACTCAGCTCTCCGTGCTTCTGCCGATCCGGCGGGACCAGCAGGTCCACTCCTTCGAGCTTCGGGTCCGTCACCGCAGCCTCGCTGAAATAGCCCGCATCCCCACTGGCGTGCTCGGGCTTTCGACCGAGATGTTTCTCGACCCGCTCCAGCATCGGCAGCAACTGCTTCTTGTCGTTGGCGTCCTGCGTCAACGCCGCCGCCACGATGATTTGCGCATGACTGTCCACCGCAGCTTGAGCGTTGTAGGCCTGCATAAAACTCTTCGTCGCCCCGTCCATCATGATGCGCGAGTCCGGGTCGGTGAAGTTCCGTTGCGCCTTCGCTTCCGGCCTGGCTTGTTCCGGATCGGGAACCTGCGGCGGGCGGCCTCCGAACTTCTTGCCTTGCGCCTCTTCTTTCTGACGCCGCTCTTCCAGCTTCGCTTCCACCACCACTTTTTCTACTACCGCCCGTTCGCGGGCTTCCCGCTCCAATGCCGCTTTGGCCTCGGCAATCTTCTTTAATCGGGTCTCCCGCCGCGCCAGTTCTGCCGGCAGATCGTCCCCTGCTCCGCCTTTGCCGTACAGGGCGTCTTCCATCGCATCGGTCTGGGCTGCCTGCACCAGCAGCTTTTCTACTTCCTCCCGCAACTGCTTCTCTTTCACGTTCATCCGTTCGTAGCTCATCGCCTTGTGCTTGCTGGCGTTCGCTTTCAGTTTCGTCCCATCAATGGCCACATGGCCCAACTTCACCAGGCCCGCTTTTTCGCATAATTGCAACGCCTGTGTGAACAACCCCGCCAGACTCTGTAAATGGGTCTGCCGAAAGCTGGAGATCGTATCGTGATCGGGGTGCCGATCCGCTGCCAGGTACCGGAACGCCACGTCCTCATAAGTCGCCCGTTCGATCTTGCGCGAGCTCACTACACCCCGGCAGTAGCCGTACAACAACAACCGCACCATCATCACAGGATGGTATGCCGCCATCCCTCTTCCATCCTTACGCGCATAATCGGCCAGGATCTCCGACAAATCCAGTTCGTCGCTCACCTCGGCGACGAACCGCGCCAAATGCTTTTCCGGCAACCAATCCTGAAGCGACGGTGGCAGAAGATAAGGTTGATCGAGGTCGCAGGTGTGGAACCGTTTGCTCACAACATCAGGTTAACCGATTACGAAACATATTCATATAAAAATGTTTCACACCTGATCAGTGCGATCACTGGGTTACTGACCGACACCTGCAATCTATCTCCGACAGACTCCTAGGGCGGTGGCGTAAGGTCAGTGAGTTCTTCCCGTCCAGCCTTCCGCGATATGCCTGTCCACCAGCACCTTGGGTGTAAAAACGAT
>JBDTTL010000455.1:0-3083 GCA_039930665.1 Acidobacteriota bacterium
GCCGTGGATCGTCGCGTTCACCAGCTCGATCTCGTTCAGCACCTCGCGCACCTGCACCGGCGTCAGCTCCGAATGATCCAGAAAATCGCAGAAATTATCGAAGGCGCGCTCGAAATAGATATTGTTTTCCCACAAGGTATCGTCAGCGTCGATCAACAGCGAAAGCCGCACGCCTACTGAATCCTCGGAACCTTACCGCCGTGGCCGTTGCGCGGCGCGACTTGCTTCACTCGCTCGATCCGCCGCTGGCGAATGAGAAACGCCGGGAGGAACTCCGCCAACTGGCGCAACCTCTCCGCCTCGCTGCGCGCCGAAAGCAGCGCCTGGCGCAATCCCAGGTCCTGAATCGGCCGAGCCAGCCGGAAGCTCAACTGCTGGTCGTCCGTCTGCGCGGCGGGCAAGGGCGCTTCCCCGGTCAGCGTACGCAATTCGTTATACCCCGAAATGGCGCGGGCGCGAAACTCTTCCTCCGGCCGTGTTTCGTCTTCGTCGTCGAAGTAATCCACCTCGCCGCGCAGGAACGCTCGCTCTTCATTCACCCGCTCGATCTCGAATCGCCGTCTGCCTACCGTCAGTATGTCCAAACGGCCGTCCGGGTATTCGCGCAGCACCCGCTCGATAGTCGCCGTGCAGCCGGTATTGACGATGCCGCGGTCGTTTGCCAGCACCACGCCGAACTCGATCTTGTCGCGCAGCACTTCGGCGATCATTTCCTTGTAGCGGTCCTCAAAGATGTGCAGAGGTAATTCGGCGTCGGGCAATAACACCACTTGGAGCGGAAACAACGGAAGCCATCCCTGCATGCTACTATTATCACTTTCGCGCACACATGATTCTCAAGCTAAAGCAGACTCCGGGGATCTATTTGGTCGGATTCATGGGATGCGGCAAATCGACGGTCGGAAGTGCGCTTGCCGATGAGTTGGGCTGGTGTTTTTACGACCTGGATCGCGAAATCGAGAAGACTGCCGGAACCTCCGTCGCGGAGATCTTCGACCAGCGTGGCGAAGGCGAGTTCCGCACCCTCGAAACCGAAGCTCTGAAGAAGCGCGTCCAAAACGTACGCACCGGGCGGCCGCAGGTGATCGCCTTGGGTGGGGGAGCATTTGCCATCGAGGAAAATGTAGCGCTGGCGTCCAATCACGGTGTGACCATCTGGCTGGATGTGCCGCTCGCAGTGATTCAGCCGCGCATCGCCGCCGAGACGCACCGCCCGCTGGCCCGCGACCCGCAACGATTCCAGGAACTGTATGACGTCCGCCGCCAGTCATACGCGCGCGCCGATTACCGCATTGAGGCCTTAGACCAGGCGGCGGCGGACGTCGTGGCCGGCATTCTGGCGCTCCCCCTCTTTCGCCCCTAAACAGAAAATGAGCAGAAAACACGCATTGGATATTTTTAAGGCCGCCCTCGATGCGGCCGACCCCATTAAAGCCGTGCTGGCGCATGTCAAATGCGACGGCAAGGTTCTCCGCGTCGATCAACGCAAATACCGTCTGGCCGATTTCGATCGCATTCAAGTGATCGGATCCGGCAAGGCCAGCGCCAAGATGGCGCAGGCGCTCGAACGCCTGCTCGGCAAGCGCGTCACCGGCGGCTGGATCAACGTTCCCGACGGAACCAAGGCCAAGCTGAAGCGGATTCAGTTGCATGAATCCGGCCATCCAGTGCCTGATGAACGCGGCGTTGAAGGCGCACGCCAGATCGCCGAGATCGCCCGTGACAGCGGCCCGCGTGACCTATTACTCTGCGTAATTTCCGGCGGCGCATCGGCGCTGATGCCGCTTCCGGTGGCGGGAATGACCCTCGAAGGGAAGAAGGGAATCACGCGCCAGTTGCTGGCCTGCGGAGCGAACATCCACGAGATGAACACCGTGCGCAGGCATTTGTCGGCCATCAAGGGTGGACATCTCGCCGCGCTAGGCGCCCCGGCGACCGTGGTCGCGTTAATTCTGTCGGACGTGATTGGCGACGATCTCAGCGTGATCGGCTCCGGGCCCACGGTGCTCGATTCCACCACTGTCGATGACGCGGTCGCCGTGTTGAAGCGTTTCGGCATCCCCGTCCCTCAACTGACGGAGACGCCAAAAACTAAAGTGGACGCGCAGAACGTGATCGTCGGCAGCAATCGCCAATCGATCGACGCGGCGGCCAAGAAGGCCAAGGCGCTCGGCTACAGGACTATTGTTCTGTCCACCACTATCGATGGCGAAACTCGGGAAATTGCCCGCATGCACGCCGCCCTGGCACGCGAGTTGATGGCCCGCGGCGGGACTCGCGCGTGCTTCCTATCCGGCGGTGAAACTACCGTGACCATTCGAGGCACCGGACTCGGCGGGCGCAATCAGGAATTCGTACTCGCGGCCGCGATGGCGCTGGAGGCCACGCCTAAGGTCACCATCTTCAGCGGCGGTACCGATGGCATCGACGGGCCCACCGACGCGGCCGGAGCCATCGCCGACGCTTCCACTCTGCGCCGCGCCGCCGTGCTGCGCCTCAATCCGTCGGACTATCTCGCTGACAACGACTCCTATCATTTTTTTGAGAAAGTCGGTGGATTGGTCAAGACCGGTCCTACCGGCACCAACGTGGCGGACGTGCGGATCCTACTGGTCTAGCTTTTCGAGTGGAGCGTTCACGCCGGCGGTCACGGCTTTCTGCACCGTGATGTCGCCCCGTTGCGTTTCGAGTTCGATCGCCGGACCTGAGCCTGCGGCCCCCCGCAGACTTCCCTTGCGGCCGCGGGATTCGATATTGAATCCGCCGCCGAACGGGTTGGAGATCGCGCCATTGTTGGTAGACGCATTCAATGTAAATTGCGCTGCGGCCGGCAAAGACAGTCGTATATCGCCCGAGCGCGAATGCGCCTGGATGCTCGCCACCGGCAACCCCGGGCGAAGGTTGAGATCACCGCGCTCGATGCGGATATCGAGCGGCCCGCTGAAGTCGCTGATTTCGACATCGCGCGACCTTCCAGCAAGGCGTGTCGGCCCGGTGATTTTCGAGCCGGTAAAATCGCCGAGCGACATACTCACTTCGCCCGGGAGCCCCTCCATGCTGAGGGTGGTCCGCGGGCCGCTAAA
>JBDTTL010000456.1:0-3064 GCA_039930665.1 Acidobacteriota bacterium
GGCCCTTAAGATGTTCGGCCTGGTCCCGCAGGATTTCAACCTCGGTCGCGAAACCGAAAACCTGCTGGGCGAGCAGGCCGCAGCCTTTTACGACTATAAGAAGAAGCGCCTCTATATCATCGGATCCACTCCCTCGGGCGAAGAGCAGCAGATGGCGCTGGTCCATGAGCTGGCGCACGCCCTTGCCGATCAGCAGCACTCGCTCGGAAAGTATCTCAACCAGGGCGCGCCCGACTCCGACGCCTCCACCGCCCGTGAAGCCGTCATGGAAGGCCAGGCTACCTGGCTCACCTGGGCGTATGAAGCTAAGCGCGCCGGGGGCAAAGGTGAAGTCCCGCTCCGGCTGCTGGATCAGCTCACCCAGGAAAGCGGCGACAACGCCGAGTTTCCGGTGCTGGGTAAGACTCCGTTGTATATGCGCGAATCATTGCTTTTTCCCTATAATCAGGGCGCGCGCTTTCAGGACGCGGTCTACCGCAAGCTGGGCCGCGATGCGTTTGAGGCGGTCTTCGCGCGTGCGCCGAGCAGCACCCAGCAGATTCTTCATCCCACGGCCTATTTCGAAAGTACCGGGCCAGTCGCGATTGAGCCGCTAGGCATCGACAAAATCGCAGGCAAGCAGGCCGGCCAGTTCCGCGGCATCATGGAGGGCGCCGTGGGCGAATTCGATCACGGCGTTCTCCTGCGCCAGTATGTCGGCCAGCATGAAGGCGAGGAAGGGGCCCGCCATTGGCGCGGTGGCGCGTTCCGCCTCTACGAACATAAGAAGGAGAACTATCCGGTTCTCTCCTATGTCTCGCAGTGGGACTCCCCCGAATCCGCCCACGCCTATTTCAAGCTTTATCAGCGCGTGCTCAAAGGCAAATGGAAGAAAATGGATGTGACCTCCGCAACCGAAGCGGAAGTCTCCGGCACCGGCGATTCCGGCCACTTTACGTTACGCATCTCCGGCACGTCCGTTCAATCAGTCGAAGGTCTTAGGTAACGTTGCGCCTCGCAGATCGCCGATTCATCGAACCGCCCAAACGATCCTTGCGGTTTACTGACCCAATTCGGCAATGTCCAGCGTATCCCCGTTGGGTTTCTTGGCTTCCACACGCGCTTTTTTGCCGTCCACGTTTACGATTACAAAGTTTTCGGTGCTTTCAACTTTAACCGTGATGCCCGCCGGCGGCATATCAACGTCATAGAGCGGTGCCCCCCCTCCGCCAGTGATGAAGTAGTGGATGCCATTCTTCTTGTAGTGTTGATAGTTGTGATCGTGGCCGAAGAAGCCTACGCTAACCCGGTACTTTTCGAACATGGGCTCAAGCGCTGTCATGTGCGGATTGTCGCCCTGGCGCCGCTTCACAGCCGTCATGGGAGGATGATGCGCGAACACAAACCGGAAATCCGCCCCTTGAGCGGCCTGCAGGTCGGCCTCGAGCCAGCGCGTCTGTTCCCGCCAGAAAGCATCTCGTTCCACTTGTGAGGTGCTCACGTTGGCGATGTCGCTATTGATCACCGCGAAGTGCGCGGCGCCCCAATTGAACGAATAGTAAGGTTTGGCATTCATGAACTCGTAGTAATTTTTGGAATTATGCTCATGATTTCCCAGCGCCGGAAAGTAGGCAGCCTTGCGCAACAGCTCTCGCTCCGCATCGAAGAAAATCGGCCACAGAGCGGTGGAGTCGGCGTTCTCCACCAGGTCGCCCGTCTGCATGACGAAATCCGGGTTGGAATACTTTAGAACAGCGGCGATCACAGCTCTATGGACATCGTGCCGCGTCCGCGTATCGCCATAGACGACGAACTGGAAAGGCGCGGCGCCGACGGGCGCCGTTTTGAAAGATCCCTTGCCAGCATCTCCCGGAAAAGATTGATAAAAGTACTGGGTTCCTGGCGTCAGGCCGGCCAGCGGCAGTTTTTCTGCATGCAGCATAGGCACGGGCGTGCCCAGTGAGCCGGCAGTTGTCCCGACCATTGCTTCGCCCGTTTTGACAATCCACATCAACGTGGCGGACCTTGGGCCGACGTTCACCGCGTAGGGCCCGCCAACGACCTGTTCCCCCGGCGTGGGCTGGGCCGATGCGCGCTTTGTTCCGCCGCCGAGTGTCCAACCAATTACAACCAACAACACGATCAGCAGGATCGCAACGTTTTTCATGGGCGTCCTCTATATTCTATTTGCGTTCGACCAGTGCCGCGGGCGCAGTCCACCCAGCAACCTGCGACTTGGCCTCCCGCGTGCATTTAAGTGGAGCTATGAACAAATTCCCGATATGCCTCGTTCTCGCCACCTTCGGTTTTTCAACACCTTCACTATCAGCTCAGGTACAAGCCGGAGCCGTCATCTCAGGTGATGGCCTCAGGAGCTTTTACTTTGCAATCGGGAACTATTACCAAGTCCCCGAACGCGAGGTCGTCGTCGTACGCGAACGCTCACTCCCCCCCGATGAGGTTCCGGTCGTTTTCTACGTAGCGCGCCAAGCGCACGTCCAGCCTGCCGTAATCGTGGATTTGCGCAAACGCGGAGCCAGCTGGGCAGACATAGCGCTGCACTTCCGTCTCGCTCCAGACGTTTACTATTTCCGCGGCGGTCCGCCCTATGGAAAAGCTTACGGCTATTGGAAGAAGCACCCGCCACGTGATGAAGAAGTGATCGAGGCGGTGAATATCCACTTTCTTTCGGATTATCATCGAGTCTCTCCGGATGCCGTGCGCATGGCGCGTTCACGCGGACCTAGCTACGCCGTAGTCGCACGAGGCTTCGATCCGGGGTCAGGCAAGGGCGAGGGTCACGGAAAAGACGATCGTAATGACGATCGGGAGCATGGGCGCTCACGTGATCATGGTCACGGCAAGGGTCATGAACGCTAGGCAGCGATTCGCGGCCCGCCCCATACTGAGCGCTCTCAGTTGGCCGCAGACTCACCGTTTCCGGCGTCTCGACCAGCGTAGTGACGCGTTGGTCCTGCGGCGCTAGATCTCCCAGACCCCGACTCATCTGCGACCGATGTGGCTTTCGATTCGAGCAGAAGGTGCAGGGTACGGATATGATAGCCCTGGGAGGTTTTGTGGCTCT
>JBDTTL010000457.1:0-3057 GCA_039930665.1 Acidobacteriota bacterium
GTGATTGAGAGACCAGTTCAACACTTCGGAGTCCATGGGTTTTATCTTCAAATCGACCGACTTGCCGGTGTACCGATCAAGGACGGTGACTTTGGCACCTTGCGGCGAGGGATTCGCGATGATCAGATTGATGCCCGGTTTTTTATTATCGTCGTAATTCGCAAGAACATCGAGTTGGGCTTGGCGAAGGCCCGACACACTGCCCTTGAACGAGCGCAGGAAACCGTTCGGGCCACTGACGGAGAGATTGCAGTCGGCAACTCCGATCGACCCGAGATTCCAGGTATCGGAGAGTGACTTGCCCGGCTCGACCGTATAGGTTCGGGGGATATGAGCGTTGCTGCCGGAATGTACCTGGAAGACAGCGGTTGCGCTGCCGCTGTTCCCAAAATCGATTTGGAAAGAGCCATCCGAGCCCTGGAGCAGTCCGTGCGCGTGCAAGGCGTATGGAAGGGCCCGTGCGGGACGTACTCCTGACTCCTGCGTCGGCAACGACTGACTTGCGGGAGGAACCACGGTGTAGTCCGGGTGAAACAGGAAGTCCGCCGGCAGAGTAGCACCCGGAAGGGTGATTTTCTTGGGCCCGTTAGGACTCTTGAAATCGAAGGCGCTCGTGAGATCGCCCGTCACGGCGCGGCGCCAGGGAGTGATATTAGGTTCCTGGAGCAGACCGCTGGATGCAGCATGGAAACGTGTCTCAATAAATTTGATGAGCGAGGTATGATCGAAGACTTGGGAATTCACCCAGCCGCCTTTACTCCACGGCGAAATTACGATCATGGGCACGCGCATTCCCAAACCGTAGGGTCCGCTGGGATAGCCGCCGCCGGCGGTATAGATTTCGTTGGTTATGGGTACGGTCGACAAGCCATTTGCCGCAGATGACGGGGGCGTGGGAGGCACCTGGTGGTCGAAAAACCCGCCTTCTTCGTCGAAGTTGAGGAACAGGGCAGTTTTGCTCCACAACTCAGGATTCGCTACCAGGATGTCGATAAACTGCGAGACGTACCAAGCGCCATAGTTGGGAGGCCAGTTGGGGTGCTCGGTATATGCTTCCGGTGCGACGATCCATGATACCTGCGGCAGCTTGCCCTGACTAACGTCAGAGCGAAAGATGTCCAAGAGAGTGGAAGGATTTGTCCGGTCATGGGCCAGGATGTTGGTTCCCGTCTTCGCCTTATCGGCTAGCGGATTGCCGGGGAGCGCGTTCTGATATTGGTGCAGGTAAAGCAGCGCGTTATCTCCGTAGTTCCCGATGTAGGAATCATCGCCAGTCCAGCCCCAGGAACCCGCGGCAGTCAAGCCTTCTCCAATATCCTGGTAGATCTTCCACGAGATGCCGAATTGCTCCAGACGCTCCGGAAAACTCGTCCAATCATAGCCCGCCTCTGCGTTGGTAATCACAGGGCCGCCGCCGGCGCCGTTATTGCCCAACCAGCCCGTCCACAGGTGATAGCGGTTAGGGTCCGTCGGGCCCATCACTGAGCAATGGTAGGCATCGCACACGGTAAACGCATCGGCCAAGGCGAATTGATACGGGATGTCTTGACGAGTGTGATAGATCATGGTGCGGACACCCTTGTTCGGGACCCATTGATCATGTTTGCCTCCGTTCCACGCCGCATGCGTATCGTTCCAACCGTGCGGCGGGTCCGGAAGAAACGTCAGCCCCAGGTTGTCGACCGGCGGGCGAAACGGCAGCAACTCGCCCGCTCCGTTGGGCTGGTGCCACACGGTCTTGCCGGAGGGCAGAGTGACGGCGCGGGGATCGCCAAACCCGCGAACGCCTTTGAGGGTGCCGAAATAATGGTCAAAGGACCGATTTTCCTGGGTCAGAATAATGATGTGCTCAATATCCACGATGGACCGAGTACGGTCGTTGGCGGGCAAGGCAAGGGCGCGGTCGATGGACATCGGCAGGCTAGCCGCCAGCGCACCAGAACCGATCATCTTCAAAAAAATCGCGGCGTCCAGAATTGCTCATGGGAGTCTCCATTCCTCTGCGGTCGATAGATCAGTACAAGTAACTTCCCAGAGCTTAGCCTTCGAAAATGTCCGCAACATTCCGGTATGGTGAATGTTGCGCAACACGAATTCCCACTTCCTGTCGCGAAGGCTGTTGCGGTCCTGCTAAAAAAATCCTGCACTTAGCTATTGCGATCCTCCTCCGTATGCTTGTTAGGCGTGGTCTAAATCAATGCGCCGAGAGTGATGCTCCATGATGAATCTGCCGCGGCAGCGCGAAGTTTGGAAGTCCCCAAATTATTCTGCAACCGTGAAGTAGCCTTCTGACGTTTCAGCGGCGAGTGCTGCGGGAGGCCGAGGACCCAGCCAACCCTCTGCTCGAGAGGCTACACTTTCTTTCCATCCTGGCCTCGAATCTGGACGAGCTCTTTATCGTGCGTGTCGCCGTTTTGAAGCAGCGCGTAGCTTCGGGAGTGAGAGAAGCGGTTATCGACGGAATGATGGGTCCGGAAGCGCTCGATAACATCCTCAAACGGAGCGCTGTTGGAGAGCGGTTCGCGATACGCGCACTCCAACAAGGACACTCGCGGAAGCGCAACGGCCCAAGCCCCAACCTCAGTGCGATTCGTTAGACCGCCCAGTACCGCCATTCGGGAAAGTGTGCGTGTCGTCATCGTTCGTTCATGAAATAGACATGGTCGCTTAGTAAACTTTCGGGAGGTCCAGTAGCTTTGGATTTTTAAAAAAGAGAGGATTAAAAGAATGAGTCAATTTCTAGGCGCAATCGAACGGTCGCGCAAGTCAGTCGTGGCAGCGGCCGCCGCTGTCGCGATCGGCGCGGTGATTATTGCTGTGCCGGGCACCCTCCAAGGAGATAACGGGAAGGGCAACGCCTACGGCAAAAACAAAGACTATCCTTACGGCGCGAACCAGCAAAGCAGCCGTGCCTACGCCTTCGGCCTGTGGGGTGACCAACCTTACTCCGCACAGCAGGCTGCCGTGATTCCCAACCTGTTAGCGGATATGAACGCGCAAGACCTAGTCTCCTGTCCCGGAAGAACGAAACATAATTAAGGCGGGTTTCGTCTAAGA
>JBDTTL010000458.1:0-3038 GCA_039930665.1 Acidobacteriota bacterium
ATCTTAGACGAAACCCGCCTTAATTATGTTACGTTCTTCTGGGACGGGAGACTAGAGACCTTTAGCAAAACGAGCGGGCATGTTCTCAAGTGGCCCGCTGGGCTATCGTACACAGCGGGACAGGCCGTCATTTGGTTCCCCCGCACTGGCCAACCGCCATTCTCCGCGAGCATCATTCATGCCCGCGGTGATCGCATTCGTCACCGCCGCAAATATGCGGAGGGTGATATGCGCCATCGAAGTTTCTATTTTCGCGGGCCAGGTAACCGGGACAACCTTAAAGCGCATAATTTGGCAGCCTTCTCGCAGATCGCGGAAGGCATCAACGAAGAGACGTGGTTGTTTCATCTGCATCGCGGCGATTACTCTAAATGGTTTCGCGACAGCATTAAAGATACCTATCTCGCAGATCAGATGGAACGCATCGAACGGAGAGGGAATCTTCGACCTGAGGAGACTCGAAAGTTGGTGCGGGGTCTCATCGAATCTCGATATACTCTGCCCGAATAGCGATGACCTAAGTCGAAGGTCTTACAGTTCCCCGCCTCCGGGCAGCGTGAACAAGCGTGCCGGCGGGCAATTCGCAATAGACGTGAGTTAAGTTGCGTCTTGCCGTACCAACGGAGAGAGACGGGGATTGGCCCTAAACGGTGGCGCGCAGCAGAGCCAGGGTGAGTCGTCATATCAAGGAACTTTGGGGATGCTGGCCAGAAGTGAGGACAATCCCTCCGCCATGGTCGGATGCGTGAAGATCGCATCTCGAAGTGAGTCAAAGGCCATTCCGCCGAGCATTGCGGTCTGGACAACCGCGATCAATTCATCGGCTTCGGGGCCGAATGCGGCAAAACCGAGAATTCGGTTGCTGTCTTCGTCGATAAGCATCTTCAGAAAGCCGCGTGTTTCAGAAAGAGTCTTTGCGCGGAGCACACCTTGCATTGGCATCTTCGCTACTCGATACCGAACACCAAATGTCCGCGCCTCCACTTCACTCAGCCCCACACGGGCGAATTCCGGATCGGTGAAAAGGCAAAAGGGAATCAAGCGGTTTTGTGTGGTGCGATTTCCTCCCTTGAGGTTGTCGCGAACGATTCGAAAGTCGTCAAAGGCAACATGCGTGAATTGTGGACTTCCCGCGCATTCACCCATCGCCCATACTGCGGGGGACGTCGTTTCCAGCCTCTCGTTCACTTTGATGTAACCCCTGCTATCCAGCTCGATCCCAGCTTTTTCAAGACCGATTCCTTCCGTGTTTGGCGTGCGCCCGGTGGCCACCAAAATGTCGGTAGCCCCGATTTCGCGCGACTCCCCGTTCTGCTCGAGTTTCACGCGAACACTTTGCCCGGAAGTTCCGCTCACACTGAGCAGATTCGTCTGAAGCAGAACCTCTATGCTTTCGTCTCGAAATAGCTCAAGGAGAGCGTCACTGACATCCTGATCCTCGCGGCCAAGGAGTCGGGATCCTCGCTCGATGACCGTAACGCGGCTGCCGAACCGCGCAAGAGCCTGGGCCAGTTCCAGCCCAACATACCCTCCCCCGAGGAGAATCAAATGTTCCGGCACACGGCCCAACTCGAGCGCTTCCACATGCGTGAGTGGCTTGGCGTCGGCAAGTCCGGGCACATCCGGAACGCCAGCGCGGGTGCCAAGATTCAAGAAGAGGCGTTCGGCTGTCAAACGTCGTGTGCCGCCACCTTTGAGAGCTACCTCCAAGGTTCGGGGGCCGCTAAGACGACCTTCACCGATAATCAGTTCGCCGCCGTTCTTTTCGTAGTTCGTCCGGTGGACCTGGATCAACCCGTCTACCATTTGGCGCTTCCGCCTGCGGACGCCTTCCATGCTGATTTTGAATGGACCGGTCTCGATGCCGAACTCTGCCGCGCGCCGGAATAAGGATGCTACCTTCGCACTTTGGATGATGTTCTTGCTGGGTAGACATGCGATGTTCGGACAGGAGCCGCCAATCAATCCACGTTCCACCACTGCCGTGCGCTCGCCGATCTTGGCAAGCGTCCAGGCGATGTATTTGCCGGACTCTCCACTTCCCAAGATCAGATTCTGGTAGCGGTCTATTTCAAACATCCCCGTTCCTTCCCGAAGCTCCGCTTCTATACATGCAGCAGGACGGGACTCGCCGATTTGCTATTGGCCGCCGCTGGCACAGGATTCCGCTTCCGCAGGTAAGCCTTCGCTGAGTCAGCCATAACAACCAAGCCAGCGCCCATCATGATTACATCTTTAACGACCAGCCTTCCCATACCGCTCAAGAGCGGGAAGCCGTACTCAGGACTTCCGAGGTTCGGAACCCAGGCCTCGGGCGTAGTCACCAGGAACGACAACGTCACCAGGGACATTGTGAACACGAGGAAATTGAAGTCTGGTGGGAACTCGCTTCGCTAATTGCCGAGAGCCAGGCATCCCTTGGTGGTCCGCGGAAGCTCTTTCCCAGACGCTCAATCACGCGGAAACAACCCAAGACCGTCACGGAACTGTAGATGAGTAGAATGACTTTGGCCGCCGTTGAGAAACCATAGCCGGCAAGAGCAAAGACCTTGCGTTTCCCGGTCCTATCCGATAACCAACCCGCGACATGCCCAACGAGGATGTAGAAAAGTCGGTGAGGCCTTCCACGAGACCTAAGCAAAGAGCGCCAAGTAGCCGGCCCTCGGCCAGGGTGTAAAGAACGGTTTTGCCCTCTGAGGCCCAGGTTCTTGCGAATTTCTCTACATCAGGCACCGCTTCCACCTTTCCCTCGGCGAGCAAGCGCGGTCCGCCGACTAAGACAGTCTTTCCGTCCACTAGTGCCTTTGCCCCTCGACCGGCCAGGGCCTCGAAGCTGGTGGCTTTGAGGTCGGGCACCTTTCGGCGTTTGGCTTCGGCAACGACGGCCTTCGCAAGCGGATGTTCTGAACTCGCCTCGACGGCCGCGGCGAGCGCAATCAAATCGGCCTCCGTTAAGTTACGCAGAAGAACGGCCACGTTATCGAAGCGTAAGCCATCTTCGGCCAGCTTCCTTAGCCGAACTGTCGTTCATGACGAAA
>JBDTTL010000459.1:0-3035 GCA_039930665.1 Acidobacteriota bacterium
CTATCGCGCCGCCGACCTCTACGTCTGCACCTCGAGGGTCGAAAGCGCGCCGCGGAATTTCCGCTTTGCCAGGAGAGGCAGGCGGCCGCAATGGTCCAAGTGGGCGTGCGTAAGCAAAACAAAGTCGATGCTCTCCGGATCAAAGCCGAAAGGTTCGGCGTTGTCCTCGTGGAGTTCACGCTCTCCTTGATACATTCCGCAATCGATCAATATCCGCCGCCCGGCGCACTCCACCAGATGACAGGAACCGGTAACGTTACGGTCCGCGCCGTGAAAAGACAGCTTCATGGGGTTTCCATCCGTAAAGGTTTTCCGTTGACTTCGTGCCAATCGAGGATGCCGTCCCAGATCTCCTGCGCTGTTTCGGCATACCAGAACAGATCCCGGTCTTCCGGGTCAATGACCCCTTCAGCCGCCAGAAAATCCACGTTCACCGCCTGCCGCCAGTAGCTCTCGCCTACCAAAACCACCGGAACCGGCTTGATCGTCCGGGTCTGGATCAGGGTGAGCGTTTCAAATAGTTCGTCGAAGGTACCATAACCGCCCGGAAAGGCGACGAGCGCCCGGGCACGCTTCAAAAAATGCAGCTTGCGCAGAGCGAAGTAGTGGAACCGGAAACACAGCTCCGGCGTGATGTACGGGTTGGGAAATTGTTCATGGGGAAGACGAATGTTCAAGCCAATGGATTTAGCTCCGACATCATCGGCGCCGCGGTTGGCCGCCTCCATAATCCCAGGACCGCCGCCTGTCATCACCACCACTTCGTGTTTGTGCGAATCCGGATGATTGTTGCCCACGAGGCGGCCGAATTCACGAGCGACGTCATAATAGTGACTCTTCGCCTGGAGGCGCTCTGCGACTTCGAGCCGGCGCGTCAGATCTGGATCGGCCGGGTTCGCCGCCAGCGAGGTGCGCAGTTCTTTAATTTCGCGTCGAATGGCCGCCGGTTCCTGGATGCGGGTACCCCCGAAAACGACGATCGTGTGCCGGATAGCATGCTGTTGTATCAGCGTCTCGGCTTTGAGGTAATCGAGCTGCAGACGCACGCCGCGGATATCGTCTCGGTCGAGGAAATCAACATCCTGATCCGCTTGGCGGTAGCTGGGGCTCTCCAGAATGGCATGGATTCGCTTCTGCGCTTCCGGATCTTCCTCAATCGATTTGGGTCGCTGCCACGGTAACGGCTCACGCCGTTGGGTGGGATGTGGCGGCACCGGAATGTGGAATTTCTTAGACGGGTCCAGGATGTCCTCCTCTCGTAACCTCAATCTTTAAAGAATACTCGGATCTTCGAACCAAAAGCCGAACCCAGAGAAAAGAAGGCCCGAGAGCCAAGGTCCCCGATGCGGGCTTGCGATGAAACCATGGGAGGAGGAAATCCGGTCGTTCACAGGAGGTCGGTACCCGTGGCGATTTGGTAAACGTCAGGGTGTTACGAAATGACGCCCTTACGCACCGCGTAAAGAATCAACTCGGGGATACCGCGCAGATTCAGTTTTTGCATCACCCGTGCGCGATGGGTCTCGACCGTATACACGCTAAGATTCAGCAGATTCGCGATGTCCTTGCTCGAGTTTCCCTCAGCTACCAGTTGCAGTACTTCGCGCTCGCGAGGGGAAAGCAGGTCGTAGGAGTCCTCGGCGCCGGTACGTTGCAGTTTTCGCATGTAGTCTTCGAGGAGCACTTTGCCGACAGCGGGACTGAAAAACGATTTACCCGCCGCAGCGGAGCGAATGGCGCGAGCCAAATCCGTCTCCGCCGAATCCTTCAGCAGATATGCCTTGGCGCCGGCTTTCAGCGCTCGCAGGACGTAGCCTTCATCGGAGTGCATGCTGAGCATCACGATCTGCGTCTCCGGCAGAAGTTCGCGAATCTGGCGGCAAGCTTCGATCCCATTCAAACTCGGCATTCCGATATCCATCACGATGACATCCGGCTTCAGCGCTTCCGCCATCGCGACCGCCGTCCTCCCATCGTCGGCCTCCCCAACCACGGTTAGATCGGACTGTGCGTCGATCACCATTCGCAAACCGGCACGAATTAATGTATGGTCGTCGGCGAGGACCACATGGGTCTTTTTCATGAAGTCCTGCCGTTATTCGAAGAGAAAGGGAGTTCCGCCGTCAGGGTGACTCCGTGGCCCGGTGTGGATTCCACCGTAAATGTTCCCGCTAGCCGTTTCACGCGTTCTTCCATACCCAGCAGGCCCAGCCCGCGTGTCCGGTGCGAACTAAAGCCTCGTCCATCATCGCTGACCCGCACGGCGACGCTTTTGGCCGATTGTAGAACCATCACTTTCGCATTTTTGGCTCCGGAGTGACGTACTGCGTTGCTAAGTGCCTCTTGAACCAGGCGGTAGATGCAAGTCTTATATTCGTCCGGCAAGGCGTCCGAGACGTTCTCCGATTGAACCTCAACTTCCATTTCGGTGCGGCGCGACACCTCACGCCCCTGCCACTCCAGCGCGGCTACCAACCCGAGGTCGTCCAGCATCGAGGGCCGTAGCAGGAGCGCGACGTTCCTGACCGCCTGAAAGGTTCGCTCGGTTATGCCTTTCATGTTCTCCAGTTGAGTTTTTACCTCTGGACGATCATTGGAAGCGGTGGAGAGACGTCCCAAATCGACAAGCAACGCTCCCAATGCTTGGCCTATTTCATCGTGCAATTCACGCGAGATCGCCCGGCGCTCCGTTTCCTGCGCATCGACCAAGCGCGCCGAGAGTTGTTGTAATGCATGTTGGCTCTGAGCAAGCTGCGTGTACCTGCTATGCGTCTGACGCTCCAGCCGCACGATATAAGCCGTGCCCGCCAATACCAGCAAAAGGCCGCTGCCAAGACCGATGGCCAACGCCCGTCTGAGGCCTCCTTGCGCTCCCGCAAATTCTGTCATTAGCGTCCGATCGACATTCCCGAGCCGCTCCCCGTTCCACGCGCGCAGCTTTCCGGACCAGTCCAGGATTTTCTTTTGGACCGCAGCCACATTCTCGGCGTTAAAACTCTTGGCCGAACGTCCGCGCGCTCCGGGTTTTCTTGCGA
>JBDTTL010000460.1:0-3028 GCA_039930665.1 Acidobacteriota bacterium
GTCGTGAAGAGCGGCTTCCAGGCGCGCGTCCTCGGCGTCGTCGCCCTTGTCACTCAGAATTACGTCCAGCGCCACGGCCTTGGGTTGCGCGGCGTCAATCTGTTGCAAGGTTTCCGTGAGTATGGGCCGGATAGTGCGCATCCCGCCGCGCGCGCGCAGAGTCTCTTCGTCAATCGCCACCACCACCGACGATGGCTCCTCCGCGTTCTTCAGGGGCGTCATCTGGGTCATCAGGTCGTAGGCGTAGTGATCTACGCGCGCGGCGAGCGCAGTCCATCCCGCCAGCGTCCCGACGGCAAAGCATGCGGCCAGTACCCCGATGTAAACGAGATTGCGCCTACTTGCCAAGAAGCTTCTCGATCTCCTCGGCTTCCTTGGGAAGCGCGGAGCTGAGCACCTCGGCGCCGGTCGCGGTGACCAGCAACGTGTCCTCGATGCGAATGCCGAGGTTCTCTTCCGGAAGGTAGACGCCGGGCTCGATGGTGATCACCATTCCCGGCTCCAGGCCGGTGTCGAAGCTGCCCGGATCGTGCACTTCCAACCCGACGAAATGCCCAAGCCCATGCACAAAATATTTGCCCAGCGGAGCGCCGTGCAGATCCTTGCCATGCGTGTTGATGTAGTCCATCGCGATCTTGCGCAGACTAGTAGAGCTGTCGCCCAGCAATGTCATGCCCGGCTTTACGGCCGCAATAGCCGCCTTCTGCGCCGCCAAGACGATGTCGTAAATCTCCCGCTGGCGCGGCGTGAACTTACCATTGACGGGAACCGTGCGCGTAACATCGGCGGCATAACCCGCATATTCGCCGCCGACGTCCATCAACACCAGGTCGCCGGATTCGATGCGCCGCCGGTTCGCCGAATAGTGCAGCACTACGCCATTCGGTCCGCTAGCGACGATGGGGGCGTAGGCGCTGCGCTCGCAGCCGAGCTCCAGATACGTCGATAGCATGGTGCTCTCGATCTGATATTCGAACAGGCCCGGCTTTATTTGTTTCCACGCGGCGCGATGCGCGGCAACCGTGGCGTCCGTCGCCTTGCGGATCAAGCCAATTTCCGTGGCCGACTTCCGCAGGCGCAAGCGCGTGATCAGATCCGCCGCATCGCGCCTGTCGTGGAGCGGAGCCAGTCGCGCCAGATCGCGCGACTGGGCATCGCCGCCTAGCGCGTAGACGACTTCCGCCGATTCCATGGCTCTCACAAACTGCGCTTCCATCTGGGCCCGCGGGAGCACCTTATCGAAGCCGGCTTTTTGGGGCGCGTCCTTTTCGTCGGGCCCTGTGGTGCGGCCGTTATACGTCTCGCGATTCGCGACCCGCGGCGGCAGGAACAGGATTTCGTCTTTGGGGGTCAGCAGAAGAGCCGCGCCGGGCTCCTGCCAGCCGGTAAGGTAAGCGAAGTTCGGCTCTTGATAAAAAGTGTCGTGCAGATCCGATGGGTCCGCCGCACCCATCAGCACCAACACGCCGTCCAGCGATTTGCGCAGCTCCGCCCGCCGTTCACGATACTCCGCGGACGGGATGGTCTGCGCGCGCGCAGGCGTCAGAGCCGCCAGGCTCAGGACGATCCAGCATGCTGCGCGTGCCACGAACAGCGTCACAAACAATAGTGTAACCGCGGCCGCGGCCTCGCTCCGGCCCCAGATAAAAATCTCAAATAAAGCGAGATCGTCAGAAGCGTTGTGCCGGTATGATGGATGGAGCGTGAGAATAACGATAGATATCCTCGCTCAGCACGAAATTCATCTGAAAACGTGTATCCCAAGGCTGGAGATTGTCAAAAACATACCATGTCCATCAAGAGCTTCGGCGCAGTTGCGTTGCTATTCGCTTTTTGCGCGGTGCCTGCCTGGCCGCAAGCACTCATAATCCCTCAGATCGTCGACGGCGAGGTGTGGCAGACGACCATCGTGCTTACCAATACGTCCACATCCTCTACGAACGCGAGCTTGAGCTTCTTTCAGGAAACCACAGGCAACGCCACGGTGCCCTGGAACCTGTCGTTTCTTGAGGTCGGATCCACGCAAACGATCAATCTTGCGGCTAGCGAAACGCTACTGCTCCATACACCGGGCACGGCGGCGGCTCTTTCTGTTGGATGGGGCCAGCTCACGGCGGGGCCCAACGTTGTGGCCTACGCCATTTTCACGAAGCGACCTCTGGGACTTCCGGCTCAGGTGGGCACGGCGCCGGCGCTCGCCAGTACGAGCCGCGTGCTGGTGCCGTTCGACAACACGTCCGGCAATACCGAGTCCATGGCACTGGTGAACCCGAGCGCCTTCCCGGAGACGATTGCCGTCAAGTTCCGCACTACAGAAGGTGCGATCTCGCAGGGCATGCTCGCGAACGTTCCCGCTTACGGGCATATCGCGTTCACGTTTCCGGCGCAGTTCGGGTCGACGGCAGGACAAAGCGGCCTGGCGGAATTCTATGCGGGGTCGTCGGGGTCCATCGCGATCCTGGCGTTGAATTTCAATCCCGCGGGCTCTTTGACGACAGCGCCGGTTTATCCGCAGTCCGGACCACCGATCATTGGAGCGCCCGCTCCCGGCTTCGCGCCGTTTTCGACGTTCGGTCCGGTGCAGATGCTATTCCAGCCAGCCGGATTCGCCGCAGGCAACGTCGTCCTGCTGCTGACTCCGAATGGCGACGGCACGTACTCCGCGCAACTGAACAGCGGCGTAAGTTTCACGAATGGAGTATTCACTGGCAATGGCATTTCGTTTAGCGCCAGCATTCTGCAGCCGAACGCGACTGTGCCGCCTTATGGATACTTCCTGGCGCCAGACACAACGCTCTATGTGGTGTCGAGCGGCTCAGTGAATTTTAGTATAAGCGCCTCGGTGATTTCATCGAATCACCAGAGTGGGAATCTCACTGGAACGCTCAGCATAACCGGCACACCAGTCGCAGGAGGCGCCCCAGTTACGTTCGTGGGCCCGATCACAGGACCGTACTACGCAACGCTTGCGCCCTAGTCTCCTGTCCCCGTGGTTCGTGTGATAAATCCTGGTGAGTGGGCGGAGAGG
>JBDTTL010000461.1:0-3014 GCA_039930665.1 Acidobacteriota bacterium
AAAGCGCTACGCACGCAGGAAAATCAATTTCAGAAATACTCGGGTGCATTGGGGAGGCAAAAAAGAAATCAACGATTGGATTCAGGAAATGCGTGACGAATGAGTTACTGACAGTAGTCAATCAGGCCCGCAGGTTTTGTAGCTGGAAATATCAGCAATGGAATCAATGGACGCTACAGATTCGGTATGGTCATCGTGCGGCCTCAATCACACTCAGTGAATCGTCCGCGTCTTCCGATTCATGTAGTCCATCAACAGATACTGGCCGAGCGTATAAGGCGTCGTGAAATATGCCTTGCCGCGGCATAGCTCCGTCACCTTCTGAATGAAGTTCACCAGACCGTAATCGCTCGCCAGCATAAACGTATTGATCAGGATCCCCTGGCGCTTGCAGCGGCTGACTTCTTCGAGCGTGCGGCTGATCACCAGCGGGTCGAGGCCGAACGCATTCTTATAAACGCGCCCGTCTTCGAGCGTTAGCGCGCTAGGCTTGCCGTCAGTGATCATGATGATCTGCTTCATGTCCTTCTTCTCTTGCCCCAGCAGCCGCTGCGCTAGAATCAGGCCTTCGCGCGTGTTCGTGTAGTAAGGACCCACCTGCACTCGTGCCAAATCCTCGATGCGCAGCTCCTCCGCTGAATCGTGGAACAGTACGCAGCGCAGCGAATCGCCGGGATACTGCGAACGGATCAGATGAGCCAGCGCCATCGCCACCTTCTTCGCCGGCGTGAAGCGGTCCTCGCCATAGAGGATCATGCTGTGGCTGCAATCCAGCATCAGCACCGTCGCGCAGGAGCTTTGATATTCCGACTGATGCACGTGCAGGTCGCGGTATTCCAGATTGATCGGCAGTTTGAGCCCTTCGCGGCTGAGCGCGGAGAACAGCGTGGTATTTACGTCCAGATTCATCGAGTCGCCAAACTCATAGACCTTCGAGGCGCCGCTGGCCTCGACGCCCGTCGCCATGTCGCGCGTATCATGCGCGCCGAAACTCGATCGCCCCAGCGATCCCAGCAGATCCTTCAGCGTCTTATAGCCCAGAAAGTCGATGCTCTTGTCGGTGATCTGAACCTCAACCTCTCCGTCGGGGCCGCTCTGTTGCGGCTCGGTATTGATGTATCCTTCATCCACCAGCTTCTGCACCAGACGGTTCAGCAGTTGGTCGATCTCTTCGCCCGACATGTTCTCCAGTTGCTTGCGGATCTGCTCGGCGCGCTCCGGGTCGAACAGTTCGCCGTTCAAAATCGCGTCTTCGAGCGCGCGCTTCAGGCCCTCGAGCGTGTGTTGATTGAACTCGCTGAAGCGCATGTACGGGTTATCGAACCCGCTGTTGAGAAAGAAATCCGCCAGGGCTTTGAGCAGATCTTCGGTGCTGAGGCCGAAGTCCTCCCCGGTGTAGCGCCCGTAGCGAATGGACTTCACTGATATTGCCTTTTGGGTTTCGGCCTGCCTTCGTCGGGCGCCTCGCGGCGCCGCTCCCCGGCCGTGAATCCCGCCTCTTCGTTGCGGCTGATGCGCTTGTGCGCGTATAGGCCTTCGAGAATAAATTCGCCCGCCCCGGCGCGCACGGCATCCGGTTCGCTCGCGCTCAAACCCAGCCGCTTGGTCTTTTCCATCAGCCCTTGAATCCCCGACAACTGTTGGACCATCTCTTTGGAGGAGACCGCTTCATCCAGCTTCAACGTTCCACCCAATTCAAACCACTGCACCACGTTGTTCAGGTTCTCGCCTTCGAAATAGGTGTTGAAGACTTTGCCAACGGCCAGGCGGATCAACTCGCGTGCCACGGCGTCGCCGCCCTTGAGTTCGCCCTCGTATTCCAGTTCCAGCTTCCCGGTGATGGACGGCAGTCCGGCATACACGTCCAGCACCCGCGGCACGGCCACCGATTCACCCGCCATCAGCGCGCGGCGTTCAGCGTTTGAAGTCACGTTTTCGAGCACCGATATCGGCAGGCGCTGGCTCACGCCCGAGCGTTTATCCACGCGCTTGTCTTCGCGGGCTGAGAACGCAATCTGTTCGATCACTTCGCGGATGTAATCCGGAATGCGGAGCTCGGCCGGCGACTTGCGTTCGGTCCACGATTCCTGTTCCGTGATCTCGATTCCATGTTCGAGCGTGGCCGGATAATGCGTGCGGATCTCGCTACCGATGCGGTCCTTGAGCGGTGTGATGATTTTGCCGCGGGCCGTGTAATCTTCAGGGTTGGCGGTGAACGCAAGCATCAGGTCGAGCGGCAGGCGCACAGGATAGCCCTTAATCTGCACGTCGCCCTCTTGCATGATGTTGAACAAACCCACCTGGATCTTGCCCGCCAGGTCCGGCAACTCGTTGATGGCGAAGATGCCTCGATTGGCGCGCGGCAGCAATCCGTAGTGCACCGTGAGTTCGCTGCCCATGGTTTCGCCGGTGCGTGCAGCCTTGATGGGGTCAATGTCGCCGATCATGTCGGCGATGGTCACGTCCGGCGTTGCCAGTTTCTCCACATAGCGTTCCTCGCGGCCCAGCCATGCGATAGGAGCGGCATCGCCGCGTTCATGCACCAGCATCCGGCACGGTTTGCAGATGGGCGCGAACGGATGGTCGTGGATCTCGCATCCTGCGATGTAAGGAACGTATTCGTCGAGAAGCGAGGTCAACATGCGGATCAAGCGAGTCTTCGCCTGCCCGCGCAAGCCGAGCAGAATGAAGTTGTGCTTGGAGAGCACGGCGTTGACCACCTGCGGAGCTACGGTGTCTTCGTAGCCGACGATACCGGGAAACAGCGTTTGCTTTTTCTCCAGCTTGCAGATGAGGTTCTCGCGCAGTTCGTCCTTGACGCCCCGCGCATCTTGATATTTATTGGAAGCTCGAAGACTGCCAAGAGTATGAGGAAGACCGGAAGGATAAGTCATGAGGCCGTAGGTCCTACCCGGATTGTATCAGGGTGCCTAAGTCCGGAAAAGAGGGACGGAGCCTGATTTCGTGGATTCAAATTCAGGCGGCGAGAACGCACACCGCCCGCGAAATCAGGC
>JBDTTL010000462.1:0-2986 GCA_039930665.1 Acidobacteriota bacterium
GTTCGCTTAAAACGAGCTGCCGCAGAAAAGTAGGATTCTGACACGGGCTGCTAGGCATCCCTTACCTTTCTTATTGCGTCCTCTGGAGACAGGCCCGTCAACGAAGTCACCGCGCCGCGAGCATCTTCATATTCACGTGCGCCGCGCGGGTCTGGCAGCATCGTGATATCGCTTACCTGCCTTATCGAGAGCGGTCTACCGTTGATAGGGTCACGAGTAATCATTCCTTCTATAACAGCCAAGCGCCCCCAGATGTTTCGTAATAATTCTTCTTTTCCTTCCGCGATGTAGCAGCCAATCGCCTTATCGTAAAGAAGGTCATAAACAGTAAACCGCAACCCACCTCGGTTGCTGAGCGCCTGCACTCGCCCCTGGATGCCACCAAGCGATGGCGGGAGCGCCACGGAGAGCGTAGGGCGAGGACTGACTTGTCGGGGGACCGGTATGGGTCCAGTCACATTAATTTGCTCAACCTGAATTTGCGCCTCTTCCGCTGGTGGCAGTTCAACCGGCTTACTGGGGGATATCTTTACGGTTGCATCGCGAAGTCTAGTTTCAAATCGAACAGACCTTACTCGCGGATCTCGGATTGAAACAACCTTGCGTGCAGCCGAGCGAACGCGGGGAGAGAATTCCATAGGCCCATCGACTTCAAGGGCGTGCCCAACTTCGGCATATGCATTGATGACCCTTTCGGCCGATTGTGGATCGTGGGGCGCTCTGATAGTCGCAAAGGCGCTACTCACCTGGAGATCGTCCAGAACCCAATCCAGATCGGGCGTCCCCACTTCATCCGAAAGAGCCTTAACGAGTTCATAGAATGATTCAATTGTGCGTGCAAATTCGGCAAGCGGGACTTCTCCGTCGAGAACTATCGTGAGAGTGTCGGTTATCATGTGCTATGCTCCTGATTGAGTGCACACGTACCGCTCTCAGCTTCTCTGGGTCGTTCGCAGCGCCGCCAGAGGCCGCATTCTTAAAATTCGAATTTCCTAAAAAGCCGTGATTCGCAGTCACGGTTTTTTACTTTTTACGGGTCGCACAGTGCCGTCAATTATATATCGTCCCGGCGCTTCCCGCGCCCTTGCCTTTTGGGGATTACGCTACCGGTACTGAAGATGGTTCATCCTTACCCGTCAAGCTATCCCACGTCAACCGCTTGCCGACAATCTGACGGACGGCCAAATCGAAACGCTCACCGTCGTTCATATCCTTCCGATTGTTAAATCGGTATGCCTGTTCGTCCAGGTATCGGAACAGGTGGTACGGTTCCACGCTCACATAGGTTCCGTGAATCCCGCGTTTCAAAAGACTCCAGAAATTCTCCAACCCGTTCGTGTGAATCTGGCCGTCAACATACGCTTCGGCGTGATCGATCACCTGATGAAGAAATTCACCGTCCAAACCTTCGTAAGATTTCAGCGCATCGCTATACAGTGCCGACTTCGGCTCAACATGCTCACGGACGAACGCCTGAAGGTCTTTCTTCTTTCGGCGATCCACAACCTTAGTCCGAACCCTACCGCCGCGTTCCAGAACCGCCGCAACAATCGCCTTGCCCATCGGGCCGCGCCGTCCCTGAATCTTGCGCTTTTTTTCTTCCGCATGCATGTTCCGTGCTTTGCCGCCGATGAACGTCTCATCCACTTCGACGTGTCCGGCTAACTTGTTCAAGCTGCCATCCTGGACCGCAAGGCGGATACGGTGCAGGTTCTTATGTCCTTCCAAACCTCCCGGTCGGGTCGTACACTTTGCAGGTTTCGGCTCCCAATTTCAGTACTCATGTCCAAACCGGCATTGTTCTCCAAGTGTCGAACGATGTTCTGATCAACGTCCCTTTGCAACTGGGATCGGTAAGCCAGCAGGTTCAGGTGACCGCCGACGCCGCTATGGTCCAGACGCAGGACACTACTATCTCCCAAGTCGTGGACCAGCGCCGGATCGTCGATCTGCCTTTGAACGGGCGGCAAGCTACTGATTTGATCCTGCTCTCCGGTGGCGCTGCCATTGCGCCGAATGCGGCGGGCCGTATTGCCACTCGCATTCCAACGTCAACTTACCCTTTCCGTTTCCCGATGCCCTGCAGGAGTTCAGCGTGCAGACGAACGGCGTGCCCGCCCGCTACGGCATACATCCCGGTGCGGTAGTCAATGTCGTTACCAAGTCCGGCACTAACTCGATTCACGGCGATTTGTTCGAATTTGTTCGCAACGGCGCCTTTAATGCCCGCAATTACTTTGCGGCCACGCAGGATAGCTTGCGGCGCAACCAGTACGGAGGCACCATCGGCGGGCCGGTGAAGAAGGATAAGATATTCCTTTCCGGTGGTTTCCAGGAGACCGCCGAACGTACGGCGCCGCCGCAATCCACTGCCTTCGTGCCTACGCAGGCAACTCTCAATGGAGATTTCAGCACGGTCGACTCCGCCACCTATCAATCCAGTCACAAAGCCGTAATAGTGCGGAATCCGACCACCGGTGTGCCTTACCCGAATAACTTCATCAGCCCCAGCCTTTTCAGTACACCGATTACCAAGTTACTGCCAAACATTCCCGTCTCAGGTTGCGGAAAAAAGCAAGTTTCCTGGTGACCTCACAACAAAACGCGTCGTCTATGTTATATGAGCGGAGACGACCAACAACAAAATGGAGTGTTCAGCTACATAACGGCGGAGGAGCGGGTGCCGCAAACGCATCCGCTGAGAGCGATGCGGAAGATGGTGGATGAGGCGCTGAAAGAGCTATCGCCGCGCTTCGCCAAACTGTACGCGAAGCGGGGGCGGCCCTTGAGGATGACGTCCGGGAGGCGCTGCGCGAACATCACGGCAATGCCTCGGTGGTTGGTACCGCGATGAACGCGCTTCTGCTGTATCCGGACCGGCCCTTTGGGCTGGAAACGCTCTATGGGTTTGACCGGAATCCTGAGACGGGAGAGCGCGAACGATTCGTCATTTCGGAGCCCGTGGATCTGGACCAGGAGTTCGTTT
>JBDTTL010000463.1:0-2981 GCA_039930665.1 Acidobacteriota bacterium
ACGCGTAGTGCAGAAACAGATTGGCCAGCAACGGACTGATGACCCCTCCTTGTGGAGTGCCTCGTTCACGCTTCAGCAGACGTCCCTCTTCATCTTGCGCCGGCGCTTTCAGCCAACGCCCGATGTAAAGTTCCATCCACCTCTCTTTCGCGTGTTTCCTTACCGCCCGCATCATCAGATCGTGATCGAGATTGTCGAAGAAGCCCTTGATGTCCAGGTCGCAAACCCAGTCGTAGGCCCAGCACATCTGCCGAGCCTGTCCCACCGCTTCCAGCGCCGACTTCTTCGGGCGATACCCGTACGATGCCGGCAGGAATAGTGGATCCACCACTGCTTCCAGTCGATTCTTCACAACCATTTGCGCAATTCGATCTGAGACCGTCGGGACGGTCAGCGCGAACTGCACTGGACCGCAGTTCGGCTTTGGGATGGGCGGAGATCCGTCATCCGTTCCATCCGCGGCGCGGTCAACGTTTCGAAGTACTCAAGAAGCGACGCGTCGCCGGTGTCGACACGCTGATCCTGCGCGAGTTGGAGCGCGGCAGCTTCAGTGTTGCATGCGAGTGGACCGACTGGGCGGATCCGCCCCTGCCCGATTCACACGGTTTTCCGACACGGCGGCTCGATGCGCAGTGTCTCTTGGAATTGGCCTCCTTACTGGAGATCCTGACTAATCCCAAACAAAGAGGTTGAAAGATGTATTTTATAGTTGTAGAATCAGACCAGTTGTATACGTGGTCGGATGACACTTCAGAACCAATCCACCGCCACTTTGCGGAAGCGCCGCACCGCTCTCTTGCGCCAGTTTCCTTCGCTCCAAGCGATCCTCCGCGGTTCTCTCATCGAGCGATACAAGCGATGCGGCAAGCCAGGATGCAAATGCGCCGACGGCCCCGGCCATGGCCCCAAGTACTATCTGTCGGTCAGCTACCCGGGTTTGCGGCCGCAAATGGATTACGTGCCGCAGGAGTTTTACGCTCAAACGGTAGAGTATCTGGCCAACTATCGCCGGTCGCGCGAGATCCTCGAGTCGATCTGCGAGATCAACCGCGAACTGCTGCGCCGCCGCGAGGCGTTCTAAAGGCTCGTTGTGCGCAAGGCTCCTTCTGCCCTCCACACGTCGATCGATGTGAGATTGGGCGGCGTAGTTCTTGCCAATATGCTTGCAGCCTGGCTCGACGGCAATCCAAGGGATTTGCCGGCTGGGGAGATAACTGATGAACCCCAAGATCAAGGAGCATCACCGGAGCAAACCGGCTTACATTTACTTACGCCAGTCGACGCCGAACCAAGTCCGTCATCATCAGGAGAGCACGGAACGCCAGTACGCGCTGCGCGAAATGGCAGTGCAACTGGGTTGGAACGAATCGCTGATCCGCACACTCGATCGGGATCTGGGCAAGACCGGTACCGAGATGACGGGACGGGAAGACTTCAAGACCTTGGTGGCGGATGTTTCGATGGGCCAAGTGGGTGCGGTGTTCGCGTTGGAGGTCTCGCGGCTGGCACGTTCGAACCTCGACTGGCATCGGCTACTGGAGTTGTGCGCATTCACCGAAACGCTGGTGATCGACGAAGATGGTTGCTACGATCCGGCGGACTTCAACGACGGATTGTTACTCGGATTGAAGGGAGCAATGGCGCAAGCCGAGCTACATTTTCTGCACGCGCGCCTCCAGGGCGGTAAGCTCAACAAGGCGAAGAAAGGCGAGTTGCGTTTCCCTGTGCCGGTCGGCTTTTGCTATGACGAGCAAGGCTGTATCATCCTGGACCCGGATGAAGAAGTGCGCGGCGCGGTGGGCTTAGTATTCCGTCTGTTTTGCGAAACGGGCACCGCCTTTGGGGTGATGCAACGATTTGCAGAAAGCGCCTTACGCTTTCCCAAGCGATCCTATGGTGGGGCTTGGGATGGCAAGATTCTGTGGGGGCATCTGACGCACAGCCGTGTATTAAGCATACTCAAGAATCCGTGTTATGCCGGGATGTACGTCTTTGGTCGTTATCGGTATCGTCGCGAGATCAGCGCGGAGGGCACAATTCGGAAACGAATCCACGCGGTTGCTATGGCGGACTGGCGCGTCACCCTGAAAGAGCACCACGAAGGGTACATCAGTTTGGAACAATTCGTTCATAACCAGGAGCGTCTGGAGAAAAACCGCACCAACGTCGAGGGGACTTTACTGGCCGGTCCAGCGCGCGAGGGCTTGGCTCTATTACAAGGACTACTGTTGTGCGGCACTTGTGGCCATGCCGTGACGGTGCGCTATACCGGCAACGGAGGTATTTATCCCTGCTACCTATGCAACCGGCTACGTCGGGACGGCTTGGCGAGCAAGGACTGCATGAGTTTCCGTTGTGATCTGCTCGACGCCGCCATCGCCGAGGAAGTGATGAAGGCAATGCAGCCAGCCGAGATCGAACTCGCTTTGGCAGCACTGCAGGAGTTGGAAGCACGCGATCAGACTATTTTGCGCCAATGGCAGATGCGACTCGAACGTGCCGAGTATGAAGCTGCGCTCGCCGAAGGGGCCGAACGCTCCGAGTTGGAACATCGGAAGGCAGCGACGAAGCTATGGTGCTCCGGGCCTACGTTCAGCTATGCCGCCGAGAGGTTACCTGCGGCGAGATCGCCAAGGTAGGTCAGTACGAGGAGCCGCTATATTTCACATCCAAATCTGTAGGCGCTCTGGTCCGCGAATTGGGCGGTGATACCCGACACACGAATCGGGGACAAGCCGTTCGGTTCACCGCGGACAGGCTCGCCGCTCTGTGCAAGCGGTTCGGGGTCGACAAAGCGGCCTAGAGAGGGTGACTCAGGTGACGGAGGTGAACGTTGCGGAGGGGGTTATCCCCTTTTTGCTTCCCTTCCGTCACCATCATCACTATCTGTCTTAAGGCCGAACGGCCTGGGGACGATTCTCACCGCAGCCCGCGAGCCGGACGTCACGAGGCCGCTTGCGTTGCGGATCACGGACAGCATC
>JBDTTL010000464.1:0-2978 GCA_039930665.1 Acidobacteriota bacterium
ACGGCGGTGCATCGGCAGAGGCGACTGGCTGGCTGATTGCGTTGCTCCCTGTGCACGGCTGCGCGGACGTGGTGATCAACATGCACACCATGGGTCACATGTTCGACAGTGCGCCCTACGCGGTCTACAAAGTGCATCCCAATGGCAAGGTGACGGAAAAACAGCTGCTCCAGCTGATCGCCCCATTCCGGCCGGGCGTGGCCTGCCGGATGAAAGTCGAGCAGGGCCTTGGCGAGTTGCCCGGCAACATCGCCGGCGCCCTCGACTATCAGATGCTAGCGATCGGCGTCCCGGCTTTCATGATCGAGCTCGGCAGTGGCAGTCGCGCGGAGGCGCCCTACATCACGCAGGGCATCGCAGGCTTCGCAGACGTGGTGCGTCGCCTTGGCATCGTTGCCGGCGCGCCCGTAAAGCACGCCCCTCTCAGGCGAGTGACGCGACGGGCGCACGTCACGGTGGCGCATGGCGGCCTTTTTCGCGCCGCCAAGGCGCCGGGCGATCGGGTCCGCGCGGGCGAACCGCTGGGCACCACCATCGACATGCACGGCAAGGTCGTCGAGACCGTGACGATGCCGGGCGAATGCGTTGTAATTGGAATGCGCCGCGACCCGGTCGTCCACTCGGGCGATCGCGCGGGATTCGTGGCGCTGGAATGGGACGAGGCTGACTGCTCATGAATATTCGAACCAAGGCTGGGATTTTCGCCGCTTTCGCCGGCATGGCCGCTGTCTGCGGCGCGGGTCCTGCCTGGACGCAGGCTTACCCGACGAAGCCCATCCACATCGTCGTGCCCTTTCCGCCCGGCGGTCCCTCGGACTACGCGGCGCGCTCCGTGAGCCAGAACCTGCCGGCGCTGATCGGCCAGCCCGTCATCGTGGAGAACCGCACCGGCGGGGCGGGGATCACGGGCACCGATGCGGTCGCCAAAGCGACACCGGACGGGCACACGCTTCTCGTGGCGACGGTGGGAGTGATGGTGATTGCGCCGTACCTGTTCCCGAAGCTGCCCTACGATCCGTTCAAGGATTTCGTTCCCATCACCAACCTGATTTCCGGACCGACAATTCTTGTCGTGCATCCTTCCGTTCCGGCTAACAGCGTGCAGGAGCTGATCGCGCTGGCGAAAGCCAAGCCGGGCGCACTGACCTACGGTGGGACCGGCAACGGACAGATCTCGCACCTCAACGGGGAGCTGTTCAAATCGCTTGCCGGCGTCGACATCCTGCATGTGCCGTACAAAGGCGCGGCACCGCTGCTGCCCGAGATGATCAGTGGCCAGTTATCGATGCATTTCGCCACCGCCAGTGATGGCATCAACCTCGTGCGCGCGGGCCGGCTGCGCGCGCTTGCCGTCACCAGCCCGAAGCGCCTGGCCGCCCTGCCGGAGGTGCCGACGATGGACGAGTCCGGCCTCAAGGGCTACGACGTGGCCAACTGGAATGCGATCTGGGCGCCCGCGGCTACCCCACGCGCGGTGGTGGAGAAGCTCAACCGCGACATCTGCCGGGCGATGAACGCCCCGGAAGTGAAAGACCGCGTCGCAGCGCAAGGCAACGTAGTGGTCTGCGACACGCCCGACGAATTCGCCGCCTACATCCGGCGGGAAGCGACCAAATGGTCGAAGGTCATCAAGGATGCGCGGATAAAAATCGACTGAGCGGGGTTTCCAGACTACCGACCCTCTGCCTGCCTAACTCTGGCGCCCCTTGCGCGCGGCGTATTTGGCGTCGCGCGCGGCCTTCTGCTCACTTTTGAGCGCGGCGTCGGCCTCCGCCTGGGCAATGCGCTCTGCGTTCTTGCGTGCCTTTTCATCCGCGTCAGCGCGTTCCTTCCGGATTTGCTCCGCCGCGCGTTCTGCTTTGATCAGTTCAGCGGCAGCCCGCTTGGCGGATTCGCGCTCCGCCCGACGTACTTGGCGCGCTTCCTCCGCTGCCACGCGTTCAGCTTTCCGCTCCGCCGACTGTGCGTCTCCAGCCTGCGTTATCAAGCGCGTCTTCTCCAGCTGGGCCTGCTTGGCGCTGGTCGCCGTTTGCAGACGTTCCGCGAAACCTATTTCTTTACGAGCCATGTAACGGATCCTTTATTTCAATCATTTAAGCGACCACCCAAAACCACACATTTGAGTGACGAAACCAGGCTGCAGACGTTTGCGCTCACGTGCTCCCATGGATCTGGCCAGGAGGTGCAGGGTAATACGGCGCAGACGAGAAGCTGAAATCCTATACTGACCACCGGACTTTCGAAATAGCGGCCCCCAGAAAATCAAGAGCCAAACCTAATGAGGCGGGCTATCTACCTGATTCTTAAGACTCCCCAACTTGGCGTCGGCAGGAGGCTTTTAGACGGCTCAGTCAGCGCTTCTAGCGCTGACCTCGATACCCGGTGCCTGGCTCATGCTGGTCGAAGGCACGTCGGCGCCGACGATGTAGTGGGAGGGATACCCCATTGGCAGTAATTTGGCTGGAAAGTAGCTCCAGGAGCGGACCTTAAGTAAAAAGTGGCAGTATTAACATGGAGGAAGTTCGATGTCATTCGACCGCGGCACGACCATTGAAACGCCCACAGGACCGCTGCACTACACCGTTTGCGATATTGTTCCTGACTGGATCGAGTCACCGCAAACGATCATCTTTCACCATGGAATCGCTGCCAACACCCATATCTGGGCCAACTGGCTGCCGATCCTCGCGCCACGCTATCGATTGGTGCGCTTTGATATGCGCGGCTTTGGACAATCGGTTGTGCCGGCCAGCGACTTTGACTGGTCCTATGACGTACTGATCGGCGACCTGCTCGCGGTCGCACAAGCGGCCAATGCCGCGCGTTTCCATTTGGTTGGCGAATCCATCGGTGGCACCGCGGCACTGGCATTTACCCTGAAGGTGCCGGACGAGGTGCTGAGTCTGTGCTTATCCAATGCAGCAGCGCGCGGCGGCCTTGTCACGAATGTGAAAGGCTGGCGTGAAATCGTCGAGCAG
>JBDTTL010000465.1:0-2965 GCA_039930665.1 Acidobacteriota bacterium
ATGTGTTCGATCACAATACAGTGTACAGTCCATTCGGTTTCGCGCACGCAGCTTTTGTATATTTCGACGGCAACGGGTGCCCTAGCAACTGCGCCACCTCCGGCCAACCTAAATTGACATCGTCGGCCATCACCAATAATTTGTATGGCAAGAGCGCCAGCGGCGGGAACGGGCCGTTTTCCGGCGACGGCGCTGGTTCGATTGGCGATGCCGTGAATGGCTACATGGCTAGTTCCTCCGTAAAAAATAACGGCATTCCGGGAGCCGCCGTAGGTCCGGCATGTTCGGGCGGTAACACTTGCTCCGGTAACATCGTAAGCGCGTGGGTCGACCCGTTTGCAGGCCTGGCATCCAAGGGAATCCTTAAACTCGCGCCGGGGAGTGCCTATAGCGGAGCCGGAAGCGACCTGCGGAACGTCGGCGTCGATTTTGACCAGATTCCGCAAATTAGCGGCCTGAAGGTTTCGGCTGGAGTCACAGCAGCCTTGCTGGAATTCGACCTGACGGCGCCCATACGCGATGCGGGCGCGACACAGCCCTGTTCCCTGGAAGTTTCCTCCAATCAAAATCTGCAATCCGACTTGGGCAGCTATGCGGTAGTGAACGACCTTAACCCCGCATTCTTCCGTCAACCCGATACATCCGCGCGGACCAACGCTGCCTTGTCGGCGGTGATCGCGAGCGGAGGCCACGTGTACTGGCCCGTCGGGCAGAACGCAACGGTAACGGGCGACGATGGTGTGGGCCACAATCTCGCGCTGGCACCCGGGACCACATATTACGGGCGTTTGATGTGCTACGGCGACAGCCAATGGTTCACATTCCAGACAGGCAGTGGGCTGAGCAGTTTGGCGCAGTATCCCCTGGCCGCCACGCTGCAAGTCGGCACCACTGCGGGAAGCATCGGCGTGCGCCTGCAATATGGGACGACTCCCGTGTTGGGCAGTACCGTAGACTTCCCGCTGAACGGCAACGGTATAGCCACGGTGGCGCTCCCGCTGACGAACGGGACCCCAGCTTATTACAAGCTACAATTCCTGAACGGCGCGGCGATCACCTATACCAGTCCGATTGCGGTACACCTGGGAGGAGCATAAGCGCCGACGCAGGCTCGGATTTTTAGGGGAAGGGCGGAGGAGGCAATGCTAGACTAATGGTTCCCATCCGGGACGGCAGCGTCAAGCTTGAACTTTTTGTGGATCATCGACTTCGACTACTCGACGCGTACACACCACGGCGGGTCTGTTCGTTTCTTCAATTTCGCTCCTGAGCTGCTGGCGCAAGGTCACACGGTGACCTTCGTGGTTCGTTTCGAAGAAGCCGACAAAGAGCCCAGCCGGGCTTGGTTCGATGCCCAGAAGCAAGCCGGAGTTTTTACGGACTACAGGGAGGTCGACTGGCGCCTTCCGAGGTGGCGCAGCCGGCTGGCCGCGGTGCTGGTTTATCCGGGCCTGGCGGCCCACATCCTGCGGCCCGCTTATCGCAATGCTATCGCCCAGATGCAAGCACTGCTCGCGGAAAGCCAAGCCAGTGTGCTCATCGTCTCCGCGCGCAAATTCTTTTTCACGATTGCAGAGCGCCATCGTTATCCGCAGCCGGTGCTGTTGGACGCCGCCGATTCGTACGCGCTCTACTATGGGCGGCAGGCGCGGTATTTCCTGCGGACGCGGGCTTGGAGGAGTGCTTGTAGAGCGTTGCGGCCGGTAGCGGAGGAATTCCTGCGAGAACGTTATTACGGACGGCTTTCTTCTCTAAATTTGATGGTGTCGCCGGTGGACAAGCAGGCCTTCGACCGGATTACGGGCCGTCCCGAAAAGAACGTGGTGATCCTGAATGGCGTACGCTTGCCGAACCATCAGCACGCCGTCGAAAAAGTTCCCAACCGTTTGATATTTTCCGGCAACATGGATTTCCCGCCGAATTATGAAGCGGCCCTATGGTTTCTGGACTGCGTGTTCCCACTGGTGCAGCAGCAGATCCCCCAGGCCCGGATTGCCGTCGTCGGGCCCAATCCGGTCCCCGAGCTGAAGGCGCGGGCAAGCGACCACGTGGAAGTGACCGGCTACGCCCCCGATCTGAATCTGGAGATCGCGCGCAGCGCCCTGTATATAGCCCCCTTGATCACCGGGAGTGGGTTTAAGAACAAGATTGCAGATGCGTTGGCTAATGGTACCTACGTGATAGGAACCTCCACTGCCGCCGAGTTTCTGGAGCCGGCCGTCCGCGATCTGCTGACGATTGTCGACGAACCCAAGCAAATGGCCGAAGCCATTGTGCGGTTCCTGAGCGATCCTGCGCAGTACGAAGAACCAACGGCCCGTCTCCTCGCCATCGTGCAGCAGCAGTTCACGTGGCGGCAACGGGCCGCGGAACTGGCGACCTTAGCTGCTTCGCTTCTGCCGGCCTAAGGTTGTATGGGCTATGCAGGCCGGCGCGAAGGGTGACGATAGATGTCCAAAGCCAATGCCTAACGATAGAATAGATGATTCATGCTTAATCGATTCCGTCAGATATTAATACTCGTGGGAGCAACCAGTTACGCCTGGAGCGCCACCGTGACGGTGTGCAGTACCGGGTGTACTACTGCCTCCCTACAAACCGCATTCGACTCCCTAGCGAAGTGCGGCGATACGATTCAGATCAAGAGCACCGAACCGCAGGTTGGCAATTATAGCTTGTCTTACCGGGGTTGCGCCGCCAACCCCATCATGGTGACCAGCGACCGCGCGGCGTGGCTGCCGCCTGCAGGCGCCAGAATCACCCCATCTCATCTCGCCAACATGGCGCAGATTAATACCAGCAACAGCAACCCGGCTATCAAGGATGCGCTCGATAGTCAGGGGCGGCCCCCTTCGGGTTGGAACTTTGTAGGCGTTGCATTTGCTACACCGAGCGGAATAGGAGTTTATGCCCTGATAAACTTCAACTCCTACGGGGCAACGGGACCGTCTCAAATCTCCAGCAA
>JBDTTL010000466.1:0-2952 GCA_039930665.1 Acidobacteriota bacterium
ACGATAGCGCCAGGGCTGAAGTCGACGGTCCCGTCGGCGTGGAATAGATAGACCGCTCCGATGCCGCCTTTGGATGTTTCGACCGAGCGCCAACGCCCGATCAAGCCCGCTGCGGAGGCGGCGGCGGCCGGCTGTGCGGTCGCCAATGGCAGCGTTGCAAGCAAGGTCAGCAGGAGCGCTTTCATAAGCGGATGATCGGCAGGGCGCCTCCGGCTCTTCAGAGCCGCCTTAATATGTCTTGCTGAAGCCGTTGCGCGTATTGGTCACGGTGAAGGTACCGTCCTGCCGGACGGATACCTTAAACCAATAGGCTTTGCCCTCATGCGCCGGTGGCGGCGGCGCACCAGCTCCCGGCGCAGGAGGAGGAGCCGGAGCGATCGGCATGCTGGACGGCTGGTCATCTATTAGATTGGCGATAAACCTTCCGGGCACCGTGTACTCCTGTCCACTCAGCGTAGAAAAGTGCATCTGCCAGAGATCCTCAAGACCTGGCGAAGAAAACACTGTTTCCATCACGTCCGGATTCCCGCCCTTTCGCGTCCCGTTATTCAGGATGGCAACGCGCGGGCGCACCGCGTGAACCAGCACCGGCGAGTTCGACTGATTTGTTCCGTGATGCAATCCCAAGAGCAAATCCACCGGGCCGACCGTAGCATTCGGACACATCAGCTCGGTTTCCTTGCCCCTCGGGAGATCGCTGGAATGATACAGCCGGAATTTACCGTAGGTGATGTAAAGCGAGATGGACTGAGGATCTTCCATATTGCTCCTGGCGGTCTGAATGTTGGCGCACTCGGGATTCGGCTTGCCGCCGCCGGGAAGCGGCGTCTTAATGATTTCACCGGCGGAGGTCACTACGAGCACGTCGGCGCCTGCAAGCGGAATTCTATCGCCCGGCTTCACTACCTTGTGTTTGGCCTTAGCATAAAGCTGCGGGTAGACGTCCTTGAGAAACGTATCCGCTTGTTCGTTCGGTTGAGCATTGGGGCCGTGATCGATGTACTCGTCGATCTGGATGCGGGAAGCCAGATCGGCCAGACCGGCATAGTGATCGTAATCATAGTGCGACGTGATCATATGGTCGATCTTCTGCAGTCCGGCTGCTTTCACCGCCTCCATGATGCGTCCCGCATCGCGTGGGGCCACTACGGCACGGGCGTTACCGCCGCTATCGACCAGCATCGACTCGCCCGTTGGCGACACAAATAATATTGCGGTTCCACCTTCCACATCGACCACATATATGTCGAGCGTCTTGGCTGCTGGCGTTTGGGCAACTGAAAAAATAGGGGTTAGCAAAGCAATGATCAGGGCAGTTATAGCTCGGGGCATTGTAGTCTCCTGGCGGATATGGTTAGCCGAGTTTACCGCAAGTCGCAAGTTCGCTCAAGCGCAGGGCGCCAAGATTGAAAAACTACTCCGATGCCCCGGCCGGTGGCGCAATCGCCGATGGCAGTGTTGCTACGAAGATGAGAACCCGCCTTAATACGGCTTGGTGAATCCGTTGCGCGTATTGGTCACCGTGAAGGAGCCATTCGGCTGCGCGGAGACCTTGATCCAATAGGCCTTGCCGTTATGCGCGGGCGGGGGCGGCGCGTTGGGTCCCGGAGCAGGTGCGCGAACCGCGGCAATGGGCATGCTCGACGGCTGGTCATCGGCGGTGTTAGCGATGAACTTTCCGGGCACCGTATTCTCCTGGCCGCTGAGCGTCGAAAAGTGCATTTGCCAGAGATCTTCGAGACCGGGCGAGGTATGCACCGAGTCCATCACGTCCGGATCGCCGCCCTTGCGCGTGCCGTTGTTCATGATGGCGACGCGCGGGTGCAGCGCGTGCACCAGCACCGGCGAGTTAGAAGTCGCTACTCCGTGATGCAATCCCAAAAGAACATCAACGGGGCCAATCTTGGTAGTCGGGCACATCAGCTCGAATTCCTTGCCCTTGGGGAGATCGCCCGAATGGTAAGTGCGGAATTTTCCATAGGTCACGTAGACCGAGACGGACTGGGGATCTTCCAGATTGCTCTCGGCGGTCTTGAAAGTGGCGCATGCGGAGTTCGCCTTCCCACCACCGGCGAGGGGCGTCTTGATGATGGCTCCGGCGGAAGTCACGACGCGGACGTCAACGCCCCCGAGCGCGATCCTATCGCCAGGTTTCGCGACGGTGTGCTTGGACTTGGCGTAAAGCTCCGGGTAGACGTTTTTGAGAAACGTGTCGGGACCCTCAGCCGGTTGAACGTTGGGGCCATGATCGATGTACTCGCCGATGGGGATGTGCGAGGCCAGTTCGGCAAGGCCGCCAAAGTGATCGCCATGCCAATGGGTCGTGATCACGTGATCGATTTTTTGCAAACCGGCGGCTTTCGCGGCATCTAGAATGCGTCCGGCATCGCGTACAGCCGGCATGGCTCCGGCGTTGCCGGTGTCAATGAGCATCGACTCGCCGGAAGGCGATACGAATAATGTGGCGTTGCCGCCCTCGACGTCGACGACGTAGATGTCCAGTGTCTTGGAGGCTGGCGCCTGGGCGATCGAAAGTACGGGGGTTAACGAGGCAATGATCAGGGCCGTGATGGCTGAGCGCATGGTGGTCTCCTGGCGGATCGGGTCAACCGAGTTTACCGCAGGTCGCCAGTTCGCTCAACTGGTAATCGGCACGTTACATTTCGCATTGGGCTGCGTCTGATAGTCTATAAATACTTATGAAAACGCTCACAGTCTCTCCTTTTTCCGGGCTTTCTGTGGGGCCTTCTTCAAGGCCTGGGACCCAAGTTCGCGGCAGGTCGGCGCTGGCAGTTGGGCTAGCAATGAGCATCCTATTGGGCTTGGCCGTTGTGCCGGTCCTCGCCCAGACTCCGACCCCGGCAAAGGTGACTTCGGTCGAAGGCATCACCGAATATCGGCTGGCTAACGGGCTGAAGGTGCTACTGTTCCCGGATGGCTCCAAACCAACCG
>JBDTTL010000467.1:0-2947 GCA_039930665.1 Acidobacteriota bacterium
ATTCCGACGTCATTCGTGCCCAGATCGATTTGCAGCAGCGCCAGCGGGACCTGCAGGAAACTCAGCTCACCATCGAGAAAGCCAAGATCGCCCTCGGCGTACTTATCTTTCCGAATTTCAGCTCCGAGTTTTCGGTGGTCGACGATTTGCAACAAGCCACGCTGGTGCCTCCAATGGCGGAAGTGCAGAGCCAGGCGGCGGCCAGCAGTCCGGACCTTGCTGTAGCAAAAGCCAGCATCGGTGCCGCCGGCTACGATATCAGCGTTGCTCGTTACGCCTATCTCCCCTCACTGGCGCTGGATTTCTTCTACGGCATCAACGCCAATCAACTGGCGTTTCGGACCCAGCACCCGGCGGCGGATCCCGAACTCGCGTATCGCCAGAATCTGGGATACTCGGCGCAGGCGACGTTGAATATTCCGATCTGGAACTGGGGAGCCACGCGCAGCAAAATCAAGCAGGCTGAGATCAGGCGGGATCAGGCACAACTGGACCTGACGCTTGCGCAGCGTACTCTGCAAAGCAATGTCGCCAGCGCGCAGGCGGAAGCGACGCTCGCGCAAGCGCAGCTTGATTCGTTGCGCACTTCCGTCGATCTGGCGGTTGAGAGTTTTCGCTTGACCGTGCTCCGCTATCAGGCGGGAGAAGCCACGGCGTTTGAAGTTGTGGATTCGCAGAACACCGTCAACTTCGCACGCAACGCCTACGACGACGGCCTGGCGCGATACCGTATAGCACATGCCAACCTTCAGATTCTGACAGGGACTCTATGACCATATCGCTGACAAACGCGCGTCTAACCGCCGGTCTGATCATGGCGTGCACTTTGCTCGCCGGATGCGGCAAGGGCGGCGACGCAGAGCAAGCGGCAGCAGACGAGGCAGCGCCAATTCCAGTTACTGTGGAGCCGGCTGTGCGCGGCGCCATCGATCATGTGATCACCGCCGATGCGGTTTTGTATCCCATCAACCAGGCAAACGTCATTCCCAAAATCAGCGCGCCGGTGCGGCGAATCCTGGTAAACCGGGGCGACCACGTTCGGACCGGTCAACTGCTCGCGGAACTTGAGACCGGAGACCTCTCAGCCGCGGCCGAAGAGAGCAAGCATCAGTATGAGCAGGCCCAGGCCATGTCTCAAACTTTGACCGGCGCTACCGTGGGCGAGGATCGAGCCAAAGCCGAGTCCGACGTGAGGTCCGCGCAGCAGGCGCTGGACGCGGCTCAGAAGCTGTATGACAACCGCGTCGCTCTGCAGCGCGAAGGCGCACTCGCGCAGAAGCTGGTGGACGATGCGAAGGTCGCGCTAACCCAGGCGCAGAGCCTCTTCGAAGTCGCGCAGCGGCATTTGCAGGGACTCAATCAGGTGACCCAGCGCGAGGCCATTCGCGGGAGTCAGGCGCAGGTTGCTGCGGCGAAAGCGCATTACGATAGCACGCTGGTGCAGGCCACTTATGGCCTGGTGCGCAGCCCGATCAGCGGCGTGATCTCGGATCGTTCGATCTATCCCGGCGAAATTGCGGCCAACGGGACGCCTCTGGTTTCCATCGTCGATATCTCGCAACTGGTGGCCCGCACCAATGTTCCGGTGAAAGAAGCAGCGGCAATCAGCGTCGGGCGTCCGGCGCGAATCACTGGTCCAGCGGGGGACCTCGCGGGCACGGTGACAGTGGTAAGTCCCGCGGTCAATCCCAACACCACCACCGTCGAAGTGTGGGTGCAGATGCCGAATCCAGGTGAAAAACTGAAGCCGGGTGGCACCGTGCGAGTCTCCATCATCGCCGAGACTATTCAGAACACCATCGTTGTTCCCGCCGCGGCGCTCCTCAATTCGGATGAGGGCGGCGAGAAGGTAATGGTCATTGATAAAGATTCGGTGGCGCACGAGCGCAAGATCGTGCCGGGAGTGCGCCAGGGCGAGCGCGTACAGATTGTCACTGGCTTACAGGATGGCGAGCAAGTGGTCACCTCCGGCGGCCTCGGTCTGGAGGATAAAGCCAAGGTCGCCGTTCAAAAGCCGGCGAGCGAAGAAGATGAGGACGATGACGCGGCTAAGGGCGAACCCGCCAAGGATGACAAGGGCAAGTAAGGCATGACGGAGCCCTCTTCGAACCCGACCACCGGTATTCCCCCTACTGGCGGCCCGCCCCCCGGTAATCCGCCTGAGGAGCACTGGACCGCGCGCTTCTCCCGGCCGATTATCTTCGTCATCATCACATTGATTGCGATCGGCGTGTACCTGGCGTTCACGATTTCGGTCTCGGTATTTCCGGCCACGGACTTCCCGCGCATCGTAGTGGGCATCGACAATGGCGTCTCGCCCATCAACCAGATGGAGGTCACCGTCACGCGGCCCGTCGAGGAAGCGATGAACAGCGTGCCCGGCTTGGAGTCGGTGCGTTCCACCACCAGCCGAGGTTCCGCGGAGGTGAATCTGTTCTTCAGCTGGAACGTCGACATGTTCCAGACCCTGCAATATGTAAACGCGGCGCTGGCGCGCGTCCAGACCACCCTGCCCGCCACCGCGAGACTCACGGCAAATCGCCTTACGTTCGCCGCCTTTCCGATTCTGGCCTACAGCTTCACGTCCGACACCCTCACCCAGGCGCAGTTGTGGGAGCTGGCGAACTACTCGATTAAACCTCGTCTCAATCGCGTGAACGGGGTTTCAATGGTGGTTTTGCAGGGCGGCCAGGTGCCGGAGTTCCACATCGTGCCCGACCCCGCGAAGCTGCTCCAGGCGCAGGTCACCGTGCCGGGCATTCTCGACGCCGTCACCAAGACCAACATGATCGATTCTCCCGGGCTGATCGAGAACAACCACGAGCTCTCGCTCACGCTGGTGACCGGCCAGGCAAAAGACGCCGCCGAGATCGGCAATATCGTGGTTCGAACCACGCCCGACGGCCAGCCCATCCGCATCGCCGACATAGCCGACGTGACCACGTCG
>JBDTTL010000468.1:0-2944 GCA_039930665.1 Acidobacteriota bacterium
CGATCGCTTTCATGCCTTCGACCACCAACGCCATGCCATCGTAGTTGATCTTGTCGGGAGTATCAGTCTTTTCGTGGTAATGCTTGTAGCGCAAGTAGCCTGTGTCGGTGACGGCAAACGCCTTGTACCCGTACTGCCAGAACGAGGCATCATCTGACCAGCGTTGCAACGGAATCCCAACGGGCATTTCGCGCGAACGTTCAAAAGCGGCTCGCTCGTAGTCTCCCGCAAAAATCCCAAACCACCGCACAACCGGCCATAACATAGGGTTGCGCACGATGGTGGATAGACACGCGGTTCTGACTGGCATTTTAGGAACGTGCCTCTCAAAAACACGTCTGGCCCATTTGGCCATGCCGTAAGAATGAGCGTCTGAGAGCGTGTTTTGAAAATGACATCAAACGTTCGCGAGGCGCTTGACCATGAGACGAATCATGCAAATCCGGACCATTGCCTCACTGTGATCCAGTCGGACCTCATACTCACGACAAAGTCGCCGCGACCTCACCAGCCATCCGAAGGTGCGTTCTACAATCCATCGCTTGGGAAGAATCTCGAAGCCGTTGGCTCGATCAGAGCGGCGCACGATCTCCAACTTCAATTTGCCGAAGGGACGAAGTTGCTTGACCCACTGTACCAGTTTTCCCATGTAGCCCCCATCGGCCCAGATAATCTGCAAGCGCCCATACATGGTTACCAGCAGATGGATCAGGGTCTTGGCGGCGATGCGATCCTGCACGCAAGCCGGTGTGATCATAATCGCCAAGATCAATCCCAAGGTGTCCACCGCCACATGGCGTTTGCGCCCCGACACCTTTTTACCCGCGTCGTAGCCGCGTTCTCCAGCGTGAGCGGCGATCTTGACCGACTGGCTGTCAATGATAGCTGCGCTCGGCGCGACCTTTCGCCCTTCGGTCTTGCGCACGAAGTCCCGCAGCGTGTCGTGAATGAACGTCCAGGTCCAATCCTGGCTCCACCGCCGAAAGTAGCCATAGACGGTCGGCCACGGGCCAAAGTCTCTTGGCAAGAGCCGCCACGCACAGCCGGAGCGAACCACGTAGAAGACAGCGTTGAGCAAGCTGCGGCGATCCAGCGTGGCTGGTCGACCGCGCTTTCCTTTCCCAGATTTAGCAGTTGGAACAAGCGATTGGATTTCGTTCCACTCGTCATCAGTCAGGTCCGTTGGATAATGAGTCGGATGCGTTTGCATCCGTCTCATCTATAGTAAGTACAATCCTCGTACAATAACGTTAAAGCTCAAAAACACATTTTTGAAACAGGCTCTGAGAGAAACACCACACCTTGAGCGTCCTGCGGCATCCCACTGAACAGCCAGGCCACCCAATAACTAGGCCGGTCTTTCGGTTCCGGTTTCTCCTGATAGCATCCCATGGTTTCCGGGGTTATCATTAGCAGGATGTCGTCCCTACGCTCACGACAGGCTTCCGCATATTTTCTGCTTCCCATGTAAGGCGTGCGGAAGAACGGCGGTTCTTCGTTTACGAAAGCCACAAACCGCACCGTGCGTTTCAAGCTGCGACCGCAAAAATATCGTGCCAGCGCCAGCATGGCCGCGATGCCACTGCCGTTGTCATTTGCCCCGGGTGTGCCAGTGGCGCCGGGGACTGGTTGGTGTTCCCGGTCCCAAGAACTCATCGGGAAGCTGTCATAGTGAGCGCCGATCACGATCACCTTCTCCGGTTCAACCGTGCCTTCGATTTGAACCTCAAGGTTGCTAACCTCATAGTCTCTCGACAGTTGACCGAAGACGGCGCGGGGCACGACATAGCTCTGCCTTGTGACGGTTGGATAGTACTTGCGAAATTCGGCTGCAATCCAGGTTTCCGTTTGCGACAGCCAATCCGCCCTCCCATTCCACAAATGGCGCTCACCAATGGTGTTGGCGATGTGTTCGATATCCGCGCGCAGTTCACGGCGGAGAAGCTCCAGTTCTTGGTCAGAGGCAGGACTATACATCGAGACTACGTACGGCGCGTTTGCCAAAGGCTTGCGTGGATATCATACATGTGTGATCCCTTTTCTATCAACGAGCGAATTTGTCAGCATCATCGGAAACAACAATGCACCGCGCAACGTAATCGGCTGCGAAAAATTCTGGCACGTTCCAAAAGAAGTAAGCACTCTGCCGGTCCTTTCTAGCGCCCGGTTCACGTTTACTCCCTCAAACCGATTGTTCCCAAACCGGAGCAGCTCAAGCTGAATCCTGGTGTATTCTGTTTTTTCGATGCGGGGACGGGTGATTTGTAAGCTGTCGCAACCAGCACGGCTGAACTCGAAACCAACTCGCGAAAAATATGCACATTAAAGGATTCGATCAAGGAGAAAGACTGTGAAAAAGGCTAATAACATCGGGCAACACATCGCTCAGTTGAGGGCACTACGCGGTCTTAGCCAAAAGGAAACGGTTCGTAAGATTCAGTGCCTGTCCGGAAAAGACTCTGGGATGACGATCCAGATGTTGAAGAACATCGAGACCGGGCGCACGAGCGTTCTCCACTGGCAGATTATCGCCCTGCACGCGGTTTTCCGTTGCACCTACGAGGACATCTTCATTGGGCCGAAAGGCTAGGCTCGAAGATGAACGCCAGCCGCAAAAGCCGCGCTCCTGAAACGGCAACGGAAAGGATGGTGCGTCAAAGCTTCGGCCACATCGCTTTCTTTCTGAAATTATCTAACTCTCGACCTGGTCTTGAGCCAAGAGTGCAACGATCCCGCCTGTCGCCAACCATCTTTTCAACGGCGTGGCGCATTGGCCGCATTCCAAACTTCGGATGAATCCCGTGCGAACGAGCAACGGCAGGACAGGTTACTTGACCATATTTTTATTCTTTGTCAGGGGCAGGTCGCGCGCCTTCATGCCACGCGCGGCCTGCAGGGCCTCGCTTTGATGCTACGCAATCCGGGACGGAAGTTGCATGTCAGC
>JBDTTL010000469.1:0-2936 GCA_039930665.1 Acidobacteriota bacterium
GTACTCGCCATTCGCGGATTCCCATTACGACGGCCTGTACGTCTCCTTCGTGCAACGGCCCGTCCAGTGGGGGAACTACCGGATTTCGTATACCTATTCGAAAGCGCTCGACAATGTGGGCGAGTTCTTCTTCAGCTCACCGATCGATAATTACAATATCTGGCGGGACTACGGACGTTCGGATGACGATCAGCGGCACCGTGTAGTTTTCACTGGCGCTGTTCATTCGTCCATGGGGCCGGCGAAAACCGGCTGGCAGCGTATCGCCTACGGCTTCCAACTGAGCGGTATGCTGCAGTATTATTCGGCGTTGCCGTTCAACATCACTACCGGCTCGACTACCGTTCAGGGAACCGCGGCGCGGCCTACGATAAATGGGGCGTTCATCGGACGGAACGCCGGCGTGGGCTCAGACCTTTTCGTGGTCAACGCCCGGCTCAGCCGCAGCTTCGCACTGAGAGAACGTCTCCGTCTCGAGGTCATCGCAGAAGCGTTTAACCTGCTCAATCACCGCAACAACCTGACCAGGAACGGGACCTTTGGCGCCGGGGCGTATCCCACGAATCCTTCATTCAGTTTCGGACAGATCACGGCGGTCAATGACCCCAGAGTCGCGCAACTGGCGCTACGGATGACCTTTTAAGTCGCCAACCCCCGCGAGCGGGCATTCCAGACAATCGATCGTTTCCGTCACCGCCTTGGCGATCCACACGAATGTCATTCCATGGGTTCGGCTGCAGGGCCCGCGGCGCTACGCACCCCGCCCGCGCCAGTGGTATTCTGACATCGCAAGTGTTTCGAGGTCACCATCGCAAAGTCCGCCTGCTCTTCGGAATCTCCGATGTTGTCTTAACCGCGCTCGCTTTTTTGCTGGCTTATCGCACGCGCGTTCTTTTGGATCACGTTCCTTTAGAGCACGATTTCCATTTAGCCGGGCCAGTGCTGGTCCTGCTGCTCGGCGGGTCGATGGCGGTCTGGGTGGCCATTGGCATGTGGTGGCAGATCTATGACCGTATCGACGCCGCGCATCCCCGCGTCATCCTGCGCGATACGTTCCGCCAGTGCCTGCTGGGCGCCGTCGCCATCGTACTGTTCGAGTTTGCGCTGCGCCTGGACTTGAGCCGCTCCTTTCTGGCTATGTTCGCGGGATATAACTGGGCGCTGCTGTGCGTCTTCCGTTTAAACGCCGGCCAGATCCTGGGGATGCTGCGGCGCGAATTCGGCGCGCCCAGCTACGTCATGGTGGTCGGGCTTGGCGAAGCCGCGCTCCGCATGGGACGCCAGATAGAGGAGGCCGCGCCCTATGGCATCCAGCTCAGCGCGTTTCTAGCGGAGCCGGGTGAGGCCGCGCCTCAGGAAGTGGAACTCGCCGCGAAATATCCGGTGCGGCCCTTGGCGCAGCTCCCCGATCTGCTGCGGCAGCACGTCATCGACGAAATCATATTTGCGGTTGACAGCCGCCGCTTGGCCGAGCTCGAAGAAGTGTTCCTGCTGTGCGATGAAGAAGGCATCCGCACCCGCGTCGCCGTCGACTTTTTTCCGCACATCAATAGTCAGGTGTATCTCGACCGCTTGGGCACATCGCCTCTGCTTACGTTTTCGGCAACGCCGCACGATGAGATTCTGCTGTTAGTGAAGCGCGCCACGGATCTTTTCCTGGCTGGCGCCGCTTTAATCCTAGTCTTCCCCATCATGCTTCTGGTCGCGCTGCTGATCCGCGTGACCTCGCCTGGACCCGTGATCTTTCGCCAGATCCGATGCGGCCTGAACGGCCGGCGTTTCGTGTTCTACAAGTTTCGCTCCATGTGCGAGGATGCCGAGTCCCAACGCGCCGCGCTCGAACATCTCAACTCCAAGAGCACGGCATTCAAGATTCCCAATGACCCGCGGCTCACCTCCGTCGGCCGCTGGCTGCGCAAGTTTTCCATCGACGAGTGGCCGCAGTTGTGGAACGTTCTCAAAGGCGACATGAGCCTGGTGGGTCCGCGCCCGCCTCTGCCAGAGGAAGTGGAACAATATAAGCGATGGCAGCGCCGCCGCCTGCGGATGCGTCCCGGGCTCACCTGCATATGGGTCATCAGCGGACGCGATCAGATCGATTTTGACACTTGGATGCGAATGGACATGCAATATATCGACACGTGGTCGCTGGGGCTCGACTGGAAGATCATGCTACGGACCATACCGCAAGTATTGAGCGGCCGGGGAGCACACTGATATGCATTTGGTGCCTACACAGGCAGAGGTGATTGAACTGTTGCGGCAAACCGGCGGCCTGCGCAAGGGGCATTTCGAATATCCCAACGGCCTGCACACCGATGAGTACCTGCAGGTGGCGCTCACCATGCGCCATTACCAATCCGCAAAGATTCTGAGCGTGGGTCTCAGTCGTCTGATCCGCGCACACTCCGATCTGCGCGCCATGATCCCGGAGCTGTCGATTGTTGCACCTGCCACCGGCGGCCTGCCTGTAGCCTACGGTGTGTGTGAAGCGCTGCGCTCCCGCCAGGTGTATTGGGCCGAGCGCGACGCCGATTGTCAGGCGATGCGCTTCCGGCAGTTCCTGGAAATCCAGGATGGCGAAAAAGTTCTGCTGGTGGACGACATCCTCCGCACTGGCTCGAAAGTGCTTGAGCTCAAAACCATGGTGGAGGACCGCGGCGGCGAGGTAGTCGCCATCGCAGTCCTGATCCATCAACCCGAGCCTGGCGCCGCCACCTTCGGTACCCTGCCGTTTTACTCGCTGGCCCACCTCGACGCCACGTATTACAAGGACGCCAAGTCCTGCGACCTCTGCGAGCGGGGCGTACCCTTGGAGAAGACCTGGGCTTAGCGTCGGCAGTTAGCGGACGCGCTTATTGCGTCTGTCCGCCCGCAGCCACGACCACCTGGCCCGAGAGCCACGCGGAATCATCGGACGCGAAAAACACCGCAGC
>JBDTTL010000470.1:0-2923 GCA_039930665.1 Acidobacteriota bacterium
TAACCAAAGCTGCGCCGGCGAGTATGCCGGTTGAGGATTTGATGAAGTCTATGCAGACCACCTCGGCGCCTTCGGCCGCGCAGGGCTACGGTGCCCCCCAGTTGCAGTTTGTGCCCGCAGTATTGGCCCCGCAGCCAGGGCAGGCACCGCCCCAAGGGAATAGCGCGCCAGCCTCGTCGGCAGCTCCTTCGTCCGTGGCGCCCCCCACGCCGACGGTCGCTAAGTAGAAAGGATTTGAATGTATCCGATTACAGCCGGACTGATTGTCAATAGCAAGGAGCTATGGGAGGAGCTGCATGCAGCCCTCGCGCCACTGCCGATCCGTCTAGCTTTTGAGGCGTCCGAAATTCCGCAGGATTGGGGCCCGTTTCTGGAGCGCATGGATCGAATGCAGCCAGACCTGATTCTGCTGGAGACCACAGAGCTGCGAGAGCCCCTCGAAGAAATTGTGAAACGGCTTCGCTCCGCCAGCTCTCAGCCGGCAGTATTTGCGCTCAACGCCGCTGCGCACCCGGAAGACATCCTGACCGCGCTACGGGCGGGGGTGAGCGAATATTTGTTTCCGCCGTTGGCCGAGCCCCTGATCGCGGCCTTGGAGCGCTTGGGGCAAAGCAAGGAAAAGGCCGGCAAAAGTACTTTGCGGGGCGGCAAAATCATCGCCTTTCTTTCCGCTAAGGGCGGGTGTGGCGCCACTACGATTGCCTGCCATGTAGCGGCGGAAATGGCGCGGCAGAACACTGGCAAGATTCTGCTGGCGGATTTGGACCTGCAGTCCGGCTTGGTCGGATTTTTGATGAAGACTTCGGGCGCCTACTCGCTGGCGGACGCGGTGAACAACCTGCAGCGGCTGGATCAGAGTTACTGGCACGGGTTGATCTCGAACGGCATCCCCAACCTGGAGATCATGAATGCGCCCACGTCGCCCGGGGCGAAACAATTGCCCGGCGGGCACGTGAAGCAGGTGGTAGCTTTTGCCCGCACCCTCTATGACTGGACCCTGCTCGACCTGGGGCGCAATGTCAATCCCACCACGCTTTCGATCTTAGATATGGCGGATGAAACTTATCTGGTGACCACGCCGGAGGTTCCAGCCTTGCATCAAGCCAAGCAGGTGGTGCAGGTGCTGCTGGATGCGGGGTATTCGCGGTCGCATTTGCGGCTGGTGCTGAATCGCACCACCAAGCGGATCGATGTGACTTTCGATGAGCTCGAGAGCATGCTCGGAGTGCCCGTCTTCGCAACCGTCGTCAATGATTTTGACGCTCTTTACGAAGCTTTCAGTGAAGGGCGGCTGGTAGGCGATTCGAGCGACGTCAGCATGGATTTTGCGCGGCTCGCGGGCAAAATCGCAGGCCTGCCGGAAGCTAAGAAAAAGCGATTTTCGTTGTTTGGATAGTTTGTTTAGATGTTTTGTACGGATAGAGAGGATTACCGGTAATGGCAGTTAACTCAAACGCCTTGGTGCATACAGAATCGGCCTGGGTGGATCGGCTGTTTTCGCAGTCGGAATTCAGTCCGCAGTATCAGGATCTGAAATTCATCCTGCACCGTAAGCTGCTCGACCGGATCAATCTGGAGATGCTCTCGAGCGTGGCCGTGGACCGGGTGCGTTCGGAAGTGCGCTCGGCGGTCGCCCGTCTGGTGGAAGACGAAAAAACGCCGCTGACGATGATGGAGAAGGATCGCATCATCGGCGAAGTGCTGGACGAAGTGTTCGGACTGGGACCACTCGAACCGCTGCTGGCCGATCCCACTATCTCCGACATCCTGGTAACTACGCCCAAGCTGGTGTACATCGAACGCGCCGGCAAACTCTATAAGACGCCGGTGCAGTTCAAAGACAATCAGCATCTGATGCGGATCATTGAAAAGATTGTGGCCCGAGTGGGCCGGCGAGTGGACGAATCCTCGCCGCTGGTCGATGCGCGTCTTCCCGATGGATCGCGCGTTAACGCGGCGATTCCCCCGGTGGCCGTTGATGGTCCGCTGCTCTCCATCCGCCGCTTCGGGCGCGACCCGCTCAAGGCCGAAGATCTGGTGCGGATCCTCACCCTAACCGACGGCATGATGGAACTCTGCAAGGCGTGCGTGAAGGCGCGGCTCAACATCCTGATTTCGGGTGGCACCGGCGCCGGGAAAACCACTTTGTTGAACGTGATGTCCAGCTTTATTTCGGAGGACGAACGCATCGTTACTATCGAAGATGCCGCCGAGCTCAAATTAAGGCAGGAACACGTCGCGCGCATGGAAACGCGGCCGCCCAACATTGAAGGCACTGGAGCCATTCGTATTCGCGAACTGGTGATCAATGCTTTGCGTATGCGCCCGGACCGCATCATCGTCGGCGAAGTCCGCGGCGAAGAGGCGCTGGACATGTTGCAGGCAATGAACACGGGCCATGATGGATCGCTGACTACCATTCACGCGAATACCCCGCGCGACGCTTTCGGGCGTTTGGAAGTCATGGTGGGTATGGCCAACGCGAACATGGGAATGCGAGCGATCCGGCAGCAGGTCAGTTCCGCGATTGACCTGGTGATTCAGATCGCGCGTATGAGCGATGGCTCGCGGCGCGTAGTAGCGCTGACCGAGTGCGTGGGGATGGAAGGCGACCTGATCACCATGCAGGATATTTTTGTTTTCGAGAAAACCGGACTAACCGAAAAGGGACGGGTCACTGGGCGCTTCCGCGCCACCGGCATCCGCCCGCGATTTTACGAGCAACTGCGGGCTTCCGGTGTACAAATTCCCGCCTCGCTGTTCCAAACCGTAGTGGAGTTGGGAGTCCCGCACTCATGACACCCGTCATCGGCATTGTAATTTTTCTGGTGTTGTTCGCGGTGTTGATGGTAGCGGTGGGCCTGGGTTCGCGGTTCCTCGAACTGCGCGGCAAAAAGCAGATGGAAACCATCTTGAACCCGAG
>JBDTTL010000471.1:0-2913 GCA_039930665.1 Acidobacteriota bacterium
CGAGGTTCTTGATGGTCAATTGTAAAGATCGCGCCCCACTCGGGCGAAATGCCGCCCTCCGGTCTCTCATTCCAAATGCCGCTGAAGTCTGGCCTGTTATATGCTTGGCAGAGCGGGGCGGCTAGCACTGCGAGAAGTGTCAGCAGGCGCCACAAAGAGTTAACGCGCATTGAGTCCATCCTCATCCTCACAGCGGCCGTCGTGTCGAGTAGTGCGGATTCCGGCGCATGTGGATAATTGTTCCGGAGTGATGTGAATACGGATTCCGGGGGGATGTGAATATGGATTCCGGGCTGAAATGGATGGAAAAGCTGGCTTGTCCCGGAATCGATATTCACATGCCCGGAATGATTTTCTGAAAAGAACTTCATCTTAGAGAGAGGCGGCGCTGGACAACAGGGGGTGGCAGTTTCTTCCACTGGGAAGTGGAGGGAGCTGATTGCCCCAAAGGAAGTTGTCTATGCGCAAAATCAAGGAAGTCCTACGCTTACGTTTTGGTCTGGGTTTGCATCAAGACCAGATCGCCCGTAGTTGCTCGATCGGACAGGCGACCGTTCATCGATATCTCGAAAAGGCCGCCGCCGCCAAACTTGGCTGGCCGTTACCAGACGATTTGGACGACCGGCAGCTCGATCAACTTCTGTTTCCCGCCCGGCCCCTGCGGACGCCATCGCAGCTGAGGCCTGGTTTAGATTTCAGCCAACTGAATACCCAGCTTCAAACTCACAAACGACTCACACTGCAACTGCTCTGGGAGGAGTACCGGGAAACGCATCCGGATGGCTACGGTTACAGCCGGTTTTGCGAACTGTATCAGCGATGGAACCGGAACAGAGATGTGGTGCTCCGGCATGATCACAAGGCTGGGGAGAAGACGTTTGTCGACTGGGCCGGCGATACTGTGCCGATCTATGATCGTGAAACCAGCCAAGCCGCACCCGCCTCAATCTTTGTCGCCGTGCTCGGAGCCAGCACCTACACCTTTGCACGAGCTGCGCCCAGTCAGAATCTGGCGAACTGGATCGACTGCCACGTGCGCGCCTTCGAGTTTTTCCAAGGCGTCACAAAGCTACTGGTCCCCGATAATCCACGTACAGGCGTCACTCGCGCGTGCCGCTATGAGCCGGATCTCAACCGCACCTATCATGAAATGGCGCAGCATTACAGTGTCGCGGTTCTGCCAGCACGGCCTTACAAGCCAAGAGATAAAGCGAAAGTCGAAAATGCGGTTGGCATCGTTGAGCGATGGATACTGGCCGCACTTCGGCACCGCCGGTTCTTCGCGATCAGTGACCTCAATGAAGCCATCGAAGAGCTGCTCGAACGCCTAAACAACCGGCGGTTCCGCAAACGCGACGGCACACGGACTTCTCTCTTTAACGAGATCGACCGTGCCGCACTTCAGCCGTTGCCAGCCGAACGCTACATCCTGGCGGAATGGAAAACGGTACGTGCCAATATCGATTACCACGTTGAGATCGACCGGCACTATTACAGCGTGCCTTATCAGCTTGCCGGTCAACAGTTGGAGGCGCGCTACACCGCCAACACCGTCGAGCTTTTCCTGGATGGCAAGCGCGCTGCCTCCCATGTGCGCAGTTCGGTCCCCTACCGGCATACAACAGTTCACGAGCACATGCCCAAAAGCCATCAGGCGCACTTGCAGTGGACGCCTTCGCGACTGATCCACTGGGGTGAAACCGTCGGAACGGCCACTGCCGAAGTGATTCGATTGATCCTGGCCAGCAAACCCCATCCTGAGATGGGGTATCGCGCCTGCCTTGGAATCCTGCGTCTGGCCAAGACCTATTCCGATCAGCGGTTGGAAGCCGCCAGCCAGCGCGCGCTACAGTTGCAGGCCTGTTCCTATTCCAGTCTGCGCTCTATCTTGAAGCGCTCACTTGACAAGCAGACGACGCTGGAACTGGAATCCGGCAAGCCCGGCCCGCGGCATGAGAATCTACGCGGCGCCGGCTACTATGATCCGCCCACGACGTTACAGTAATTACCAAACCACTTCAGAGCAATCGACATGTTAAATCAACCCACGATTGAAAAACTACACACGATGAAACTACACGGAATGGCAGACGCCTTCCGTGCGCAGACCGAGACCGCCGACGCCAGCCAACTTGGCTTCGAGGAGCGCTTCGCCATGCTTGTCGATCAGCAATGGCTCTGGAAAGAGAATCGCGCCTTCGCGCGCCGCCTGCAGTCAGCCAGGCTGAAAGAGCGCGGCGTGATCGAGGATATTGATTACCAGCATCCGCGCGGACTCGACCGCAAACTCCTGCGCACGTTAGCGGCGAGCGAATGGGTACGGCAGAATCAGAACGTTTTGTTCATCGGGCCTACGGGAATCGGCAAGAGTTGGCTTGCCTGCGCTCTGGCGCAGAAAGCTTGCCGCGACGGCTTCTCGGTCATGCACAAAAGAACCGCAGAGTTGTTCCGCGAACTTGCCGTGGCGCACGCTGACGGCAGCATCGGACGATTGCTGCTGAAACTTTCCCGCGTCGATGTGCTCCTGCTGGATGACTTTGCCATGGCGCCGCTGAAAGATGCCGAGCGCCGTGACTTTCTGGAGATCTGCGATGACCGCTATCAACGGCGCCCCCTCATTCTTACCTCGCAGATGCCGGTTGCTCATTGGCACGAGCAGATCGGCGATCCCACCATTGCCGACAGCATTCTCGACCGACTGGTCCACAACGCATACCGCATCGAACTGGAGGGGCAATCCATGCGGAAAACCATCACCAAAATGGATGACGAAACGCCACAAGCCTGATATCCAAAATCCACTGCCTCACGGCAGCGCATCACAGGCGGGCGAATAGTCCGGAACAGGTGGGCGCATGTTGTCGGAATGGGTGGGCGGATGCTCCGGAATGCGCACATTTCCTGTTGGAAATC
>JBDTTL010000472.1:0-2894 GCA_039930665.1 Acidobacteriota bacterium
CGTAAAGAATGTGTTCGTAGATCTCATCCGTGATCGCGAGCGCGTCGAACTCCTGGCACAGTTCCGCTATGAATGTAAGCTCGTCGCGGCTGAAGACGCGGCCAGTGGGATTGTTCGGTGAGTTTACGATGATGGCTTTGGTGCGGCCAGAAAAAGCGCGGCGCAGCTCGTCGCGGTCGAAGGTCCAATCCGGCGCGCGCAGCGCCACCAGCTTGCGGGTGCAGCCGCAGAGGATCGAATCGGGTCCGTAGTTCTCGTAGAAGGGTTCGAACACGATCAGCTCGTCGCCGGGATTGGTCACGCCGGTCAGTGACGCAATCATGCCTTCGGTGGCGCCACACACCACCGTGATCTCCCGCTCGGGGTCGAAGTCGAGTTGGTAATGCCGGCGGTATTTGGCGGCAATGGCGTCACGAAACGGCTTCGCGCCCCAGGTGATGGAGTACTGATTGATGTCGGCTTCGATGGCTTCGATAGCAGCGCGCTTCAGAATCCCGGGAGCGGGAAAATCGGGGTATCCTTGCGCCAGATTTACCGCGTGATACTGATACGACAGTCGCGTCATCTCGCGGATGACGCTCTCGTTTAGTCCGGCGGCGCGCGCGCTGCGGAAGCGCGGGCGGCTCTCAGCGGGCGCCGGTGGCTCGAGTACTCTTGGTTCGCTGGTCGATCCCATCTGAATAGGATACCCGGCTGGCGGGGGTGGCGGTCTTTATAGCAGGGGCCTGCGGTGCGGCGTACAACTGCCTATAAATATCGGCGTTGCGCAAAACAATCTGGATGTATTCGCGAGTTTGCGTGAAAGGCACCGTCTCGACGAACTCGGCGGGCTCGCGGAACTCGCCCCAAGTGGACCAGTTTTTTGCGCGGCTGAGCCCGGCATTGTACGCCGCGAGCGCAGCTTCCCAGCGCCCGTCGACGCTATCGGCCACCGATCGTAAATAGTACGAGCCCAGCTGCAAGTTCACCTGCGGCTGAAACAAGCGGGCTGTCGAATAGGGCTTGATGCGCAGGCGACGGCTTAACTCACGGCCGGTAGAAGGCATGATCTGTGTCAACCCGCGCGCACTGACGACAGATACTGCCTTGGGATTAAATTCGGATTCCTGGCGTGCCAGAGCCGCCATCAGGTAGGGATCCAGATTATTTTGCCGGGCAAAGCGCTCCAACTCCTCGCGATACGGTAAAGGAAACGCCAGCTTCCAAAATTCGGCGGGTGCCGAATCGATGCGCATATACAAGTAGTCGGGAGCGTAGCGCTTCAGGTAACGGATGGCTTGATCCTGCGCCGACCGCCGGCTGGCCATGGCGGCGAGTTCAAGTCCCATCACGTGCGGCTGATCTTCATTCTGCGCCGCGTAGCGAAGTTCAACCTCGGCCCAATCTTCTAATCCCTCGGAAGCGAGTAACCGTGCGCGACCCAAGCGAAACTTGGCAAGAGTGTTGGCCTCGAAGTTGCGCACACGAGCGCGCTTAGCGAAATCGACAGTGCGCAGAAATCTGCCCACCGGCAAAGAGACGGCCTCCGCCGCTGGTAATGCCGCTAGGCGTTCGCGCGCCAGCCCAGTGTAAAAATAGTTGGGGTATTCGCGCACGATCTCGCCGTAATAAGCGCGGCCAGCGCCCGGATCGTCGGCGCCTTCGGCCAAGCGCCCTAGGAAATACAGCGCGGCCGAGGACTCGTCGGAGTTGGGGAACAGGCGCAGGTGCTCGCGCAGCAGGTCGGCGGCGTCATCCTTGCGGCGGAGGTAGTGCGCCCAGGTCACCTTCCAGTGGCAGCCGGCCGCACGCGCTTCCTTTGGAAAAGATTCGTAACACGTGCGAAAGAGGGGTTCGTAGGCGTCCACCTGATTCTCCACCAGGTACGAATTGCCGATGGCGAGCAACGCTTCCAGCCGCCAGGGCGAGTCGGGATGCAAGCGTGCCAGTTCGTCCAGCAATGCACTCATCGCCGCGCGGTCACTCGCACGCCGCGCGCAGAGCAGCAGATAGTGCAGACGCTCGGCGTCGGCCTGCGGTGACTGCACGCTGAGTTCCGCTAAATATTTTTGGGCGGCTTTGGAGTCCTTGGCAATATATTGGGCCACGCCGATCTTTACCAGCGCGGTATCGCGTTCTTCGCCACCGAGCCGCGGCACCAATGCCAGCAACTCTTTCCTCGCTTGCTCGGTGCGCCCGGCATCCAGCAATTTCAGCGCGCGTCCCAACATGGCGTTGCCCATGGCCGGCGGATAATTGTCTCCCAGCTGAGACTGCAGATTCGCGCCGAGTGCGTCGGCTTCCGCGGATTCAGCCGAAGCCGGATAGTTATAGTACACGCGCTGTGCGTAGATGGCGGCGCTCACGGTATCGCCGGCTGCCGCGAAAGCTTTGGCCAGCGCCAAGTCGCCTTGCGGCTGCGGCAACGCGGCATAATACTTGCGCAGCAGACTCACGGCGCCAGAGGCATTGGCGGTTTGCCCGAAGGCCTGCGCGCCCAGCAACGCGGCTCGTCCGATCAGCGGTGACGCCGGCGTCTGCGCCCAAATTGGTTCCAGAGCCCCCTGCACGGCCGGATAGTTCTGCGCGCTAAATTCGGCGGAGGCCCGGAACCACCCCACGTAGTCGGCGATCTGCGGAAGCCTGCCGCTCAGGCGCTTGAGCGCAACGATCGCTACAGATTCATTGTTGGATTGGAGAGCGGTGACCGCCGCCTTGAGCCCTGAGACCGCATCGTCGGCTGCCGATAACGCGACGGCCACACCGGCCGCGGCTAACATTGCCGCTGCCGGAACACGCCAGCTCGCGCGAAACCATTCACGCCGGATCATGTTCTATCGTCGATTGTCGCACTGATTGCCCGGGGAAGGAAGCGGTTTTTCGCGGTCAGTTTTACCGCCTTGTTGGTAAGCGTG
>JBDTTL010000473.1:0-2889 GCA_039930665.1 Acidobacteriota bacterium
TGTTTCGGCTCAGTCGCCGCTGATTAAAATCCTGTCCAGCGAGTTAGATCGCAACTTTGCCGCGCTCAAAGCCAAGGGCAGTCCCGCGCCCTATTTCATGAGCTACTCGGTCACGGACGGCGAATCCAATACTCTGAGCGCGAGCGATGGCGCGATTTCGCGACAGAACCACAGCCGCGCCCGGCTGCTTGACATTAGCGTGCGGGTGGGCTCGCCTAAGTTCGACAACTACCGCCGTGTGAATGGCCAACTTCCACGTTTCACTGCCACACAAGCCATCGCGCTTGACGACGACCCTCTTGAGATCCGGCAAGCTGTGTGGCTCGCCACGGACCGGGTTTATCGCAACGCTTCGCAAAGATTCATCCAGATCCAAGCCGATGAAAAACTGCGCGCCGCTGCGACTGACGGCTCCGACGATTTCTCCGCGGAAGCTCCCCAGGTGTTTTTTGAGCAGCCTCCCCCGCTCAAATTCAACACCGCGGAGTGGTCCGCTCGCTTGCGCCGACTTTCGAAGGAGTTTACCAAATATCCCGGCGCCCTGAATTCCAGCATTACATTGCAGACGCAACGTTCCGTGGAAACCCTGGTCACCTCCGAAGGCACGCGCCTCGGGCAGGGCCGCCTGTTCAGCCGTATCATTATCACCACCTCCGGCAAGGCCACCGACGGCATGGATTTGCAAACCATGGAAACCTTCGAGACCGACGATTCCGCCCGTTTGCCCAAGGACGCCGAGATTCTGAAAGCTGTGGAAAAAGCCGGTAAAAACTTACAGGACCTGCTGGTTGCTCCGCCCTCGGATCCCTTTGTCGGGCCGGCGATCTTGTCGGGCCGTGCAGCGGGCGTATTCTTTCACGAGATTTTCGGCCATCGCATTGAGGGACACCGCCAGAAAGATGCAGCCGAAGGTCAGACCTTCACCAAGAGTGTGAACAAGCAGATTCTCCCGCCGTTTCTCTCCGTGGTCTTCGACCCCACGCTGCGCGAGTTTCAAGGCAATATGCTCAATGGATCGTATTTATACGACGACGAGGGCGTGAAGGCCCGCCGCGTTCCCATCGTCGAAAACGGCGTGCTGAAGACCTTCCTGATGTCGCGCGCGCCGGTCGACGGCTTCCCCAATTCCAACGGGCATGGACGCAGGCAGCCGGGCGCAGAGGTGGTTTCGCGGCAGTCGAATCTGTTTGTGGAATCGTCGAAGCAGGTCAGCGATAAAGAGCTGCGTCAGATGCTGATCGAAGAAGTGAAGAAGCAAGGCAAACCTTACGGATTGTTTTTCGACCAGGTCACCGGCGGCTACACCACCACGGCGCGCCGCGGCTTGCAAGCGTTCACGGTGATCCCACTGGTGGTCTATCGCGTTTACCCCGACGGCCGACCCGATGAGCTGATCCGCGGTGTAAGCATCGTCGGCACGCCGCTAGCCAGTTTCGGAAACATCGTGGCGACCTCGGCTAAGAGTGAAGTCTTCAATGGCATTTGCGGCGCCGAATCCGGCAACGTTCCGGTAGCCGCAATTTCACCGGCGCTGCTGGTATCGAGTATCGAGATTCAGCGTAAGGAGCGCTCGCAGGATCAAGCGCCGTACCTGTCTCGTCCGGAGGCGAATCCATAACATGGCCCCGTTTTCGCGGCGTCAATTTCTGATCGCGACCGGTTTATCGGCGCCGGCGCTGTGTTTGCTGGCTCCAGACGCATCCGCGTATGCAGACGATGCCTACGCGGAAGATGTTGTCCTGCGCGCCATGAGAGACGAGATGGAACGCTCCAGTCAGTTGCGCGTCGTGGGTGGCGGCGGTGACGACACGCCTTACTTCATCAGCTATACGCTCGACGACAATGACGCCTTCGAAGTGGCCGCGAGCTTTGGAGCCATTACCTCGGTTTCGCGCAATCGTTTCCGGCTCCCGAATATCGAAGTGCGTGTGGGCAGCTACGACTTTGACAACACCGGGCACATCTACAGCGGTCTTTACACCGGCTCGCGCTACGATACTGATCCCCTGTCGCTCGATGATAACTATCGCGCCTTGCGCGAAGGTTTCTGGCTGGCGACCGATCACGCCTATAAGGCCGCCGTCGAATCGATATCCCGCAAGCGAGCTGCGCTCACCAATTCTGCCGCACCGGCCGAGAAACTGGCGGATTATTCCAAAGCCGATCCCGTCGAGAGCCTGGCGAAAGTCGCGGGCGCTAAGTTCGATGAGGCGGCGTGGAAAGCCCGTGTAACCAAGCATTCGGCGGTGTTCGATGCCTATCCCGAAGTGCTGGCTTCCGGCGTCGAGTTCCATCTTAATCAGGACACGACCTACTATCTGAATACCGAACGAACCGCGCTGCGTTATCGGGATGACGCCGCCTGGATCTCCGCGCGCGCCGAAGGTCAAGCGCCCGACGGAATGGTGCTCCGCGACGGGCTCGCAACTCCTGTACTGAAGCTCGCCGAAATCCCCTCTGAGGCGCAGTGCCAGGATTCGCTGAAGGCCATGGCTGGCAATATCCAGGCACTCCTGAAGGCTCCGCTGGGCGAAACCTTCACCGGACCGGCCTTGTTTGAACCCGAGGCGGCAGCCCAACTGCTGGCGCAGCTCTTGGGCGACAACCTGCGCATTCCGCGGAAGCCGATTTCCGATGCCAGCCATCCGGTAAACGTCATTCCCAGTGAATTCGAGGGACGCAATGGATCGCGGGTGCTGCCCGAATGGATAGACGTCGTGGACGATCCTACCCAGGCTTCATATCAAGGCAAGCCGCTCGCGGGTTATTACCAATTCGACTTTGAAGGTGTGGCTCCTCAGCCTGTACCCGTGATTCAGAAAGGAGTGCTCAAGACCTTCTTATCTACTCGGCAGCCGATGAAAAGCGTGCCGGGTTCGAATGGGCATG
>JBDTTL010000474.1:0-2886 GCA_039930665.1 Acidobacteriota bacterium
ACTTCCTGTTCATCGCAGGCATGTGGTTCCAGGATCTGTTCAACTACGATTTCCGGCGCACCGAGCAGTGCATCATTCCCTACGCCACCCAGGAAGGCGAGATTTCCTTCTGCGCGTACAACACCGGCGTTGGCTGGCGCAACATCATCGAAAAGATGCACATGACCGCCACCCTCACCAAGTGGTATGAAGACAAGGGCCGTCACGAAATCATCGCCGGCGGTAAGAACGTCAACCTCCCGAGTCTTGAGCACAATCTGGTTCTCCGCGCCGAAGACGTGAACAAGGAACGGCAGCACGACCTCGACGACCTGGGCATCGCCAAGACCGCCCGCGAAGAAAAGAAGCGCGCCCGTGACGCTAAGCAGAAGACCGACGCCGAGGACGCCCGCATGTTGGCCATGTACAAGGAGCACGTGCTGGGCGAGAAGCCCACTCCCGGCATGGTACCCCTAAGCGCCATCGCCCCGGCAGCCCCCAAACCTGTCACCAAACAGGAAGAAGTCGGTTCCTTCGGCGACTAAACCAGCCGAGCTTCGCGATCCAAATCAATCGGCCTCCCGGGTGTCTTTCACAAAGTTACTGGGAGGCCGAAGTTATTTCCGGTCATACTAAAAGTATGAATACGGCGATATCGATTCCCGACGATGTATTTGAGGTAGCCGAACGTCTTGCTAGGCGAACCAAGAAGTCGCGCAGCTAGTTATTCAGCGATGCCGTCAGGGAGTAAATGGCACACCACGCAGCCGACGAAGTAACCGAAGCGATGGATCGTGTGTGCGCTGAACTGAATCATCCGTCGGATGACTTTACCGCGGCCGCCGCGAGCCACACTTTATATCGCGCGGAATGGTAATCGCTCAAGACGACATTTGGTGGGCCGATTTGCCTTCTCCCACCGGTTCCGGGCCTGGGTTGCGACGGCCGGTAGTGATAGTCCAGTGCGATGCCATAAACCGCAGCAGAATCGCAACAGCGGTTTGCGTCCCGCTAACCAGTAACCTGAAATGGACGGAGGCGCCCGGGAACGTACTGCTCTCATCGCGCATCACCGAACTGCCACAGGACTCGGTCGCCAATGTTTCTCAGCTTGTCACACTCGATCGAACGCTGCTTACGGAATCAGTCAGCCGGCTTCCGCGTGTCAAGACGGACCTCATCATCGCGGGCATAAACGTGATCCTCGGAAAGTAAGCCCCGCCGTACCTCAACCTTCGCTAGGTCACCCACCGGTCAGAACTGCTTCCAGCCTGTTCTCAAGATTTTATCTGGTGGACTGGAACTCCTCCGTCACGGCCCCGGCATATATTCAAAGCCGAAGCAAAGGGAGCGAGCCGCCTCGCAAGGTTCCGCAATTCAAAACCCGCCAACCAGCCCGCCATAAAGTCCCACCCGCTCACGTAGGAGCGTTCCACCAACCCGAGCACGCTCCCTTGCCATCACGTAATAGCGTCCCAAAAGGCTTCGTTTGCGTACCTGCAACGCCTTCACCAGAATTTCACAACCTCCTTACAATCACTCTCCTATTGGCTGCATCCAATGAGTTGGGACGGCAGCACTGATACGGTGGCCGGTCGGCCGCTGCATCGGAACCCAGTCTTAAATGAAAACTAGAAAGAGACATGAAAGGATCAAATTAAAAATGAAGAAAGTCTATTTGTTGTCACTGATATTGTGTGCGGGGGCGTTTGCACAAAACGATACCGTCGTGCGCTGGCGTGGAATGGAAGGCGTGATCACGGCCCCTGGAGTCGACAATCCAGTTGGTCAAATCCACAGCGCGGGAGGACCGTGGACGGTTGTGAGCGGCAACGCAAAGGTTAACCTGAACAGCGGCGAGGGTTCCTTCGACGTCGACGGGTTGGTTTTCAATGGTGGAAATAACAGCGGCACCACTGGTCCTGTCACCGCCGTTCTCGGAACGCTGGTGTGTAATCCGGGCAGCCCCGCAGGGAACACGGAGGCGGCGATTGACACGCAAGCCGTGAGCCTCAGCCCGGGCGGCGATGCCGACCTTAGTTTTAAGATCAATGTCCCGGCAGTATGTACCCATCCGATCTTTCTGATCCGACTTCCGGCGGGACGCTGGCTCGCAACCGGCACCAAGCCCGGCACTACGGAGAAGTCTCGCTACTAAATTCCCTCGGACGGTAGAACTCGATCTCGATATCAAATCGGTGTTTTACCGTCCATTTTTTCAGACCTATAAAGGAGATGACATGCAATCAAAGTTAGCGAAGGGTTTTACACTCGCGCTTGCTCTCTGCGCGAATTCGGCTTTCGGACAATACGGAGGCTCGGGCACCGGAAGTTATCACGCGAGTACCGGCATCGCCATCGGGGCCGCGGCGGCCGGCGCGGGAATCGCGTATCTGGCCGTGCACAATCATAACCATGGCAAAGTTGTCGGCTGCCTCCAGTCTTCCAACGCGGCAACAACTTTGCGAAGCGACGACAAGAAGCACACCTACACATTGATCAACAGAAGTTCGATGAGCTTGAAACCGGGCGAACGCGTCGCACTCAAGGGCAAGAAAATCCGGCAGGGGTCTGGACTCGCGTTCGAAGTTCACGGAATCGCCAAGGATTACGGCGGCTGTGAACTTTGACCCGGCTCCTACTTAAGCCGCTTGTCGGCGGGCGGACACAAACCGCCCGCTCCCTTGCCACAGGCAATAGCGTCAAAAAGGGTTTCGAAGAACTGGGATCTTACGACTTGCGTGCGCCGCGAACCGTGCCCTTCAGCTTCGACTGCCGTCGCTTCGCTGGCTTGCGCTTGGGTTTGGTGATGAGGAAGGTGCCGCTGCCCTGATACACGGCTTGATATAGGTTGTCTTTTGCCATTGCGAGTCTCAAGTATAGCAGAAGGCCTCGGAACCAAATCGC
>JBDTTL010000475.1:0-2811 GCA_039930665.1 Acidobacteriota bacterium
CGAAGCGTGTCCCGATCGCCGCCGCCACTGGCGGCAGATTATCGCTATCAGCGGACTCTTGCTGATCGCAGTGATTGGCCGCGCCGTGGTCTTTGGGGCACGCGCCGGCGGCTGCGGTTTGGAGTTGATGCCGTCCGTTAGTGCCCGTAGCAAATAGGAGTCACCGTCATGAGCCGACAACCAGACCTTTACCGAACACCGCGGAAGCCAGGCTACCTCGGGGGATACAATTGGCGGGCCACCGTATTCGGCCTGCTTCTCCTGGTTCTGGTCAGCTTCATCGCCACTGAGTACATCGCCACCCAATTCCAATACCAACCCGCCCTCGGACTCCCGCTGATACGGACAAAAGCAGGTGCAATCTATCAACCGTTTGCCTGGATGCTGTGGGGTTGGCACAACTCAACGTCGCAGGACGAACGCATCCGGAAGCCGCTTTTCATCGGTGAAATGATTGTATTCGTCGGTTCGTTCGGCTGTATTGCGATCTTCTTTGTAATGACGAATCGCCAATCGCGAAAATTGATGGAGAACGCGGAAGACCTGCATGGCTCGGCACGGTGGGCCAATGAAACTGATATCCGGGAGACGGGCCTCACCACATGCCGGCAAGGCGCTTACGTGGGCGCATGGTGCCGCAATGGAAGCCACAGGCTCCACTATCTGCGGCATAACGGCCCCGAACATATTTTGGCCTTTGCTCCTACTCGCTCCGGCAAAGGTGTCGGTCTGGTGATTCCGACCCTGCTCGCATGGTCAGAGTCGGCGGTGATCTATGACATCAAGGGTGAGAACTGGGCCAAAACAGCCGGTTTCCGGGCGCAGCAAGGCCACGTCTGTTTCAAGTTTTCGCCGGTCGAGGAATCGAGTAGTTCGCGCTTCAATCCTCTTTCCGAGGTTCGTCTTTTCACTACTCGCGACGTAAGCGATGCCCAGAATATCGCCAACATGATCGTTCGCACGGGAGAGGACAGTCCCCAGGAGCGGTATTGGCAGGATGCCGCAGCTTCGATCACGACGGGAATGATCCTGCACGTCTGCTACGAAGCGGCCATCGAAGGCCGTGTAGCCTCGCTCGCGGATATGGCGCACGTCTTCACGAAGCCAGGATCGAATTTTCGCGAGACGTTGAAGGAGTTGATCAACTTCCCGCACGATTCCACCTATGCGCACGGATGGCGAATGACGAACGGCGACAAGACGGCAACGCATCCAGTGGTCAAAGAGAAGGTGCAGGAAATGCTCGATAAAGAAGATCGTGACTTCGGCGGGGTTCTCAGCACCGCGAAAACCGCGCTAACGCTGTACAGCGACCCTCTGGTCGCGAAGAACACCTCAGCCAGCGATTTCACGATTGCCGACCTGGTCAACTACGAGCGGCCGATCTCACTGTACCTGGTAGTGCCGCCCTCTGACAAGATCCGGCTCCGACCCATGATCCGGCTGATGTTCACCATGGTGGTTAACCGGCTCACCGAGAAGATGGTTTTTGAAGGCGCTGAACAGAAGCGGAACAAGCATCGCCTGCTCGTGCTCATTGATGAGTTTCCATCGTTGAACCGCATGGAAATCTTCGCAGACGCTCTGTCCTACATGGCCGGCTATGGGTTAAAAGCCTACTTGATCACCCAGGACATCCGCCAGGTCGTCGATGCTTATGGTCACAACGAGAGCATCGTGTCCAACTGTCACGTGCGGATCGCGTTCGCTCCCAACCAGCTCGAGACCGCTGAATTGCTTTCCAAGATGACGGGTACGCAGACGGTTCAAAAGGCGAGTTACAACTTTTCCGGTTCCCGGTTTTCGCCAATGATGGGACACGTGAACGCCAGCGTCGATCATATCGAACGGCCCTTGATGACCCCCGATGAAGTCCTGCGGCTGAAACCTCCGCAGAAGCAGAGCGATGGCGCGTCCGAGAAGATTGTGGCGCCTGGCCAAATGCTGATCTTCGTCAGCGGTCACTATCCGATCCTCGGCACCCAGATGCTGTATTTCCTTGATCCGGAATTGACGCGGCGTGCTGCCATTGAACCGCCCAAAACATTCGTCGCCCTGGAGGACGGCACCGCCATTCCACAGCCGCCGGTGAATCGAACACGCAACACAATCAGCAAACCCGAAATCATGCCACCGATGGCGGTGGAATCAACTACGGAAGCCGAGCACGGTTTCGTCGAGGAACTGGGGCTCGGGAAAGGAGCCTAATCCATCATGATGTGTCGGTTTACCCATCCCTTGGCCGCGATTGGAACCATGAGTTGGCCGGATTTTCGCCTCCGGACAGGGCTAATGCCGTTCTGCCGAGCCCTCCTGGTTCACTTCGGAACCATCCGTTGGCCGAGACCGCGTAATCGGAAGCATCCGTTGGCCGCGACGACCGCAGAAAGTTGTTCCGACTTCAACTTGCAGTCACGAATAGAGTTATGAACTGGCGGAACGGGTTGGGCTCCGAGGGCATAGGACCGTCGCGAGGAGCCTCGAATTGCAGAGATATTCGCGTAGGCAGCGTCTTAACCATTGGCATCAAAGAGTTGCGGTTGATGGCAGGCAAGAATAACCGCTTCCGCACGGTCAGGAACCATCCGATGGCCGCGCGCTTTTGGAAGCATCAGCTGGCCAAATCGGCCATCGGATGGGTGGAGTGACATCATGCAGATGAACAGAGTCGAAGTCGCGGGGTTCTTATCCAAGAAGCCAGAAATTCGGTACCTTCCTTCTGGGACCCCGGTTGCAAACGGCCGTCTGGGCCAGACCTACCGATACCAAGACGGCAACAAGCAGTGGCAGGAGCACACCAACTGGCACAGC
>JBDTTL010000476.1:0-2809 GCA_039930665.1 Acidobacteriota bacterium
TCGACTGCGATCCGTTCCGCCACCAGGTCCTCTCGAATCATGTCCAGCAACGACGCTCCTTCGATGTACTGCGAATGGCTGCGCATGGCCAGACCTTCGGGATTAAAGTTCGGAGCGCCTCCCAATTGGACAATCCGCTCCGCGGCCAGATCGGCATGACCCTGCTCCTCGTTCGCGTGCTCGAGGAATTCCTGGGCCACCGATTGTGCATGAATCCCAGCGGCCATATAGTAATGCCGTTTGTAGCGCAACACGCAGACGAGTTCCGTCGCCAGAACCTCGTTGAGTATCCTGAGAACCGTTTCCCGGTCGGCTTTGTAACCACTTGTGACCGCACCACGCTCCATATACTCGCGGGCACGCCGCCGGAGTTCCTGAATGTCTGTAACAAATGGACGTTGTTCTTTTTCAGCAGCTTTTGTCGTCATCGTTCCTTATCCTTGGGCGAATCTAAGGATCGGTAGCCAGCAAACTCGTCGGTGCGAATGCCGTCATCATCACTTATCGGGACCGCCGATCATCATGCGCTGAGCTCAGCGCGCAGGGCTGCTTTGGTCGAGAGCCCCTTTTCTCTACGTATTAGCTCCTCTGTATATCTGGCGATCATGATGTCTTCGTCGGTCTTCATCACACGAACCTGAACGAGGCTGCCTTCTGTCGAGATGACGGCAGCATTGGCGTTGTTCAGCACGGAATCCAAACGAATACCGAGAAACTCCAAACCTTCGCAAATGCGGCTGCGGATGGAGGGGGCGTTCGCGCCGATGCCGGCCGTGAACACCAGAGTGTCTATGCCGCCCAATACCGCCGCCAAGGAGCCCAAGAACTTCTTCGCCTGGTAGCAGAAGAGCGCGACGGCCTCGGCGGCGTGCGGATCATTGGCCGCCTTGTCGAGGAGGTCTTGCATATTGGAGCTGATTCCCGACACGCCCAACAGCCCAGCCTGCTCGTTCAAGACCTTCTTTGTCGCGGATGGCGATAAACCATCCGCGATGAGGTAAAAAACCGCGCCGGGGTCAAGATCGCCAGAGCGGGTACCCATCATCAGGCCTCCGCAGGGAGTCATCCCCATGGTTGTATCGATTGGATGAGCGTCCCGTATAGCGGCCATGCTTGCGCCGTTGCCCAGGTGCGCCACAATCACCCTTCCGTGAGCCATCGCCTCATCTTCGCGCCTGAGTTCCTGCAAGATGTAGGCATACGACAAACCGTGAAAACCATAACGCATCAGACCTTCATCCCAATATCGGCGCGGGAGCGGATACAGCTTTGCGATCTTCGGCGAACCCCAGTGAAACGCTGTATCGAAACACGCTACCTGCGGCAAGCCTGGATGTGCCTGGTCAACCGCTTGTATGGCTTTCAATTCGTGGGGCAGATGTTCCGGAGCAAACGGAACCAGTTTCGTCAGCGCCTCCAACACCTTTGAGGTAATTAATTGCGGCTTCTCGTATTTACGCCCTCCATAGACGAGACGGTGGCCAACGGCATCCAAGTCGACGTGGGGCCCATGATTTGCGAGCCATCCGAAAAGAGTGTGCAGAGCGGCATCGTGGTCGGGGAGGTCCAAATCCTGGTTGTTTCCCTGGACGTGGAAGATCCCGTGGGCAAGTCCGATCCGGTCGAATTCACCGGAAAGCAGCAGCACCTCTGATGGCTCCATATCGTAAAGCGAGAACTTGAGACTCGAAGACCCGCTGTTGATCGTCAAAATGTGGAGCATGTTGGTCTAGACTCCGTGGCTGTGAAGGTCCTCTCGCAACTGAGCCGCAGTGTGATATTGGATCCCCCGCATTCCTAAGCGCAGCGCGCACTCGACGTTCGGCGCCCGGTCGTCCACAAACAGGCACTCATTGGGGATTCGCTGGGTAATCTCAAGCGCGAGTTGGAAAATCTTTTCACCCGGTTTCCTCACGCCCAGGAAGCCCGACGAGAAAAAGACTGTAAAGTAGTCGCACAGACGGAAACGCTCTATGCGGTAACAGTTGAGGTCTCGTGACTCGTTATTGAGAGTGGCCAGCAGATACTTTCGCGAGCGAGCCAGTTCGGCCACAATTGCCAGTGCTTCGGGATGCTCGTGGGATTGCGCCCAAATGAAGGATTTGAATTCATCCCGGGTAAATGCGCGGGGCTGGTGGAACACGGTTCGGTTGATATACTCGTCAAGGCTAGTACGGCCGATTTCGAAGTCGGAGACCGCCAATTCATGGGCGTTTTCGAACTCCTCCCAATCCAGCCCGAAGCGCCGAGCGGCGCTATTTCGAGCCGCGCTATCCCAACCGTCAGTCAAGATCACGCCTCCGACATCGAAAAAGAGAGCAGTAGTTCTGGCCATCGAAGTTGCCTACTATTCTTAATGCTTTCGGCTCTGTTTGTGTGCGCCATTGCGTTAAGGACTGGCCGGACTCGCAAATCGCAAGGAGGTTTCCAATCGTCCTCCGCGGATTGAGCTGCGTCTTGCCCACGAGCGCTCGATAAGGCTCTGGCGTTAGTGTGCAGCCAGGCGTCGGCGAAGCGCCGCCACGATATCACTGCGGAGTTGAACTCCCCTCGCATAAAAACCATACCCCGCAGGGCCATCCTCGTAGCTGAAAAAACACATTCCAATACTCTTCGTGGGAACGACGGCAGGCGTGCGACGTCACAATCGCAGTTTTCACGGGGCTGTACGGCGCAAGTGGTTAGCTCCACTGAGCTTTCATGGACCTGCATGGACGTGTCCCACTTCATTCTGAGCCGACAGCGCTCAACGCGCAATACCGCAGAGCCCTAAACTCGAACGTCTTCTGATTTTTGACGGCGTTTTGAC
>JBDTTL010000477.1:0-2804 GCA_039930665.1 Acidobacteriota bacterium
CGGCGCCGAACGAGGACTTCGACTTTTATCGCACCGACAACCGCTATTTCATGCCGCGGTTGGGTATCGCCTACCGGGTTACGGACAAGTGGGTTTTTCGCGCGGGCGGTGGCTGGTTCGCCAACGTCCAGCAGATGAACAACATGACGATTCTGGACCTGCAGCCGCCGTACTCTGGAACGTTTGGCTTTAACCAGGTAGACCAGGCTGCCCTCACCATTCCAATCAGCTATGGCGGGCGCGATTACACGGCCACCACCCGGCGCTTCACGCCCGGTCAGCCGGTCCTGACGTTGGACAACCCCTTCCCGGGCCAAGGCACGGCCGCGGCACGAACCAACGTGCTTGCATTTTCGCCCGATAACAAAGCCAGCAGCGTGGTGCAGTGGAGCGCCGACATTCAACGGGAATTGCCGTGGAAGACCATCGTTACGATTGGTTATGTGGGTAGTAAGACCAGTCATATCGACAATACAATCCCCAACTTCAATTCACCGGCGACTCCCTCGGCTAACACGGATTTCAATAGCCGCCGTCCCTGGCAGGCATACATCAGCCAGGGGGAGGGCAATCAGGCGCGCCTTTTGGGGAATATCCGATACCTGGACAGCTTCGCCAATGCCAGCTATCACGCCTTGCAGGTTCAGGCGCAAAAGCGCTACTCGAACGGGTTCACCGCCGGTTTGGCCTACACGTTCGGCAAGGCGCTGGGCGAAGGCTACGGCCGCAACGATCCCGCAGGGAGCGTGAGCCCGGTCTACCAGGATCCGAACAACCGCCGCGCGAATCGCGGGCGTTACGGCTTTGACGTCACGCACAATGCGGTCATCAACTATGTGTGGGAGGTGCCGATCTTCCAGAACTCCAAAGGCTTGATCCGCGCGGTTCTGGGCGGCTGGCAAACCAGCGGCATCGCCACATTCCGCACGGGCTTTCCATTCGCCCTTGCCGGCGGGAATCTGAATACCAACTCCGGCTCCTACCCGGACCGAATCGCGGATGGCCGGTTGGGCGGCGCTGCCAGTCGCCAGTTGTGGTATGACTACACCGCCTTCCGCCGTACCGAGTGCAATATCCAAAATCATCCGGAACTCTGCCATTATGGCAATGCCGCGACGGACGTCTTGATTTCGCCCGGCCTAAAGAGCTTCGATCTCTCGATGGGCAAGAACTGGGTCTTCAAGCCGGCTGGGGAGCGCGGAAAGCTTCAATTCCGCGCGGAGGGCTTCAACATATTCAACACCCCGCAATTTGGGGTGCCGAACGGTTTGGGCTACGCCACCAACGATTCGATCATCCCGGACGCACCTCGTACGGGTGAGATCCGCAGCCTGCGGCAGCCGATGCGCCTCTTCCAATTCGGCATGAAGCTGTATTTCTGATTTTTATGGTTGGCGCCGACGTCCAAATTGACACGTGGGTACTGAACACCGCCAAGTCCAAATGGCACCCCGGGACGATCCCGAAGTCTCAAATGATTACGATTTGGCGGGAAGGAGACTGGACCGTCCTAAAAGTGGAAGGCACAGACTCCGGTGGCAAGCCGGTTGTGCCCTCATTGACCCGGTACAAAGAGGACGGCAAAGCTCATCCGATTGACAACAACGGCACAGCCACAGCAACCGTCAGAAAGATCAGCGATTACGAATACCGCGTGGTGGAAAAGAGTGTAAACACTACCTCCTGGCTCGACCGACACAATAGCTATTCGAAAGACGGAAAGGTTAGAACATCTCGCGTGACCGGCGTAAACCCAAAAGGCGAGAAAATCGACCGTCTGCTCATCTTTGACCTAAGATAGGTACCTGCCGACCGCCAACGAGTAGGGGTCGGTGAGCGCAAGCCGTTTGAGACGTGCCTGCCACATGCCAACACTCACACTTGCACCGGCCTTGAACGGCATTCCTTAGCCGTCCGTCTGGACCTGGAATATGTGAGGGTTTGCCCCATTGCGATTACGTTCAAACATCCAAGATAGGTCTGATCTGGGTTCCCACTCTGGAAGATAACGCCCGGAGTTTCGCCGAAGTCTGAAATCCCAACCAGGACGTCGACGAGAACGAGCTTTACTACTGGCGCAGCCCTCTCGCGGCAGTATGACATTACGGAACGCCGCACATCTACAAGTCCGCTGCATCACCCTCGCTGCGACCGCGTTCACCGGCGCGGCGCGCATGACCTACCGCCTGCCCGCGCTCGCGTGATGCATCCAACCAGGTGAACATCTCCACTGCTTCGAGCCGCGCGTAGTGATCCGGCCCGACGTCGACGAGAACGTGATTCACCATCTCCGCGAAGGCCTGCGCTTGCCCGCCGCGTTCGCTTCCCTGCTCGCCGAGAAGCGCGACAGGCCGAGTTGCTTCGCGGCCGCGCGGAAACCGGTAGTGAGCGAAATACTCAGTGGCCGGTTTCAGTTGTTCTCAGCTAACGAACAACGGCCATCTGGGATAAGTGCCGTGTGATTTCAACACCGTGGCTCAGAACTTTGGGATCTCTCACGCCGAAGGCCACCGCCTTCTGCATTTCGGCGTTGGCCTGGACGTAGTCTCCCGTGGCCGCTAGCGACCAAGCGTAGGCGTCCAGAGTAAAGGCATCATGGCGGCGGACGAGTTCCTGCCGGGCGAGCTCCAGGGCTTTTGCCGGCTGGTGGGCATGGTCCACATAGTAGGCGATAAATTCATGATTTGCGTTGTCGGTGATACCAGACTCGAGTAACGCTTTCTGCTCGAACTCAGCGAAGGCTCTGGCTGCCTCGTCCTTGCGACCGGCCCGTTCCAGCGCTTCACCTAGAGCAAACTGGTTCT
>JBDTTL010000478.1:0-2802 GCA_039930665.1 Acidobacteriota bacterium
TGAAACGGGCGCGATGCGAAGGCTGCACGTGCGCGGCCGGGACAACGTCGCCAAGCGAGTCTTGTTGCAAGCGGCGGCGTTCAATCTTGCGCTGATTCTGCGTTCGATCACAAAAACCGGAACGCCCCGAGGACTGGCGGACCTGAAAACCAGGCTGTTTTGCACTCTATTACGCGTTCTGGCGGTCCTCTCCCCACTTTACGCGCCGACTACGAGCCCGACGGATGATTTTGCCAGCAAGCCTTACCCGTTCTCGAAACTGAGCTCACGTTCGCTTAAAACGAGCTGCCGCAGAAAAGTAGGATTCTGACACGGGCTGCTAAGGTCCGATATTGCAGGAATTCTTCGTCCCTCGGTTTTTGGGCACCCCCGTTGTCTAACAGGCCGTGGCGGAAACCGCTCTATGGGAGACCGGCTCGCCAACGCGGCGTAATGCTGAGTTCCGGAAATAGTTGCGAGCGGAAGCGCCTAAGCCAGTCCCGGACCGCCATGCACGCTTCATAGACCACGAACACGGCGAAAAGAAGCGACAGTAGCGGCCTCAATCGCCCCTGGGGTTGCCGAGGTTTGCCCCATCCGCTCAATGTGCGCAACAGCAATCCGATATTGAACGCCGCTGCCTGCACCAGCACCCGCTTCAGCGCGTTGTCCGTGCCGCGTACATACATACGCCGCATTGCGCCGGTCTCATAGCAGTGCGCGAAGCTTCGTTCGCATAGTTCGCCGCGCAGTTTCTGCAATGGCTTCGACCGCTCGGCCCGTGTGAAGCCATTTGTGAGCCTTTGAAACCCTCCGTGGATTTTGAGCCCTTCGGCCCGTGGAACTGAAGTTAGAAAGGACACCATGCCACAGAAACCGGTGCTAATTTTTGCGCCCGCGTCAGCTCGACCGCAAGAGTTTTCCACTACCTTCTAAAAGATCTCCTGAATCGGATAAACGTAAACCAGATAACAGTAGAAGAAGGCGAGAGATATCATGAGGATGATCACCCCTAAGATCGAGGAACTCACTTCGAAGCCCTCGATTCCAAACTTCAGTTTCGTCGCTTCGCCCACGGCCGCCCTGAATTGGACGGCCGCAAAGTAGATCCCCGCTCCCACGAGCGCCAAAATCACGCCAAATATGATGTAGGAACTGAACAACTGCCATTGGAAGACCCGCCGCCGATGCTGAAGGCCAATGATTTGATATTGGTAGAACTCCCGCAGCGCCTCTTCGTACTTGGTCCTCGTCTCTGCGCTCACCGCGTCGGGCGACGCAAACGGAGGCTCGACCTCTTTTCGATTATTACTGGCTCGCGGCTCGTTCTTCGCGGCATCGCTGTTCCCGTCGGCCTTCTTCAAGGTCTCATTTTTCGCGGCTTCTTGATCGAGGATACGAGTGCGGTCGTTGGCGACGGGTGTTTGGGCCGGGCACACGCCGTTCCATACAAGCGCGACGATCAAGCAGAGAAGGATTCGCATTATGGTTTGACGAGCCGCGCAACCACTTCAAGTCTCCGCCGAAAGACTTGGTACTCCGTGATATCCTTCTCCGACGCTACGTATTTTTGAATAGCACTGTCGTCTCGTACGACACTTTCGATCACATGGAGCAGTTCTTCGTTGCGGTTCTTCAACCAGAAACCCAGACTGCTGTCGGGCGGGGCGGGCGGAAGATTTTCGGGTGTTTGCATCAACGCGCTTGAGAGGCCGAACTTCTCAACGGTACCGTCCGGATGTTTCACTTCGATTCTTCCGCCCGGGTAGATGAGTTTCATGGATCCACCAGGAAGGGAGATCACGACCGTCCCGTCGGGTTCGAGTCCACGACTCGCGGTCAGCGGGGTGAGGGGCGCATCATTCACGGGTCGCACCGGCGGAATCAATGGAATCGGGGGCTTTGTAGCGACGGTCTTTGGATCCACCGCGGCGGGACCGCGGCGGCCTGCTGGCGGGGTTTGAGCGGCCCGCACCGATGTCAAAAGAATAACGAGAGAAATCAGCGCGATAATTGAGAATCGCATCGCATCCTCCAGGTGAACATTAAGCTGATAAGCGAATAAAGTATATACCTAAAAGAGGTTCAAAGGTCGAGGCTTTGAGAAATGCCGAAGGGAGAACACTTATTCGAAGCCAAGAGGCTCCGCCCTTCGTTCCTCCAGGTTTGGGGTCAGGCTAAGAAGCGCCAATGTTGCGCCGCAGGGAGAGCTATGTGGCGCCCCGGCAAACGTGAATGGCCAATGAGGCGGAAGCCAACGGGACGCCCCGAATCGGACTTCAGTGACGTGACCGCACGGTAACATCACCGGCAACCCTGTTCACTGCAATTAACGCCGCCGTCGTGGCCGTATCGCGGAAGCGTGACCTAAGGACACTTCTACGGGTTGCCGAGGATGCATCCATGTGGATTGTTCCACCAGGACTTCTTCACGTCCGTCGCGGATCTAAAGCGCAAGATCCTCCGCTACATCCGCCTCTACCAGAAGACGGCCAAACCTTTCCAGTGGAAATATTCGGACGTCCGCAAAAGAATGCCTGCGTGGTAGCGATGTCTCAGGGACACCCCACTAGTCTGGATTTCGCAATGGAATCCGGCCGTCAGGTGATATGTACGGCAGGATGGCAGCCTTGCATAGGCTTCCCGCTCGGGGTCGGATCATTCAGCTCCTGGGCGCTCCTCCTCCTGCCGGTGAGGCGTAAATGAAAAGGTAACTATCATCGTGCGCGCTTTGGGCCCACACCAGCCATTTTGAATTGGGTGACCAGGCCCGTGATCCGTCCGTAAGGGAAGTTGAGTGATGGTTGAAGTCAAGACAGTATT
>JBDTTL010000479.1:0-2756 GCA_039930665.1 Acidobacteriota bacterium
GCTCCAGACGATCCCAGGGTCCACGGGCGTGCCGTTCGCAAGTTGGTAACCCGACCTCTGCGGGTTATCTGTGACGGCGTTGTCTTGTTTGTAATAACTCAGGAACTGATCATAGGAAATTGTCGTTTTGGGCAGGAGCTTGAAGTCCGCCCCGACGCGATAAGAGTTGGTCGTGTAGCTGTAGGTTTCGTTGAATGCAGAGACCGTGCCGCCGTCTGTGGTAAAGAGACCAGGACCCTGGTCCCGATTGCGCGAGAAACCCAGCCGCAGCCGAACCCGCGATTGCGGCAGCAATGTCAAAGTGTAGTCCTGCATTCGGCGAACTAAATCCAATGAATGCGGCGAACTTGCGATGCCGACCGACGGGGTCGAAGTGGAAGGGTTCAGCGGATTGGCTAGCAGGTTGTAGTCCCAGAAATTCTTGTCCCTGCGAAAGTTAGCTCGGAAGTCGTACCATTTGTTCTTATCGATGCGCAGCCGGGTCACGTCGTTAGGATCGCCACCGTAGCCAAAGTTGCTGAGGTTGAGATTGTCGAATAGCAACCCCTTGTGGTTCAGCGAGCGTATGTCCAGCGTGGCATCGAAGAGCCTAAGGCCCGAACCGAGATTCACGAAGGTGTCGTAGGTGTCGAGGTTCCCATCGATCGCGCTAATTCTGTAGCCGACCTCAACCGACTGCTGGATGTTGTAATTTCCCGAATCCGTCCCCTTGGTCTGTTCTGAGTCGTTCTGCGCCTGACACAACGGCGCAAAAGCCAATAGCGCGCCAAGGAGAATTAGAAAGAGGAGCCCGCGAGGCGCTGGATAATATTCCAAGCCTCTTCCCTCCGTCGTCAGAGGCTTGCGCTCTTTCCCGGCCGAGCCCGAAAAGTCATTGTTCCGCGATGTCGGGATAAGGTTCATGGCGGTTCTCACTTGAACAAAGTTTGGTCGAAGTTGGAGCCGTGGATCTGGCTATGACACAGCGTGCACGACTTGAAAAAGGTCGCCTGGCTGTGAAACGAAGGAGTCCCCGGTGCCCCACCGGTCTTACCGCCGGGAGCAGAATTGGTGTGGCATTGTAAGCACAGCAGATTGACGTTACTCACTTTCAGCATGTGAGGATTAGCGCCTCCGTGGGGAATGTGGCAACTCGAGCATCCCTCGATCTTTACGGCCGCGTGCTCGAATACAAACGGTCCCTCCTTATCGGTGTGGCAGGTGAAGCAGACGGCATCCTGCGTCGCCGAGGTTCGCACTTGCTTTGGCCCCACCGTGCCGTGCGGATTGTGGCAATCGGTGCACTGCACCAAGCCTTCGTTGACGCGATGGTGGAAGGGCATTTCGAACTCAGCCTTCTTCTGAAGGTGGCACGAGTAACAAAGCTCAGGCTGCGCCTTCACGAGCAAAAACTCTTTGGTATGCGAATGGTGCTGCGAATGGCACGAGAGGCAGCTGACGTTGTTTTGCGTGTGTACGGAGTTGATGGCGTTCATATGCTGCTGGCCGCCGGCATGGCAACTCATACAGCGGGCGTTGGTTTCCTTCGTCGAAACATTCTTGAAGGTGAATATCTTGCTTACGTCGCCGCCGTTTGCCACATGGTCCGCGCCGGGCCCGTGGCAGCCCTCGCAGCCCTGCTTGGGCAGGCCGCCCTCCTTGTTGAGCGTGGTCTTCCAGTGCGGCGTTTTTTCCCAGGCGTTGTAAATTTCCACGTGACAGCTCTTGCAGGTCTCCGCTCCCACGTACTTTGCGACTTCGGAGAAGGGCAGCGCTGGTGCACTGGCGGGCTGAGCGCTCTTTTCGGCGCCCTTCTGGCGCGGCGGCTGGCCCGCGGCAGCGGCGACGACGAAAAGGAATAGGACTGCCAGCAGCGGGACTCGGCCGGCGGGGGGAACCCCGGCTGGCCACGAATTCTTCCGGCGAGAGTTCTGCGCTGCAGGATCTTGGCCGACGCCCGCCGAACCGTACCGGCCTGCATTTACTTGACGTTGCCAAGTAAGGCGTAGTAGTCCATGCCGAGTTCGCATACCTGGAAATCGTGGTAACTGTTCACGAATACAGTCCTTCAGCGCTAGCGCCATGTTTGGAATTTACCCCAAAGAATGTCAAAACGGCATCAAAAAGAAGACGGTCTCGAGAGCGGCGATCTTCGATGGGACCCTTCTGGCCCTGCTTTTGACGGTCTTTTGACATTTTTCGATCTATTGATCGAACCCAATCGTGTGTTTATCATCCCGACGCAGCGCGATTTGCACGTTCTTGACGGCGAGTTCCGTCTAGAGCCGATATCAAAGCCCAGGGGATGGCCCGACGTCATTACGGTTTTTCTGCGTTCCCTCACCGAGCACTGGAGTGGCAAGCTTATCGCTGTGATCGTATCTGGCTATGATGGCGATGGGGCAGCGGCGCTATGCGGCATAAAAGAAGTGGGGGGCATTACCATCGCGCAGAAGCCCGACACGGCCGGCCAGCCCGATATGCCGGGAAGCGCAATCGCCAGCGGATGTATAGATTTTGTTCTTTCACCCGAGGATATCGCGAAAGAAATTGTGCGAATTGCAGAGGAGGTGTCGCGCGGAGTGAAGAAGGAAGTTCCATAAGACGGGGCAAGCTGGAAGGCATCATGAAAGGTTCTACCGGAGATCTCCAGCTCCCGATGTCGTGCCGGCCGCCTCCGATCACGGTGGGGCACGAACACAGTGGGGCTGGTTCATCATTCGGATGATTCCCTGGCTTTGGGATTGTGCCAGGCACCGTCTGAAGCGATGATCGTG
>JBDTTL010000480.1:0-2755 GCA_039930665.1 Acidobacteriota bacterium
GACCACGGCCACGGGCGAAATATGAGCTGCCAAAGGGAGCTTGGACATTGCTTTAGGCTGCGCCTCCCGTCCTCCGTTGAACCCGGCGAATCCCGCCACGCTGGCCGCGCCTGCCAGCGCCAGAAATTCTCTGCGATTGCCGTTCAAGCCGTCACTCCAAGGCGGTTGCCGCGGCCTACCTGAGTCCAGTTGGCGGTCTTCATGAAGTGATAATTGCCCTCCGCTGCGGCCAGCGCCTCAATTGCGGTGATCATGAGGTCCGCTTGCGGTTCGCCCGTGAGTTCCACCGGCTTCACTCCGTGGAGCCGCATCGCGATCGCCAGCCACGCACGCGCCATCGGCGACGGAGTCTCGCCTATCTGCCGCCGTGCCAGGTCGAATACTTTTCCCAGATCATCGCGCCCCTGCAACGCCACCAACGCCAGCGCCGTGGTCTCCGGATAGGAGGGCAAATCCACGCCCACCGCCGCCGGACTCCCGTAATTCCATCCACCATCCCGCGAGCGCACGTCCATTAACTGCGCTTCGCCCATCTTCACCCGGCCGCGCAGCTCGCCGCTCGAAAATTTCGCCGACGCCTGCTTCAATGCCACTATGGCGTGCACCGTCGGCTCCACCCAGCCCGAATTACCCGGCTTCCAGGGCCACGACTTCAGTCCGATGCCGCGCTCCTGCTTGACCAGGTGCAGGCGAGCCGCAGCCACATTCAGCCAATTGGATTCAACTCCGCTGCTCGCCACCAGCCATTTCACCGCGCCTTCGAGCGGTTGTCCCCACTCGTTGCGGACCATGGCGATAGTGGCGCAAAGCGATGTCCCCCAACTCGAGACCTTAACTTCGGCCGCGGGCTTCCAGCTTCCGTCGGGCAATTGCCAGGAGGAGAGCAGCTTCCATGCGCGGTCCGCCGCAGCCTCGCCCGCGAGGGCCATCGCGGCGTAAGCCGTGGGCTCCAGCCATGACTCTTTCCCGGCGAAATACCCCCACCCGCCATCGGAATTCTGGGTTCGCCGCAACGCCGCCAGCCGCGCACCGAGGTAAGACTTACTATCTTGCTCAAGACCTGGCACGAAGGTACCATCGGCGGAAACCTTTGATTCCTCTAGGTCGAGTTCGTCCTAGTACAACGAACTGATTCCAAAGTACTATTTACTAACTAAGGGGTTCGCTTTAGACTGGTTAGGGTTATAGACCGAGGGCATATAAGTGAATCAGCTGCTACTCCAATATTCCTACCTCCAGATGCTAGATCTCTTGACCACATTGGCCTTTATGATGCATGGCATCCACGAAGGCAACCCCCTGATTCGCTTCGCTATTAGGAACTCCTCGCATCCCTTTGGGAGCCTCCTGGCGGTAAAAGTGATGGCCCTGGGATTAGGGTTTTATTGCTGGCGCTGTGGACGGGAAAAACTGCTCACTCGCATCAATGTGATGTTTGCGCTGGTCATTGTTTGGAACCTATTGGCGCTGATCGCAGGCGGACTCGCCACCGTTTAACGCGCCGCCAGCGGATATTGCAGCGTCTCCAGCAGCCAGTCTTTGTTGGCCTTCACATCTTCCGTCAACCGCCGCACCAACACCTCGCGCTGATCGAAAAGACGATAGCCGCCGTGGGGGCGCAGATAACCGCGAGCCTCCGGTGTCCGCTCGTAGAGCGTCTCTTCCCCGATCTCCGCCGCCTGCTCCGCATAGCGCTTGCGATTATCCAGCAGCGCCTTCACCAGGAACGGCATCAGCATCGAGTAATCCGCCTGCATGCTCTCCGTGGCCTGCTGGTAGGTGTCCTTATCCACCTTGCCCCAGGTCACCGCTTCCCCCGGCGGGCACGATGACAACGATCCGTCGGTCACCGGCGCAGTCACAATCTGGACATCGAAATTGTAGCCGCGCACATTGGGAATACCCAGCACCTGCCCCAGCGCAGGTTCGGGCTGCAGATTGTAGTTCTTCGGAACCCCGCCTCCTAGAATCAGCGTTGCCAGCGCGTTCGGAGGATTGTCGAACAACCCCCATCGATGATACGCGCAGGCTTCGTACACTTCGGCGTGAAGATCCAGATCGAACTTATAGGAATCGATCAGCCCAGCCTCGCGCATGGCCCACAGCTTCATGGAATTCAGAAAGATGCTGCCGTCGCCGGGCGCGCCCACGAACACCGGAATCGCCAGCCGGTGGCACGTCGAGAGCAAGCCGTGCGCCACGCGATTCGCGCGTTCCTGCTGCGTATAGAACGCGCCCAGCTTGTGTCGCAGCTCAGTGCCCGTCATCGTGCGCTGAAATTCGGGACGCTGCAGCACGGCCGTCAGAAAGCGGTCCTGGTCCAGCAGGACGTCTTCATCGAACGCCATGTCGGTGACGCGGATGGTTCGCTCATCGCGCAGCGCACCATCGTCGCCCCAGATCGGAACCTCGAATATCGGCCCGTCGCGATGCGCGTCGAGTGACCGGTGCCCATCGTGATAACACACGGCGTCCGTCGTTGAGAGATACGCTACCCAGCCGGTTTCAAGCAGCGGGATCAGCCATGCTTGATGCTGTCCCGACACCGTCACCGGCCCCGCCACCGCCACGGTAAGCGGGCATCCCTGGCCGATCGCGTGGTCGAGAATCGTATAAATCCGGCGCAGGAACGCACCGCCGAACGCCGGGAAACAATGCGTAATCAGTTCGCTGATCGATTCGCACTCGTCAACACGTTTGACTTTGACCGAAGGTCGGCGATCGTGGGGTCCGCGCGGCATTACCTTCGATCTTA
>JBDTTL010000481.1:0-2751 GCA_039930665.1 Acidobacteriota bacterium
CTAGCGCGGGGTATTAAAAGCGCGGAATCGGGCCGGAATAGGGCTTCTGGCTCTTACGACTAGGCAAGGGGCCGCCGGCGTCGCTCGCGGCGGAGCGGCGCGGCAGGGAGCTGGTGAAATCCAAGTCTCCTTCGTCGAACTGCACCTGCCGGTCCAGAACCATTTCTATGGTAGTTCCCTTGGCCAGTACCGCCTCAGGACCGCGGGTGAACAGTACTCCGGCTAATGCTGCGGCGGCTCCCGCGCCCGCCCCAATAGCCGCGCCCATCCCGGCAGCGCCAGCCGCACTCCCGGCGAGGGCTCCGATGCTCGCTCCGGCGGCGGCCGTTTCTCCCACCGTCCGTACGTCGCCGGCCTTATTGCCTTCGCTCCTGATGGTCCCTTCCTTATGATCCAGTTCTTCACTCGCGCGGCCGTCGAGCCCGGTGACATGGGCCCTGAAATCGCGCGTGGTGCCGTTCGGAAGCGTCAGCGAATCGAAGCGCAGGTGGAATTCCCCGCGCCCCTTGACCTTACCGGGCCGTCGGATTTCGGTGATGGTGCCCATGACATAACTTCCCGGCGGAATGACGATGCGGCCGTCGACCAGAATGGGAAACACGCTTTCGAGATACACCCGGTCGCCAGGGACGGCATTCTTGGTACTCACGCTGTTGATCAGGCTGAGAGGGACGTGCGTGCCCGTCTCCACCGTGTAATTCTTCGCTTGCGCTGAAGCTGCAAACGCCGCCGAGAGCAGCGCTGAGGACAGAATAAGCACGCGGAACTTTATGCCAATCATGCCAAGGACCCTCTTGCTTAAAGTGTAGCCTTTTTCTCCAGAATTTTCGCCAGCATCTCCGGAATTTCAAACACCGCGCGATTCTCGATGCGACTTACACTCTCCCGATAAGAATCGAGCGATGCCGCCATTTCCTTTACAGACACCTCAATGCCGCGAAAATTCGAGACCACCATTCCGGCGTGCCGCTCGCGCACCCACTCGGCGTTGTAGCGCTCCTGCGGGAGCGTCCAGGCGTTGCTTTCGACGATCACGGGCAGCTTCATGGCCACCGCCTCGCTGATACTGCCGGGCCCCGGCTTACCGATGAAAAAGTCGGAGAGAGCCATGTAATAAGGCACCTCTTGGGTGAACCCTTCGATGTAGCGCGGCGCTTTGACCGGCAGCGCTTTGAGCCGTTCGGCCAGCTTTGCGTTGCGTCCGCAGATGAAAATGAGCTGGGTATCGGGAAGCCGCCTGGAAATCTCCAGCATGACCTTGGAGCCCTGCCCGCCGAACAGCACGAGTCCGGTTGCCGCCGATGGGTCGAGACCCAGGCGCTCGCGCTCAGATGCGCGATCGATATGGACCGGTTCATAGAAGCGCGGGCGCAGGATCATGCCCGACGGCGCAAGAATCCGGTCATCCGTATATCCAAGAGAACGCGCTTGTTGTACGGCTTTCTCAGTGCCACAAACGAAATACTGGTCTTGTCCGGCCTCCATCCAGAAGTGCGGCGGGTAGTCTGCGAAATCGGTCAGTACGGTGACGTAGGGAACTTCCGGTAGTGCGCTATGTAGACTTTGGTACATGGCGCGGTTGAAATTGGGGACAAGTGAAACAACCAGGTCCGGTTGCGTATCTCTCCAATGACGGGTCAGGAGGCCAACGGTAGGGCGATGGTACAGTCTGATCACCCCGTGCATGAACCGCAGGCCTTGCGCCGAACCAAGAGTCCAGCCCTTTGCCAGCATTTGGTTATAGACATCCTCCAGGCGCAGGCCGGTGATTTTGCGGAAGATGTCCAGCGAATCGAGAACTTCCTGAAGGTTCACCAGGCGGATTTCCCACGGCTCCCCGCCGGTGACCCGGTTTTGGGAATCGATTACCGATTTCAGCGCCATGGCCGCGGAGCGATGGCCTCCGCCAGCGTCGAAATAGATAAAATCAATTTTCTTCACTATTGTTTTATACCAGTGTCACACGGCTGTTATACCAGAGGCCTAAAACGATAGCATGGCAGTCTCGGTTTTACATTGGCTTTCCGCCCGCGACCATCGCCTGATGCGCCGCGTGAACCGCTGGACGCCTCCGCGCTGGATGCGCCTGTGGATGGTCGCAGCCACGCGCGGCGGCGACGGATGGTTGTGGTATGCCGTCGGGCTCGTGGTCGTGCTGGGCGGCGGGGCCGAACGTTTTCACGCGCTGCTTGCCGCTGTGCTCGCGGTAAGTGTGGGTATCGCACTGTTTCTGTGGCTGAAGCGCACCTGCGGGCGCAAGCGTCCCTGTGCGATGGAAGCGCATTCCTGGGCCACGCTGCTTCCGCCGGATCAATTCTCTTTTCCTTCGGGTCACACCATTACGGCCTTCGCGATGGCAATCTCGTTGAGTGTATTTTATCCGCCGATGCTGGTCGGATTGCTGTTCTGTGCCTTCAGCGTCGCGCTCTCGCGCATATTGCTGGGCATGCATTTTCTGAGCGATGTGGTGGCCGGTGCCGCCATCGGCAGCGCGCTGGGTTACGCGGCAGCGTTGTTTCTCGGCTAGTTCGGAAAACCCAGGAGGCGAGTTATTTGGCGCCCACAACGCGCAGGGCCGGCAGCGTTTTCACCGCAGGCACCGCCTTGCGGCCCGTCGGCCGCTTGGTGGATAATTCCATACCCACCACTTTCGAGACAGCCTTCTGCAGCGACACAAAGACGCGATCCGCCGATTGCGAAGCGTCGATTACCTTGAAATCGTACGGCTCGGCCATATTGTCAAACACTTGA
>JBDTTL010000482.1:0-2750 GCA_039930665.1 Acidobacteriota bacterium
CCCAGTCCGCGATAGAACACGTCCACTTCGCCGGCGGGAGAAATGCGATGCACGCAATCGAAGCTGGAAGTGGTGGGACCGGCAACGTACAGATACTTGTCAGGTCCGAAGACCAAATGGTAGGCCGATATCGACGATTCGAGGGTGGCGAACACGTAAATCTGGCGCTGCCGGCTGACCTTGAAGATGGTGCCGCTGCGGTCTCCGACGTAAAGGTTGCCGTCCGGATCGAAGACGATACCGGTGGCCACGCCCATGCCCTCGACGTAAATGGCGCTATTACCCGCCGAAGTCACTCGATAAACGTTGCCCTCCTGGCGGCTGGACGCGTAGAGCACATCGTCATGGTCAATCGCCAGACCGCTCGCGTTCATTAGATCGCTGACGAAGGGTGCGCACTGGCCGGTGGCGGCTTCCACCTGAAAAACCGACACGGGAGTCTTCTGACCGCGCGAGCCGCTGAAGGTCGCGTAAATATTGCCGTGGCTATCGACCACCGGATTGGCGATGGGATGAAGTCCGTCGGCGATCTGCACGCCTACCTGCAGCGGACGGGGAGCGCTAATGTCGCCGTTCTGGCTGACCACCAGTTGGCCTCCGACGCCGTCTTCGGGCACGCGCACGATCAGGTAGGAATCCGAGCCAGCGACCAGCGGCGCATGGGCCGCTCCAATGGTGACAGAGGCGCGTCCCGAGCCAGTAAAGTTTTTGCCACGAACCTGAAATTCGCCGCCGGGAATCGCGGCCGCGGGGGCTACTTCGAGAATCTGCGGACGGGAATCGGAGGTTTTGCGAGAGGCCATAGAAACCGACAGGAGCAATTACGCTGCTAATAAAGATTGAACCATCCAGCCGCGAACAATACAAGCGCGGCGTAAACGCCGGCCATGGCATCGTCGGCCACAATGCCCAGCCCGCCGGGCAAATGCTCCAGCTGCCGCACCGGCGGCGGCTTCCAGATATCGAACAAGCGGAACAGTGCGAGCGCAAGCAACCAGCTCTTCCAGTTCAGTGTAGTGGCGCCTGCGAGCGTCATTAACTGTCCCACCACTTCATCCACCACCACGATCTGCGGATCTTTCCTGCCGCTTGCGCTCGCGACCACGTCGGCCGCCCAAATTCCCGGAATCGCAAGCAGCAGCGCGATCCAGGAGAGCCCGATCGACGATAGGCCGGCGTAGGTGTGCAGCAGCCAGGCAATGGCGAGCGCGGCGAGCGATCCGGCCGTGCCGGGCCCTTTGGGTGCGTAGCCGCAACCGAACCATGTCGCTATGATGAAGGCAAGCCGACTCAATCGTCGTCCTCGTCCTGCCCGGTAGAATCCAGCGGACCAGGGATGACGTATTTCTCCGACGCCCAATTGCCCAGATCGATCAAGCGGCACCGCTCGCTGCAGAAAGGCATCTCGGGGTCGTCAAGTTTCACTTCTTTTTCGCAGATGGGGCACCGCATGCTTAAACAAGTTGCGCGATCTGGAATAGCGGCTCGGCGGGGGCGCTTGACTCGCCAGCGTCAAGCAACTCGCCGGTGAGTTCGTAATCGTGCGCTTCGACGATCCGCATGGTGCGGAAATCGCCGGCGCGCAAGGGGCTCTCGCCAGGATCGGAGATGTAGCATACGCCATCGATATCGGGGGCCTGCGTTGCAAGACGCGCTTCCCAGACGAACTCGGAATCCTCAGTGGGGCCTTCCACCAGCACCTGGAATTCGCGGCCTACGAGAGAGCGATTTTTGGCACGCGAGATCTTGCGCTGCAGGCTCATCAGATGGCGCTTGCGGTTATAGATGGTGCGCGCGTCCACCTTCGCATCCAGATCGAAACTCTTGCTGGTGTCCTCGTCGGAATAGGAGAACACGCCCAGGCGGTCGAATTGAGCGGCTTGAACGAACTGGCACAGCTCTTCGAAATCCGCATCCGTCTCGCCGGGAAAGCCCACGATCATGCTGGTGCGAATTCCCACGCCCGGAATGGTCTTGCGAATGCGCTCGATCAGTTTGAGGAAGATATCGCCGCTGGCTCCTCGCTTCATGCGCTTCAGGACCGCGGCACTGGCATGCTGTAGCGGCATGTCGATGTATTTCACCAGCGCGTCGTGCTCGGCAATGGTGTCGAGCAATTTCTGGGTAACTTTGTTGGGGTACGCATACAGGAAGCGAACCCACTTTTCGTGCGCCGTTTCGATCTGCGCCAGGCGCGCTAGCAGTTGCGCCAGGCCGTCCTTGAGTCCGAAATCTTCGCCGTAGCAGGTGGTGTCCTGTCCGATTAAGTTGATCTCGCGAACGCCTTGCGAGAAGAGACGCGTGGCCTCCGAGATCACCGACTCGAAGCGGCGGCTTCGGAACGCCCCGCGATACTGGGGAATTACGCAGAAGGTGCAGGGGTGATCGCAACCCTCGGCAATCTTGATGTAGGCGTAATGCTTGGGCGTGGTGAGAACGCGCGGCGTCAGGTCGTGGTAGAGATAGGCGTCCAGGGGATTATCCTTGGGCTCGACGCCTTCACATAGTGCCGTGATGCGCTCCAGTTCGTTGGTACCGATGACGGCGTCCACTTCGGGCATGTTCTTTTGAATATCGCCGCGATGGCGTTCGACGAGGCATCCGGCGACAATCAGCTTCTGCGCGCGGCCGGTTTTTTTGTACTCGGCCATCTCCAGGATGGTGTCGATGGATTCCTGCTTTGCGGGGTCGATAAAGCTGCAAGTGTTGACTACGATGACATCGGCATCGGAGGGGTGGGGGGTCAACTC
>JBDTTL010000483.1:0-2737 GCA_039930665.1 Acidobacteriota bacterium
GCGAAGGGCGTTGGTGGCCTTCTTGGGGTCCGTGATCACTGGCGTAAGCAGATGCGGAATGCCTTCGTACAATCCGAATTCCAGGCGCTTGGGATCCACCATGATCAGGCGCACCTGCTGCGGCGTGGCCTTGTAAAGGATCGACATGATCAGCGAATTGAGCATCACGCTCTTGCCCGATCCGGTGGACCCAGCGATCAGTAAGTGCGGCATGGAATCCAGCGCTGCGATTTTCATGCGCCCATTGATATCCTTGCCCAAAGCCACCGTCAGCGGGGAAGCCGAGTTGTGGAATTCCTCAGACTCCAAAATCTGCCGCAGGCTGATGACCTCGCGCTTAGAGTTCGGTACTTCGATACCCACCGTCGGTTTTCCGGGGATCCGCTCGATCAGGATGGATTCGGCCTGCAGTCCCAGGCACAGATCTTCGGTAAGCGTCGTGATGCGCGAATACTTCACGCCGGCTTCCGGCTTGAACTCGAAAGTAGTGACCACGGGTCCGGGGTTGATCTGCGTAACCGTCCCGCGTACGTTGAATTCCTCGAACTTTGATTTGATTTGTGCCGCGGTTTCTTTCAGCTCCAGGCTGTCGAAGGCGGTGCGTTCCGGCGGCTCCTGTAATAGGTTGGTGGGCGGCAGTTTGAACGCGGAGCGCTGCCTGCGCGGTTCGGCGTGCACCGTTTTCGGCGCGCTACGCTGCGAAATATCCACCGGCGATGGCGGTGTCAGCTCGAACGGCGCTGGTTCGAGCGGCAGCTCCTCTAAGGTGCGGATGGGGATTTCTTCCTGCTCTTCCTCTCGTTCGTCATTGTGGTCGAGCACCTGCGGTACGAATGGCGGTCTTAGAGGATCATTAATCGAGGGCTGGATGGGAGCGTATGCCGACTCAGCCTGTCGCGGTTGATCCGCCGCCATTTTTGCGGCCATCGCCCGCTTCAAGGCGCGCCTCTCTGCCTGCTCCTTGGCGATGCGGCCACGGGATTCCCGCCACCTAAGCCAGCCGCTGCGGACCCCGGAAAGCATTCCGCCCAACGCTCCGCTCATCCCTCGGCCAAACCAGGAAGCGGGCACACGGAGCAATCTGGCAAGTTTCGACATCTCAAAGGTCGAGACCAGATAAAGTCCCAGAATCCAGCACACCCCCGTGAACATGGCCGCGCCAGTTAGGTTCATGGACGTTACAAGACTGTCGGCCAGAAGGCCTCCGACAACGCCCCCGGAGGGCAGAGAGTCGGCAATCGGATGCCAGTTCCTGGCAAATCCGAACGCAGCGCACGACGCAGCCATCAGAACTACCGATCCCGCAAGCTTTGCCCAAGCCGTGTGAATGGGAACCGAGCGCACCCAGTTCCACCCCAGCACCAGCGTCAGAATCGGGATCGCATACGCCGCGAAGCCAAACGCCTGCAATAAGAAATCCGCCAAAGTCGCGCCAACTCGGCCCATTAGATTGAAGGGCTTAACGGCCGATGTCGCCGTGTTCCAGGATGGATCAAACGGATTGTAGGAAACCAGGCTGATCAAAAGGAACAGGCCTGCGAATAGAAACACTACTGCTACGGCTTCGTTAAGCCGGGGTCGCGCGGTGGGTCCTAAATAGTTCATTCTCCGGTGAACCGGTAGAAATGAGCCAGAGCAATTATCATTATGCCAAAAATCACGCGGTACGCGACGAAGAAGGTTAATGTGCCATGCCGCAAGTAGCGCATAAACAGTTGGATGACCAGGCAGCCTGTGATGCCACTGACCACAATTCCGACCAGGAACGCCATCCGCATGTCCGGTGGAATCCCGCCCTCGTGCTTCATCAGATCGAAGAAATCCTTGGCCGCCGCCGCACCGATCGCCGGGGTCGAGAGCAGAAAGGAGAAGCGGGCCGCCGTCTCGCGATCCAGGTTCCGCAGCAGCCCCGCGGCGATCGTGACGCCGCTGCGTGAAGTCCCCGGAACAATCGCGAGCACTTGTGCGAAGCCCACTGTCATGGCATCGGGAAAGCTGAGGTGCCCGAGGTCTTTCCGTTTCCGCCCGACGCGCTCCGCCCACCACAGGAATGCACCGATCACAATCATCATCACGCCAATTACATTGGGTGTGCGCCAAGCGCCTTCGGCCTGGTGCTGGAACAGAAATCCAAAGACGCCGATAGGGATGGTTGCTGCAACCAGCAGCCACAATAGGCCCCGGTTGCGGGACAGTGTGGAATCGCCTCCCGTTGAGATGCCAAGCCCTTGCGCCAACACCTGTATCCAGTCACGGAAAAAATAGATCAGAACGGCGGCAAGTGTTCCCGCGTGCAGCGCCACGTCGAAAGCCAGGCCCGGATCCTTCCAGCCCAGCAGCCAAGGCACCAGGATCAAGTGCGCGGTGCTTGAAACCGGCAGAAATTCTGTGAGTCCCTGGACGATACCTAGGACGATCACTTGGAGCAAAGGCATGAAGCTTAAAGCGTAGCGGAAAACCGCGATCCGCGGCAATTTGCGCGCCTCATTTTGCGCCTCGCGGTGAATATTGCGGCGATTCACGCAGTGTTCTAACATTGAATTTGTCCGACGGTCGCCTGAACTACCTGACGGGCGCGGCCCCGGCTCCCGCCCGGTCGTTCCCATCAATCCTGTTTTTAACGATGCCAAGCGAAAAAAAGCTCCGAATCAAGACGCTGGTCATGGTGTTCGCATTGGTGGTATGCGCCAACATCGGGGATCTCACGCTGAAACGCGGCATGACGCTGTTCAACGCC
>JBDTTL010000484.1:0-2707 GCA_039930665.1 Acidobacteriota bacterium
TGATCACCAATGCCTGGCCAGCGCCACTTCCATTCAAGCTAAAGATGCCAGGCGCTGAGATAACCAAGGGCATCGTGACCGGCGCAGACTTCGCGCCGAGATACTGCACTACCTGAGGTGGACCCCATTGGTTGGACAAAAAAACGACGTTTCTTAGATGGTGAACGGGCTGACGAAGGAGGCGGCGGTGAGGCCGCCCTCCATTCCGGACTTGCCTCGGCGCTCGGGTCGCATCCCTGCGTAGCCCTATCCTCCTAGCAAGCGAATCCAGTGTACGGCAAGTGCCGCAACCAGTAAATCGAAAAGCATCCATTCTGGTAAGACAGGCGTTAAATCCCAGGGGGGATGGGGGACGGCTGTCCCCCATCAAGGCAATGACCTCTTCCTTCTGTGTGGTCTTGGAAACAAGTCCGCGGGTGTCCGGTAATCGAGCGCCTGGTGCGGACGCTGATAGTTGTAAAAGTGGAAGTAATTTTCCAGCGCCGGGAACAGGTCCGCGCCGGAGGCGAAGTCGCCGGGATAGACCAGTTCGTACTTCAGCGACCGCCACAGGCGTTCGATGAAAACGTTGTCGATGGCGCGTCCGCGACCGTCCATGCTGATCGCAACGCCGCGTTGTTTCAGCGGAGCCAGAAAGTCCGCCGAGGTAAATTGCGAGCCCTGATCGGAGTTCCAGATCTCGGGTTGGCCGAAGCGGAACGCGGCGTCGAGCGCCGCCGAGCAGAAGCTGGTCTCCATGGTGTTGGACAGCTCCCAACTCAGCACGTAACGGCTGAACCAATCCATCACTGCGACCAAGTAGAGAAAGCCACCGCGCATCGGAATATACGTAATATCGGTGCTCCAGACGTGATTCGGCCGTTCGATGGCGACCCCGCGCAGCAGGTATGGATACACCTGGTGACCCGGCGCGGGACGGCTCAAGTTGGGTTTCGGATACAAGGCTTCGATGCCCAGAATGCGCATCAGCCGCTGCATCCGTTTGCGGTTCACCTCCAGCACCACGGCCATCTTCCGGCTGCCGTAAAACGGACACTTCAGGTACAACTCGTCGAGCTTGCGCATCAGCCGCAAGTTCTCCGCGCTCTCCGGCTGCGGCACGTGATAATAGGTCGAACGAGGCACACTCAGCAGTTCGCACTGCTGTTGAATGCTCAACCCCGAATGTTTTGGATCGATCCATTTGCGTCGGTCTTCAAGCGATGAGGCCAGATCTTTTTTTGAGAAAGTCCAGCTCCACTTTCAGTTGTCCGATCTGTTTGTAGAGCTCGTCTTTGTCCGCGTCGTTCTGCTGGCGCACCTGCTCGCGGCCTTGGCCGAAGACGTCGATCAGACCAGCCAGCGCCTGCTTCTTCCAGCCGCCGACCTGGGTCGGATGCACGCCGAACATCTGCGCGATCTGCGCCGAAGTCTTGTGCGCCTTGATGGCCTCGACCGCCACTTTGGCCTTCAGGCTGGGCGGGTGATTCTTTCTGGTTTTGGGCATTGACTCTCCTCTATTTTCAATGCCGCCCACCATCTAAGAAAGGGGCCTTTTTTTGTCCAAGAATTGGGGTCCACTACAATGCAACCCGCGAAAATCCTTCTGATCGAAGATAACGAAGCTGACATAGAGTTGTTTCGCTTCGCGCTGGATCAACAGGGCGAGGAGTACGAGCGATTCGGTGGTTGGTCGCTCCATACTGACTAGAATCCACCGGCCCACTACAGCTGCACTCCCCAAGGAGCAACTCGATCCTGGCGCGTGCTATAGTTGGACCCCGATCAGGGAGGTTCCCACCATACTTTAGGCCGTTGCGCGAACTTCAATCCTCCAATACAAACGTGACCTTTAGACTCACGCGATACTCTGCGATCTTTTTCTTGTTGACAACCACGTTCTGATCCTTGACCCACGCGCTCGACACATTCTTCAAGGTCTTGCAGGCGCGGGCGATTCCGACCTTCACGGCATCATCAAAGCTCTTCTCCGATGACGCGATGATCTCCGTAACTTTGGCAACTCCCATGTGTGTTCTCCCTCTTGCTTTACTCGAATCGGCCTACTGAACTGGACTCATCATTGCACGAGGCGAGCCCGCTTGTCTGGCGGTTGCGCAACTTCATCCGCTTTTGGCGCGAAACGCCCAGTAGTCGCCATAAAACAGTCGCCTCCGAGAAGCCGGCGTCGCGCAACTTCACCCCGAAACGCAACGCTGCGCTCGTTGCACCCGGAGTTTGCCGCTCAAGGTATTCGCCTTGCTTCCGATGACGCTCAACAGATTATTGGCTGCATTCGAAGCTTGCCCGCTCACCCGGAGGTGCCGAAAGCTCTTGATCGTCTGCATCATGAACGTCAGCCGCCGGTAGCCTTCCAGCGGATTCCTTAAGTGAAAATCGACGATCGCCTGTTTCTCCCATGCCTCCAACCAAAAGTCTCGGGGAACCCAACCGTTGTGCCCGTTCACCTGGCCATAGCGCTCGCGCCAATCGTAGAACTTGCTGACGGTGATTCCGAGCCACGCGATGAACTGTCCGGCGCCGATCCCGGTTTTCTCGGACCAGCGCCGGACAAAGTCCACGATCTGGTCCCGCACATCGTGGCTATGCTCGCAAATCCTCAGCGACTTGTGACCTCAACAAACCTCTCTAGTCTCTTGTCCCAGTGGTTCAGCACGTTAAGTCCTGAGGGGTGAGCCGAAAGGGTGCGTTGTGCATAGCGAGAAAT
>JBDTTL010000485.1:0-2695 GCA_039930665.1 Acidobacteriota bacterium
AGGCCTGCGCCAGGAATGCCGCGCGCTCCCCCGCCTCACGCTCTAGCGCTGCGTGGTACAACTCCTCGATCTGTTTCCAGCGGGAGGGCTGCATAAAAATCTAATGCCGGACCGGCCCCAAATACTTGTCCAGCCAGTCGAGGGTCTCACGAACCGCGGCGGGGCGCGGAAACGCGGCGTGTCCAACCTCGTAGATCACATGCTTTTTGTCCTTGCCCGGCGAGCCGAGCCAGTGGAAGAGAGGACGCTGCGACGACTCCGTTGGGAATGTGGTATCGTAGCGTCCGTTCAACATAAGCACGGGAATGGTCACGTGCGTTATGAAGTTGAACGGGTCAACCTCCGGGAAAAATCGTCTTGAATAAAAACCTCCCGACGACAGGATTGCCACGACAATTCGCTTTTCGACCGCAGGTAGGAGCGCCCCATAGGCTCCGCCCTGACTGAAGCCGAAGTAGGCCACCCTCGCGCTGTCGATGTCCTTTCGCGTTTCGAGGTAATCCAGCGATCTGCCCAGGTCTTTCGACCACGCGATCACGTGGTCGCGTAAAAAGGCGGACGGGCTGCGACCGGGCACATAGCCGTCCCGCCGCTCATAACTTCCTTTGTAGATAGGGACAAGCAACGCCCGCCCGCTTTTCAAAAGGAAGTCGTAGTCGTCCTCGATGCTCGACAGATCGAGCTTGTCGTCAAGAAAAGCAAACCCGCCGGGAAAATTCACAACTGTCTGGAACGGCGGAGGTGCATTTTTCGGCAGAAAGAGATATGCAGTTACGCGTTCGTGGCCGTACGCGGCATCGAAGCTCACCTTGGTTCGTGACCACTCTTGCATCGTTGCCGTTTCTTCCACCTGCGGGTTCAGTTCCCCTTTGTCGTAGGCGTATAAAGCGGTATAGGCCTTGAAGACATCATCTCCGACCGGCTTTTCTTTCCAGTAATCGCGAGTCAAGACCTCTAGGTGCGCCGTGGCAGCAGCGGAAGGTGGAGAGTTGAGTTTGACACCCCGAAAACCAAAGTTCGCCAGGCGGTCCCAGGGCGATTGCGCGTCCGTGTTAAAGAACATATAGTTCGGCTCGCCAAAACCTCCGCCCAGGATGAGTCTCCTGCCCTCCCGGGCCTCGTTCAAACACCACTCCTTCACATTGCCGGCCATGTCCGTTGTTCCGGATCCGCTGAGAGCGCCCCCACTTCCAACCGGCTGGGTTCCTTCGCTCCTGAAGTTACTTCCGGCAGTGATCAAAGGTGTATAGCGCGCCGATTGCGACGCAAGCTTCCAATGGTACGCCGTAGGAAGGCTCTTGCCCGCGAACTCCGCGTACGCCGCTGCCTCGTGCCAACTGACTCCGGCGACCGGATATTTCTCGCGCCCCTTTGGATAGTCGCCCACTTCCCACGTTGCAGGACCGGGGCGTCCCGTCGCATCATGGAAAAGAGCGACTGCGTCTTCCCAGGGAACGGTGCGCCCATCTCTCACCAAAGACTGCTTCCAGAACTCGCGTTTCTGGTATCCCCCCGCGTCGACGAACTTTTTGTACTCCTCATTCGTGACCTCGTGCCGATCAATGAGAAAGTCGTCGACCAGGGCTGAGGGAGCCTCTGCGAGAGGGAAATCCAGGCCCGCCATCCCCCCCGAGACGACGACCATTTCGGGTGGAACGGTCCCCTCCGGACGAAGCTTCAACGTTCGATCGAGTCTGGAATGGAAACCAGGCAGAGGCGGGCTAGGAGGCTGGTCTATGAAAAATTCAACGGCGAATCCGGGCTTGACCACCCGCCAGACGTAAATTTCCCGAGGCACGCGAACCGCCTGCAGAGGCGTCTTCCCGATGGTCTGCCACACATTTGGATCTCCACGATAGGGTCGAATCGAAACGTCGGCGCCGGAGGGTACACTGGCGATCGAGACTTCTCCCGTCGCGCGCCTCCAGAACTCCGCGAGTGTCGCGTCTTTGGGAAGGACTGAGCGTGCTTCCTGTGTCAGCGCTGCGGCCTTGACATATTCCCCAGCTTCGACCAACCGCGTGATCTCGGGCGTCGCCGTCTCCAGTGCCCACCGTTCGCGTGACGACCCGCGCCAGAGCCATCCCGAAACGACGCTGGCCAGAACAACTGCAGCCCCAACGGCGACCCAGACATTCCTAGATAGTCTCGGCAGCCGCGCCGACGACAGTGAAGTTTCCAATGCCTTCAACTCTCGCGAGACCTCGCCCGCGCTTCCGTAGCGATTCGCCTGATCCTTCTCGAGGAGCTTGCGGATGATGGCCTTTAGCTTTCCGGGCACAGGGCTTTCGCCTAAGCCGCACGGTTGAGCATGCAGGATCGAGTCGGCTACCGCCATCGGTGAGCTTCCCAAGAACGGACGCTCTCCCGTGACCATTTCATAGAGGACCACTCCGAACGAGAATAGATCCGTGCGCTTATCCACCGGATTGCCCAAGGCCTGCTCCGGGCTCATGTAAGCCGGTGTTCCCAGGATGGCTCCTGCGCGCGATATAGAAGGATCGGCGGCCGCCGCCTGGTGCGTTGCCTTCGCCAAGCCAAAATCAAGAACCTTGACCGATCCAGTGGACACAACCATGATGTTCGCGGGCTTCAGATCGCGATGGATGACTCCTTTTTCGTGCGCGGCTTCGAGCGCATCGGCGATTTGCGCACCGTACTGCATAGCTTGCTCTACCGGAAGAGGGCCTTTCTG
>JBDTTL010000486.1:0-2685 GCA_039930665.1 Acidobacteriota bacterium
GGAGAAAGTGAAAGCGCTCACCAAATTCCGGCCCACCAGCGGCGGCTAGCGGGGAACAGTTATTGTTTCGGCGGCCGTCCACCGCGTCGCATTCCTTGGCCGGGGCCGAATCCGCCGCCCATGAGCATGCCGATCGCGTCACCCACTTTGGCCTGCTGATCAGGACTGAGGGCCGCGTAGATCTGAGCGGCGGCCTTTGAGCGGATGGTATCCAATTGCTGCTGGAGCGGCGAGATCTGCTGCTGCAGAGATTCGATCTGGGCGCTATCGTTCGCCTTAATCGCGGCGATCAAACTGGTGCGCAAAGGCCTCAACTGCTCGTGCATCCCCTGCGATTGGACCTGGGCGTCCGCCATAATCGTGTGCACCTGGCCTTGTTGCGTCGCGTTCAGGTTCAAGGACCTGGTCAACATATTTTCCATACGCTGACCCGGGTCGCGCATGCCGGCCGGCGGCTGCGCCAGCAGCGCGGCACTCATCGTCAGCGCAATCGCTGCGGGCACCAAAAAAAGATTTAATTTCATTTCGCTTATTAAGCTCCTCGCTCTGTAAGACGTCGCCTCCGGGGTGGAAGATTACAGGCACTATACGTCTTTGGCCATCTTCTCAATCGCCGGTTCCAGCCGCTGCGGCTTCTTAAGGACGCCCTCGAACAGATCCCCGACGCGGTCAAAGCGCGCCAACGCGTTGCCCAGGTGAAATTGCTCGGGGCGCAGACGGGGCGTGACCTCGTCCCAAGCCAGCGGCGTAGCGACTGGAGCGCCCGGGTAAGCACGCAGCACGTAAGGCGCGGAAATCGTTTTACTCTTGGCGATCTGCTGCCAATCGAAATAGACCTTGCCTTTCTCACGGCGCGATACGGTGCGCGGCGTGGTGAAAAGGTCAGGACGCTCGGCGGCGCCCAGCGTGGACAGGGCCTCGGCGAAGGATCGGACCTGTGCGTAGGTGTAGCGCGGCGCCAGCGGAACAAAAATGTGCATGCCATCGCCGCCGGTGGTCTTGGGAAAGCTCAAGAGTTCGATGCGATCCAGTCGGCCGCGCACCCATAACGCCGCGTCGACGATTTTGTCGTAACTGCATTCGTAGGGGTCGAGATCGATTAGCACGTAGTCGGGGTGGTCCAGCGAACCCACGCGGCTCATCCAGGGATTATGGTCGATGCATCCCAGGTTCACCAGGAATAGCAGTGCGGCGCGGTCGCCGCCGATCGCGTACTCGATGTCGTCGGCGACGGCCGTGGGCAGCCACTTGGGGAAGCTCTCGGCCACCTGCTTCTGAAAGAAGAAGGGCTTTTCGATGCCGTTAGGATAGCGCTTGAGCGAAAGCGGCCGATCCTTCAAATGCGGCAGTAGAAACGGCGCGACGGCATCGTAGTAGTTCAGCAGATCGCGCTTTCGATAGCCGTCCTTGGGGTAAAACAGCTTGTCGAGATTCGTGAACTTCAGGCGATGCTTGTCGATGGTGAGCGTGGCCTCTTTGAGATCGGCAGCCAGGAGCGCAGCGTGCGTCCGTACCGGCGGTGGATCGAGATCTTCACGCAGCCCCAGGAATACGGGAGCCCGGAGACGGCCTTCCTCGGTCCAATTGGCGAATCTCACCTCGCAGACCAGTTCCGGCTTAGCCCATATCACCTTACGCGGAAGGCCGCGCGCCGGCTCAAGCGGCGATTCCTTGGTCACCAGCGGCGCGAGTTTCGCGAACAGCGTCTTCACCATTGCCGCGTCGAAACCTGTGCCCACGTTGCCGGCCCACGTAAGCTTGCCGCCGGGCGCACGCGTGCCTAAGACCAGCGCACCCAAGCCGTTGCGGTCGCCTTCGGTATAGCCGCAGATTACGAAGTCCGCCGAATCGACCACTTTCCATTTCACCCAGTCGGAGGAACGCCGCGATTCATACCGGCTCTGCGCGCGCTTGCCGACAATTCCTTCCAGTCCCTGCTGTTTCGCCGCCGCCAGCAGTTCCGAGGGGTTGGTGATGAAGTGCTCTGAATAACGAATCACCTCGTTCGGCTCCAGGACGTCTTTCAGCAGCTTCTTTCGTTCGATTAGCGGCGTGGCGCGCAGATCGCGGCCGTCGAGAAAAAGCAGGTCGAAGGCGTAGAACACCACGGGATGGCTGCGTGCCAGCCGCGCGATGGCGCTGGCTTCGGCCACATTGATGCGCTTCTGCAAAAGCTCAAAGCTGGGGCGGCCCTGCGCATCCAGCGCGGCGATTTCGCCATCCACAATCGCCTGCCGCGCGTGGATGTGATGCGGCAGAATCGAAAGCTCGGGATACTGCTTGTCGATCGCATTTCCGTTGCGCGAGACCATTCTTACCTTACCGGACTCGATAAAGCAAATGGCCCGGACGCCGTCCCACTTAATCTCATAGACCCAATCGTCGGATGCCGCAGGCTCGCCCTTGCCCAGTTCCGCCAGCATCGGAGTGATGATCTTCGGCATGTCAGCCAACGGCTTCGCGTGCGATTTGGCGTCGGCTTTAGCGGCGACGGGAGGTGGCTTGGCTTTGACCCCTCGTGCGATTTCTTCCTGTGTTCGGCCGGTGAGGACGCTTTCGGCATGGTCTTCGGGGTCCCAACCGGGGCGCGTGGAGGCGTCCTTCTTCTTGATGAGCAACCACTCGTTGCCCTTGCCGCGTTTCATGCGGACGATAGCGAACTCGCCGGTCAGCTTTTCGCCGGCG
>JBDTTL010000487.1:0-2673 GCA_039930665.1 Acidobacteriota bacterium
CAGCCTTACTTGCCATAGCGCCCAGCTTCACGCTGTCGGCAGTAAGCTTTTCGTTCACCTCTTTCGCTTCGATCATGACCCGATCGCCGACCTTCATATCGCTCGCTGCAACCTTCTTGTCGTCACGGGTGTATTCGGTCTTCGCGTTTAGACCTACTTGAACGACCTTCTTGTCAGTAGTGCTAACCGTGACGCTTTGGACGGAAACCTTGCTGATCGTGCCCATCACGTGTTCGGCGCCGTCGTGGCCGAAAGCCGTCTGAATGCTTGCCAATAAAAGGAAAAACGCCAGTACAACGGCCCCTTTCCGTAATCCATCAATGCGAATGCGCATGCTCTTTTGCATGTGAGTCGCCTCCTTTCAAAAAGTCTTCTACTTCCTGTTCTTCCTGCAATTCCGCGGGAGTCCTGGGATTCATCTTCTGCATCTCCCGCTCTTCCTCCTCGGAAACCTGTGGTAAGTGGCGAATGAAGCGTACGAGCTTCCATGAGGCTTCCTCCGACTTGGCGGAACCGGTGCTCCAACCGGGCATTCCCGTCAAGCGAATGCCATTTTCAATGATGAAAAACAGTTCGCCATCGCTCAGATCTTGAGTGTCGGCTTTTCGCATGTCCGGAGCGCGAGGATACAGGTTGCGGCCCATTTCCGTGTTCCCGCTGCCGTTGTTCGCGTGGCAGGTTGCACAATGGTCGGCCCAGTGTGCGCGAGCTTCGGACAGAACTTCCTCGGTGTTGGGCTGCGGATTCTGCGTGGACTTAACGCTGGTCGGGGCGGCCAGCCTCCGCGCGGATCGGGCGGCGAACTTCTCGATGGCAGTCGGCTCCGCCTTGGCACTGAAACCGCCCGCCGCGATTTTCAGGAAGGCGAAGGCGCCAATGCCAATCACCAGGACAACGGCGCCAAGAAGTGCGAGCTTGCGTTTCATAGATGTACTCACTTCACCAATCTCGCGGTTTGTACCTTCGTGGTCGCCGAGTTCCCCCAGGCGATCCATGTATCGTTGCCGGCGTGCAAGAGCCGGGGATAGCCCAGGCTCTGTGTCGAGCCTTGGGCGATCTGGACCACGGGTCCAGCCGCGCCAGCGGCCGAAACGAAGCGCGCCACAACGCGGGACGACTTGTCGCCCTCTTCCATCCAGGAGACGAACGCGCCACCGTCGTCGTTCAGCGCGGTGGAGGCATGACCGAGAGCGTCGCCGGTGTTAACCAAGATAGGTTTTGTAAACGTAGTCCCTGCGTCCGAAGAGAAGACCAGTTGGACTCGCGGTTTATCATCACCCTCGGTATACCAGGCGATTGCAACCCGATCGCCCTTTGACGCAGCGGAGGCGCCGTTAACGGGGCAGGCATTGATCTGCCACTTGTCTGCATTCAGGATTTTCGAAGGCGTCCAGCGACCGTTCTCAAAACGAACCAACGCGATGTCGCGAATATCCTGGGAGGTATGGTCGCGGTACGCGACCAGCAACCCGCGGGATGTTTTCACAATGCTCGTGGGACAACAAGTACAAACATCCGGATCCAGGCTTTCTTCCTTTAGAACCTTTCCGTCGCTGCTGACAACAGTTCTCTTCAAATTGGACGGGGCATCCTCACCCTTAAGCGCCTCCAGCCAAACCAGGGAAGCTTCGCGATCGCCGCTCGCAACCATCGACACCAGAGCATGTTGAACAAGGCTGCGATCCTTATTCGCCATCACGGGCGCTGTCCATTGAACGCCGTCTGCCGAGGCTGAAACATAGACGTACTCGGCTTCGCTTGACCCTTCGGGTATCTCGACCCACTCAGCCAGTAATCCTCCACCGAGAAAGGAAATCACTGAAGGCGACTCCGCTGGCTGCCGGAAGAAATGGCGGTTTGCTACGATCGTGTGCGGATCAGACCACCGCCCGCCACGGCGAATGGCGTAGCGCAGCGCGTAGGAATCCTTCAGTGGTTCAATCCAGCTCAGTAACGGGCTGCCGTCCTGCGCCGTGCCCCAGTGTGCCTCCAAACTTCCCGCAGCGGCAGGGTTCGCAATCGGCTCCACCTTCAATGTCTGGCCAAATCCTGACACGGCCACAGCGAGGAAGAGAAATGCCGGTCGATTAAAGAGGTAAGCTTCTGGACGTTTCATTGGGATCTCCTAGTTCTGCTCCGGTCCACCATTCGACGATCCACTTCGCGTAATGGGGGCCGCCATCGCCGCATTGTCCGTTGTCAGTTCCACGCCTCCTGTCAACAGCAGCCCCTGGATCTCGACGGCGCGTTGCCATGCGGCAACGAGAGCAGTAACGTAATCTTCCTGAAGTTGGAAAAGGTTCCTTTGGCTGATGAGCACTTGCGGATAAGCAGCTGCCATCCCCCGGAAGCTATTCAGGTAGAGGTCGTAGGCTTGCTGCGCCTTTGGAATCATTCGAGTCCGGTAGCGCTCTGTCGTCGCCATTGCATCCTGGTATTCCCGATACACTGTCGCCAATCTAGCTTTTAGCGCGAGCTTGGTGCGATCGACTTCCAGGCGGGCCCGTTCGGTTTCAGCTTTGGCCGCCGCGACGGCACCCTGATTCCGGTTAAAGATCGGAATCTGAATTCCGATGTCGAAGAAGCCTTCTGGCCCGACCGGCCGGCGGATGTTGCCCCCCGGCTCTAACTCGAGAAGTTCGCGGTTGTAGCGCACGCCGCCGCTCACCAGGA
>JBDTTL010000488.1:0-2657 GCA_039930665.1 Acidobacteriota bacterium
GGGGTAGGTCCCGTGATGCGCTGTCCGTTCAGCTCGGTGCCGTTCTTGCTGCCGAGATCGCGCAGGACGGCGTTCAAACCGACGCGCTCGATGACGAAGTGCTGTCTCGATAAGCCCTGATCGTCCGGATAGGAGAGAGTGTTCGAGGCGGCGCGGCCGGCCGAGACGTTTCCACTCGCTCCGAACGGCATCACGTCACAACTTCCATTGAGGCCGTAGACGAGGAGATGGTCCTCGGTGTCGAGAGTAGCGGAGGCTCGGCCTGTGGCTTTCTGGTCCATTAAGATTTGTCCGAAACCTTCATCGTACACTTGTCTGCACAATTTAGGAAACCGTCTAACTCAACCGGGTGCGCGACATAGAAGTGGAGAATCGGTCGGTTCATTTTCATGTGGCATTGTTCTTAGCGTTTAGATACGCTAAGAGAAGGAGGCTAGCTAGCCATGCCCGATTCTCTGCCTCAGTTGGAGGCCCACCGATCCGACCTGTTCCGCCAGTTGATTTCCGTGGGGGACCTTCGCCGTGGATCGATTACGACGACCTCCGGCAAGTGCGGCAAAGCAACCTGTCACTGCGCCAAGCGCGAGGATCCCGGCCACGGGCCCTCGTTCCGGCTCACGCGCAAGGTCCGAGGTAAAACCGTCACCGAGACGTTCCCTTCGCCAGTGGCGCTACGCAAAGCCCAGCAAGAGGTGGCGGCGTTTCACCGTTTTCAGGAAATCTGCGATCAGATCGTCGGGGTCAGCGAAAAGATCTGTGCGTTGCGGCCGGTCGCGGACACGCTCACGCCGGAGGAAAAAAAACGGCGCAGGCGATCCAGGCCGAGGTCGCGCGCGAAGTAGCGGCTCTGGTGTGCCGCGTCTTCGCCGAACGCCGGCAAACCGGCTGGATCAACTTGGAAGCGGTAGAGACTGCGCTGCGCGCCGGTGTCCATCGGGCTGGTGCACTCGTCTTGACGCGACTGCTCGAAAGCGCCGTCCCGGACCAGCATCATCGAAGTGTTCCGTGTCCCTGTGGACACCAGGCACGTTACCGCGAGCAGCGCTCCAAGTCGATCCTGACAGCGCTCGGCCCAGCCCGTGTTTCGCGGGCCTACTATCTTTGTTCGTACTGCCAGCAAGGGCAGTTCCCGGCCGATCAAGAACTGGACATTCACCACACCAAGTTCTCGCCCGGCGTGCGCCGCATGCAGGCGTTGGTGGGCCAGCAAGCGCCGTTCGATCACGGTCGCGAGCAGATGAAGGTCCTCGCCGGGCTGGAGGTGACAGCCAAGTCAGTGGAGCGTGTGGCCGAGGCCATCGGAGACGATATCGCTCAGGGTGAGCAGCAGGAGATTCAGCGGGCGGTGCAGTTGGATCTGCCGATCGTCCTGGGCGAGCCGGTTCCCGTCCTGTATGTGCAAATGGACGGGACCGGAGTTCCGGTGGTGAAGAAAGAAACGGTGGGTCGCAAGGGCAAGCGCGACGCCCAGCCCGCGCACACCCGCGAAGCCAAGCTGGGATGTGTGTTCACCCAAACCACTTGGGACCAGGAGGGCTACGCGCTCCGCGATCCTGATTCCACTACCTACGCGGGGGCGATCGAGACCGCCGAGGAGTTTGGCAAGCGCCTGTACGTCGAAGGCTGGAAACGCGGGTGGAGCCGAGCCCACAAAAAGGTTGTGATCGGCGATGGCGCCGAGTGGATCTGGAATCTGGCCGAACAACACTTCCCCGGGGCCGTCCAGATTGTTGATCTCTATCACGCACGCCAGCACCTGTGGGACTTGGCTCGCATGCTGCATCCCCAAGACGCCACCCGTCAGAAAGTCTGGATCAGACTCCACCAGAAACGCCTGCTCGACAAGGGCAAGATTGAGAAACTGGTGGCCGCCTTGCGCGCCATCGAAACTCCAAACGTGGAACTGGCCGAGAAGCTCCGCACCGCGGCAGATTATTTCGCCACCAACGCAGAGCGCATGCGATACCCCAAGTTCCGCGAGCAACACCTGTTCGTTGGCTCGGGCGTCATCGAGGCCGGGTGCAAGACCGTGATCGGCTCCCGCCTCAAGCAGTCTGGCATGTTCTGGACGGTTCGCGGAGCCAACGCTATCCTAGCCCTCCGTTGCTGTCACCTCAATCGCCGCTTTGAGGATTACTGGGAGTCGCGCTCTGCCGCCTAATCTCCACTTTTATGTCGCGCACCCTCTCCACACGAGTAAGGCGATCCTCGTCGAAAATAGGCGAGGCTTCGCCCCGTGATGATTACGCCGACGCCTCTCGCCATGCCGTGGAGGACCGCTGTGGGAAACACACGTGTTACGTGCAAATCGGCGGCCTGGTCGCCGCCATGTTCATTACGCTGCTTTCAGCGCCGGGAAACTTCCATTCCCAAATCCTGACGCGCTGCACTTCGGAATCGCGATTCTTTTACCCCCGAAGGGGGAAGTCAGAGCCCCTATTTAAGGACCTGGGGCGGTCCCGCCTGCCACGTTGTACCATGTGATCGGGTTTCAACCCCCTGCAGTGGGCCCGCATGATGGTCCGTCGGCTGCCATTCGGCGAACAAGCAGCCTGTTCACCCACACAGTAGCATCGCGATGGGCGAGTCTACGAGGAAAGTGTTGAAGAGATTGAGGCGATAGTATAAATGGGCTTGTGACCGGGGGCCTGGGGCGT
>JBDTTL010000489.1:0-2626 GCA_039930665.1 Acidobacteriota bacterium
CTTACGTTTATCTGATTTACGGCATGCACTACTGCCTGAATATCGTGGCGGAAACGGAAGGCGTGGCGGGCTGTGTGCTCGTGCGGGCGCTGGAACCGCTCACGGGTCAGGCAGACTGCAACGGTCCAGGCAAACTCACGCGCGCCATGGGCATTACGCTCGATCACTATGGGTCGGACCTGACGCGGGGGCCAATCACACTTCACGCACCTCCTCATCCGGAGCCATTTGAGATTGGAATTTCGCCGCGCGTCGGAATCAGCCAGGCTGCCGAGTTGCCGCTACGGTTCTTCATCAAGAACAACCGTTTTGTGAGCCGTTTCGTCAGTCGCGCCGCTAGCCGCGCGCGCCGCCGCTAACGATCAGAATTTCGCCTGAGACGTAGTCCGACAGCGGCGAGCAGAAGAACAGGACGGCGCCGGCTGCTTCGTCCGTAGTGCCGAGCCGGCCGAGCGGACACGCCGCCTTCGCCGATTCGAGAAATGCGGGTGGCGCACCCACGGGAATCTGGCGGCCTCCCATGTCGATAGTGGGTGGCGCGTTCTTGTCAATCGGCTGGATCAGGCGCGTATCGATCAACCCAAAGCCCACCGAATTCACGTTGACTTGATAGCGCCCCCACTCCTTCGCCAAGACCTTGGTAAGGCCGTTGATACCGGACTTCCCCGCTCCGTAGCCGGCCTGCCCGGCAATGCCGTCGACACCCGAGATGGAAGTGATGTTCACTACCTTGCGCATGACGCGGCGACCCTCGGCGGCCTCGCGTTTGGCAGCCTCGCGGAGGAAGTGAGAGGCTGCGCGCAGGACGCGGAACGGAGCCACCAGATGAATATTCAGCATGGCCTGGAACTGTTCGTCCGTCATCTTTTGAATGACGTTGTCCCACACGTAGCCGGCATTGTTGACGATGATATCCAGCGAGCCGAAGGCGGCGACGGTGGCGTCGACCAGTTGCTGCGGGAAGTCGGGTGAAGTTAGATCGCCAACCAGCCATCTCGCACGCGCGCCTGCTTCCACCGCAGCTTCCTCCAGCGGGGCTTGGTCAATATCGGTGAGCATCACCGACGCCCCGCATTCAGCGAGCTTGCGGGCCACGGCGCGCCCGATGCCCCGTCCCGAACCGGTAACCAGCGCAGCCTTGCCATCTAGCGTGAATGGGGGCGTGACCTTTTGCTCCATAAGGTTCATGAGAACATGCCGAAGGCAAGCCTGTCAGGCCCGCGCGTTTGCCAACACGCGCCGGAGCTTCGAGGAAGGTCAAGCGTGCCGAAGCCAAGCCACCTAAAGGCAGTCTGGGGTAGCCCAAACCGAAGTAGGAGTCCCGAACTGTAGAGGCAGGGCTAGGTGGCTAGCGGCAGATCCGAAAAATAAAAAATGGAAAATTCGCCTCTGCTTGGGCGCGCCTGTTAATCTAAGCCCGTGGACCCTTCAGCCTCGGCTACACTTACCATCGGAAACCCAAATGACAATGAAGCTTTCGGAAAACCGGTGGAAGTAGAGGTGACCATTTCCGGTCTGGCGACGACTCTCAAGTCTTATGGGTTTGATGTCGATTTTACACCCAGTGTTCTCTCTGCGGTGGCGACAAGCAGCGGAACCGGGACAATCGATAATATTGGTGGGTCGATCAGTGGTGTCGCACGCGACAACGTGGGTCTGAATTTCGGCGGAGCGCTTTTGAAGCTCTACTTCAATGCCATCGGACCCGGAACCTGCTTTCTTTCGATTCCTACATCGAGCGTGAGTTTGCTGGACTCGAATGGAAATGAAATTCCATTCGCGACAACGGACGGTAAAGTGAGTGTGACTTGACCGCTGCAAGTCGGTACGCGGGAATTGGGCTTCGCATCTGAAGCAGCGCAGTCAGGTGTTGCCCGGCGCATTCACAACGCTTCATATGATTTAACCGCTGCACGTATAAGCGATGAGTATTGGGCGAGACGTACTTCCGATCTTAAATGTAGGGAGAACGATGGTATACTCAGAGTCGAGTTAGCAGTAGTTTCCATGTGACCAGAGGCTCTAATCCTTGGTCCCTGCTGCCAAACCACATTCTTCGGGGCGTGGCTCAGCCTGGTAGAGCGCCTGGTTCGGGACCAGGAGGTCCAGAGTTCAAATCTCTGCGCCCCGACCAATCCTTTTTGTTTCATCAGGTTCCGAAATTCTGACCAGTGACCAGTAGCAGGTTTGAGGTGCTGGTCATGACCTTTGACGATTACATTTCCGACCGCAAATACATCCGCAACGTCTCCCCAAAAACCTTGGCGTGGTACAAGGACATCTGGCGGGCGTTCGGTCCTTACCTAAAAACTGACTCTCCACAAGTGTTCCGGCAGTCTGCCATGGAAGGCGTCAAGTTTCACTTAGCGCGTGGCGTGAAGCCTGTTTCCATCAACTCTTGGCTCACTGGCATTCGTGCGTACGGCATCTGGCTGTGGAAGGAAGGAGGGCTAAAAGAGAAACCGCGTATTGAGTTGTTAAAGTAACGAGCAGAAAATTTTAGCGACTTTTACGGCGGCGCATATCGGAAAATTTATACACTGGAAGCCCGTCAAACGTTCGGGGCAACGGCTTCACGTTCTTATCCTTGCCGCGATGGATACGGGACTTCGGGTCGATGAGCTGC
>JBDTTL010000490.1:0-2624 GCA_039930665.1 Acidobacteriota bacterium
TTCCGCCTGCTTCAAGGGCTCCGTCGCGTCGCCACGAATATAGTAGGCGCCGGGCTGGGTGGGGACGGCGGCGATCTGCTTTTGCTCCAGCTTCAGGGCCGCGTGTTCCTCGGCTTCGGCCTTGGTGTCGGCGGCGACTTCGGCTTGGTGCTCCGCCAACTCGCCCTTGGTACGGTCCAGGTCCACCATTTCGAGCGGAATTTCTTCCCACTCGCTGCGCTCCGTGCTGTAGTAGCGCACACGATCGGTTTTCACTTCGTACTGATTGGTGAGCTGGTAGGTGCCGTCCTTGAGATACAGCCGGTCTGCTGCGGAGGCAACCGCGGAGGCCAGCAAGAGGAAAGCTGCGGCGCGAAGGAACACCTTCCTTCTATTATGAAGGAATCTCATGCGCCTGGGACTGCATACCTCTATCGCGAAATCGCTCGAAGGCGCCGCGCTGCGGGCGGCGGAGCTGGGCGCCAATACGTTTCAGATTTTTTCGGCGAGCCCGCGTCAGTGGAAAGCGTCTTCGCCGAGCGCCGCGTCGATTGCGCTGTTGAAACGGGCGCGCGACAAGTACGATCTGACGCCGCTGGTGATTCACGACAATTATTTGATCAACCTCGCTGCCGCGGACGAAGTCGTCTGGGCTAAGTCTGTGGCAGCATTCCGCGGTGAACTGGAGCGTGCGATCGCCATTGGCGCGGAGTTTCTGGTGGCGCATCCGGGCAACTACAAGGGGCAAACGGTGGAGCAGGGAATTTTCAAATTCCTGGAAGGTATCGCGCAGGCGGCCGGCGGGTTGAAGTTTGGCAAGCTGATGCTGCTGGCCGAGTGCACGGTGGGCGCGGGCGCGCAGATTGGCGGGCGCTTCGAAGAACTGGCGGCGATCCGCGAATTCGCGCCGCAAATGACCGATCTGCCAGTGGGCTTCTGCCTGGATACCTGCCATCTGCTGGCGTCCGGCCACGATGTTGCGAGCGCGGCCGGCCTGAAGAGGATCGTCGAAGAGGCGGAGCGCATCCTGGGGCTTGACAATGTGCACGTGATTCACGCCAACGATTCCAGGGGGGCGCTCGATTCGCACATCGACCGGCATCAGCACATCGGCGAAGGTTATATTGGTTTAGACGGGTTTCGTCGCATTCTCACCCACCCGCAGCTTCGTTCCAAAGCTTTTATTCTTGAGACGCCGGTGGATCAGGACGGCGACGAACAGCGCAATCTGGACACACTGAAGACCCTATGCCTGAAAACTCGCACGATCAAAACCAGTACGACCAAACCCAGCACGATCAAAACCAACACGACAAAAACCAGTACGACCACAACCAGATCGAATTGAAGTGGGAGCAGCGCTGGAATAGCGATCCTACGCTTTATGCGGCGGACGCGCATTCGAGCGCGCCCAAATATTACGTCGTCGAGATGCTGCCCTACCCCAGCGGCCGCCTGCACATGGGACACGTGCGGAATTATTCGATCGGCGATGCGCTGGCTCGGTATATGTGGATGCGCGGTTACAACGTTCAGCACCCGATGGGCTGGGATGCGTTCGGTTTGCCCGCCGAAAACGCCGCCATCAAGCGCGGCATGCATCCGCGCGACTGGACGGTCTCCAACATCGCCGAGATGAAGCGGCAGATGCATCGCATGGGCTTCGCCTATGACTGGAATCTGGAGATCGCTACCTGCGAGCCGGAATATTACAAGTGGAATCAGTGGTTTTTTCTGAAGATGTTCGAGCGCGGACTGGCGTATCGCAAGAAGGCAATGGTCAACTGGTGCCCGGAATGCGCCACGGTGCTCGCCAACGAGCAGGTTGTGAATGGCTGCTGCTGGCGCCACGAAACCACGCCTGTCGAGCAGCGTGCGCTGGAGCAATGGTTCTGGAAGATCACCGATTACGCTGACGAACTACTGCGAGACACCTACGACAAGCTCGAAGGCGGATGGCCTGAGCGCGTGCTTTCCATGCAGCGCAACTGGATTGGGCGCTCGGAGGGATCGGAGATCGACTTTGCGCTCGAAGGCGGCGGCGAGAAGATTCGCGTGTTCACTACGCGCGTGGATACTATCTTTGGCGCTACCTGTTTGATCCTGGCGCCAGAGCACCCATTGACGCAGAAGCTGCTCGATGACGCGGGCCGCGCCAAGGCTCGGCAGATGATCGATGCGCGCAAGCAGATGGGTCCCGGCGACATCATCAAGGATGGCGCTTTCACGGGACATTACGCGATCAATCCGTATAGCGGCGAGAAGATTCCCATTTGGATCGGCAACTTCGTGCTGATCGACTACGGGACCGGGGCGATCATGGCGGTACCCGCGCATGACGAGCGCGATTTCGATTTCGCGAAGACCTTCGGGATTCCGATTCGACCGGTAATTCGACCGGTGGACGGCGTACTGGACGCGAACCCTCTGGCAGCTTTCACCGACTACGGCATCACCGAGAACACGGGTGAATGGTCGGGGCTCCCGAGCGCGGGAGCTCGCAGCAAGATGAACGCCTACGCCGAGGAAAAGGGCTTCGGCAAGGCGGCCATCACCTATCGCATCAAGGACTGGGGCATCTCACGCCAGCGCTATTGGGGCACGCCGATTCCAATGATCCACTGCCCGAAATGCGGCGTGGTTCC
>JBDTTL010000491.1:0-2621 GCA_039930665.1 Acidobacteriota bacterium
CACCAATTACCAGAGCACACACATTCAGGGCGGCGCGGTTATGGGCCTGTCCCCTGAATCGAGTGTGATCAATCGCTATCAGCAGCACTGGGACGTGCAGAACTTGTGGGTGTTGGGCGCTTCGTGCATGCCGCAGAACGCATCGCACAATCCCACGCTGACCATTTTGGCCACCACCACCTGGGCGGCGGATGCGCTCATCGAGCGGTACCTGAAGCATCCGGGAAGCCTGGCCTGAAAGCCTAGGGTACGCGCCGGTATACCCAAAGATCCGCAAGCAGGAAATTCGCCACCGAGCAGACGGCGATTGCTCCCATGGCAGCGGGCAGCGCTGGAAGTTTGAGCTTTTCCGCCAGGCAATATATCAGGATCGTGTTGCCGGCCAGCGAGACCAGACCATTACCGGCGTGAAAGCGCCACAGTCGCATGGTTATTTGCCGTGAGTTCAGGGGACTGCGATGACTCCAGGTAAATCGTTCATGCCAGATGAAATTATGCAAAATGGCGATCTCAACGGCGACCGGCGTTGCCACAATATTGAGGACGCCGAGGCGCGTCGTCAGCAGAGACAGCAGCGTCAATTGCAGTGCCGCGCCCATAAATCCCACCAGGCTGAATCGACCGAAGCGCCGCCGAAGGCTCTTCATGATAGCGATTCTTCCTTGTAGAGGACGATAGTTTGACGTAGTGCGGCGGATAAAACCATCGCCGCCATTCCTGCTATCGCCACTGCGCCTCCGAAATCAAACCAGAGAAAGTGGAGGCCCGCGATATCAGCAAACGGATGTGTGCGTACAGCGAGGTTGCCGGCGGCCAGCAGGATCCGAATTTCAGTTGGGCCGAAGAGGCCGTGCGAAAGATGAAAGCGTCCGGTGGTGTACGTCGCAAGATAACTCTCGATTGAGAGGGCGTAGAAGCACACCAGCATCCCGGCGGCGATCTCCCAATGAAGGTAGCCGGAGCAGCCGAGCCCAACCATGAGGGCGAACGCGCCGATCGTGTCGGCGATGTGATCCACATAGAAGCCGTAGCGCGGACGCTGCTGGTGGCGAACCCGCGCCAAAGTTCCGTCCAGGCTGTCGCCAAACCAGTTGAGTGCCAGGAAGCAGTTCACTAACCACAGAAATCGTCCGTCTCGCGACGACAAAGCATAGGCGGCACCCGCGAGTATCTGGGCGGCAAGAGCTAATACGGTCAGATGGTCCGGGCCGATCGCTCGCGGCATTCTCTCCGCCATCCACGTCAGGACGCGCTTCTCTATTCTTGCGGTGAGAGCGTTATGCACTCGCACGGCGCTGACAAATCCGCTACGCCCGCCGCCTTGAACCGCTGCAGTGCTCATTAATCTGCCCCCCGTGCGGCATGTTCAGTCAATGCGTTCCTGGTCGCTCTCAAAGTGAATTCCAACGCTTCCCGCGGATAATCGCTGATGATCGGTGTGATCAGCCACCCCAGCCCAACCGGGACGTCGCGCGTAAGCGATACTGCCTCGCACTCGATCTGCAATCCGCCGCGTATGCGAGTGAAGCTCCAGTACGAATTGAGACGCCAGAGGAACCCATCGTCCTGGCCCTCGGGGCGGCGGCGCTCACGGATCGTCCCGGTATTGTCGACTTGCCAAAAATGCAAGCTGCGCGAAACGCTGTAGCCTCGGTCATTGCCGGAATGTTCAGTTTCAACCTGGTATTCGCCATCCAGGACAATCGTGAGCACCCGCCGTTCTCTGAAGCGAACTGCGAGAGTCGCCGTCTCTCCGTTATCTGCCAGCGCACGGGCCGAAACCACCTCCGGCGCATAGTAACGGGGAAAATGACCGAAGTCCCGCAGGACTGCGAGCATGTCCGCGGGTGTGGCATTGGGAACAAAAGTCGAGCCGCGCCAATGATGCAGGAGCGCTCCGGGCAACTGCCGAGACCCACGGTTTACCGCTTCTACTCGAATGCCCTGGTCGCCGGCCTCACCGGCAGGTACCGCGAGGTAGGTCTCAGGCTTGGCATGCTGTCTTGCGAGCCTCGTCTCGACATCCGCAACGTAGATCGCGAATGCTCGTTCAGCGGATAGGTTCAAGCGGGCCCCCATGCAATTCACAGCTACAAGCAGGATCATTGCCGTGATTTTGTTTTGCATCCAGTCACCTCGTAAGTCCTATGATGCGGCTACCCTGGCGAAAAGGGCAATGTACCGCAACTCAAAACTGTCTCTTTTGAGTCTCGCGGCGTAAATCGCTGTATGACGGAGGGTTAGCTGCCGGTATCCAATACGATGGGCGACATAGCACGGAGAGATTTCTAAGCGAAGACGGGCTCATTCAAGTTGAAAGTTAAACTGGAAACTGCTCATGCCCGGGGAGAATGCAGGCCGAGTATTCCGATTCGGAGTGTTCGAAGCAAACGAATCAGCAGGAGAGCTGCGCAAACATGGGGTCCGCATCAAGCTTCACACGCAGCCTTTCAAGGTTCTCTTGCTGCTTCTGGAGAGGCCGTCGGGAATCGTGACACGCGAAGAGATGCGCGAGCGGCTCTGGGGCGCTGAGACTTTCGTGGACTTTGATCACGGCCTCAACACAGCGGTTAACAAGATTCGGGATGCGTTAGGAGACTCCGCCGCCGTTCCGCGCTATG
>JBDTTL010000492.1:0-2607 GCA_039930665.1 Acidobacteriota bacterium
CGACGAAGGCCGGCGGCGCAGATCTCGAGGTGGGGATGTAAGTGGTGGCAGCCACACAGTCGACGGAGCCTGCGGTGGTCGAAGAACTGCTGCGGGTCGTGGATGGAAACTCCGCCAACGATGTCGAGCGGGTCTTGCGCAGGCAACCACAGGTCTGCCTCATCGACGGCTTGGCATATCGCAATCCTCCCGTCAGCAAGCACCCGGAACGTTGGCAAGATGTGGAGGAACTGCTCGCCGCGAGCATTTCAGTAGTGACTTCAATCAACCTGCAATATGTGAAGGAGCGGCAAGCGAAGGTAGAGGCGATTCGCCGCTCCCGTCCTAGGCCGACGCAACTTTGTGATGGACGTCGTGCGTCTCCCGAAAGACCGCCAAGTCACCGTAGTCGCGGACCGGCGACTGACATCTCCAGGCTCCCGGGTGCACGTCTAGTCAAGCGGCCGGTATAGGCCGTGATCCCGAATGTAGTCGGCGACGGCAGACGGCAACTCCAGTGGCGCTTCTCCCCGCGCCAGCGCATCGCGAATATCGGAAGAGGAGACCGGTAGTTCCACGCTCTCCAGCTGATGGACGCGCGCGCCGGACGGACCGGCAATCTCATGCCCAGGCCGCGCCACCACGATAAATTCCACCGCTCGAATCACGTCCTGCCAGCGGCGCCACGTCTGGATTTCGGCGAATGCATCGGAGCCAATGATGAAGAAAAGCGTATTATCGGCGACGTCGACTGCGCTCGCCGCTCTCACACGCTCTATGGTGTCGATCGAGTAGCTCTTGGCGGTTCCTTCTTCGAGTCGCGAAGCGATAAAACGCGAATCCGCCGAACATGCCAGTTCCACCATGCGATAGCGGTGCTCGAAGGACGCATCGGCGTGCTTGTGCGGTGGATTGCCGGCGGGGATGAACAGCACGCGATCGAGCAGGTACTGGTCCGCTGCAAGGCGTGCCACTTCAAGATGGGCGGAGTGAACGGGATCGAAGGTACCTCCGAAAATTGCGGTCCTCATCGAGGTATCTGTTCCAAAGGCTGAAGTATCTGTTGCAATAATTCTTCTTCTTTCTCAATCTCGATGCCGATCTTCAACCAATACAATTTCAGGGGCGACACGATCGCCGTGGCTCCAGCGCACAGGTTCAGTGCGTCCTTCTCGGTGGTCACCAGAGCTTCCGCGCCGCAGGTCCGGGCTTGCGCCAGCAAACGTTGCAGCTCGCCGGGGCGATAGGAATGATGATCGCCGAAGGCCCAGTGAAACACCAGGTCCAATTTCAATTCTTCGAGAGTACTCCAAAACGAACGCGGATTGCCTAAGCCGCAAAAGGCTGCCACTTTTAGGAATGGCGCTTGTTCGACCGGAACGCTGAGGGTGGAGTCCATATCCACCCATTCGCGGGGCGTCACCCGGCAGCGGAAGATAGGCGCGGCGCTATAACGGCGTAGTTGGCGCTCCAGGCCCGTGTTGTGCTGGCCGGGCTCAGCCCGCGTCACGACCAGGGCGCCTGCGCGCGCGAGACCATGCGCAGGTTCGCGGCTGCGCCCTAACGGAAACACGCCGCCGCCAAAGGGATTCAGTCCATCGATCAGGACGATGTCATGCTGGCGGCGAAGCCGGAGGTGCTGAAAACCGTCGTCTAGCAGAAATAGGCCGGGCGCGAAGCGTTGTTCCATCTGCAGGCCGACGTCATATCGATTACGCCCGATTCCGACGTGAGCGTCTCCGGCGCGCAGGAACATCTGGGCCTCGTCGCCGGTCAGGGCTAAGCTGGCGCTCTCGCCGCGGGGGATCAGAACGATGGGTTCGGCAGAGGTGCGTTTGTAGCCGCGAGTGAGGATTGCCGGGTTGCAGCCCGCTTCGTGCAGGCGCGACGCCAGATGCGCCACCATGGGCGACTTTCCGACACCACCCATCGTAAGTCCACCGATACTGATGACGGGAGTCTCGAGCGACCGCTGCGCTTTGAGACTCAGCGCCACGTTGATTCGGTGTCCCGCGCGCCAGATCCAGGAGAGAGGCGTAAGGACGATCCGCGCCGGAAGCTTGGGGAGCGGGCTTGGAACGCCTGCCGAAAAGCTTTCCCAAATGTCATCGACGATGCGCGTCGTCACGCCTCGTTTAGCATGCGCCAGCCCGCGCGCGCAAAGGCCTATCGTGGCGCCGTCCGCCAAAAGTTGGACGACGGCGCCCGCCAGTTCACTTGAGTGCTGAATGAGGGTGAGGGCTCGCGCACGGTGAAACTCCTCCGCGATAGCCGCGAAGTTTTCCATGTGCGGTCCGACGATGATGGGTTTTCCGAAATAGGCGGGCTCCAGGATGTTGTGGCCACCGCGCATCGCGAGCGTTCCGCCCATAAAGACGACATCGGCGACTTCAAACAAAGCGGCCAGTTCGCCGATGGTATCGACCAGCAGAACTCCGGGGAGCGCCAAGGGCTTGAGGGAAGCGCGCCTCGTGAATGCGACACCCGCGCGCGAAAGCTTTTCGGCGACGATATCGAACCGCTCCGGCTTGCGCGGCGCCAGGATCAGCAGCAATTCGCGGTGAGAAGCAGAGACCTCCTGGAATGCTTCGATGACAGCATCGTCTTCATCGGCATCGCCGGCAACCG
>JBDTTL010000493.1:0-2605 GCA_039930665.1 Acidobacteriota bacterium
ATTGCCGCAATCCATCTCCGCCGTCCGGGCCAAGCAATTTCATCTCCAGCTCATAACTTTGCTCAATTCCCGGGGGCCTCCGCTCCTCCACTCGCAAGCCGTCCGCGCATAGCGCCCGCGCCGCCTGTTGTACCGTGGCGCTGGTTTCTACATCTACCTCGGCGATGCCGTTTGCAGTGAAGAAGGCCACTCGCAGCCCGTGGAGCTCGATTTCGCGGGGATTCCCGTAAGGCATCTCTACGCAAGTGTGGTCCTGCGCGTCGCAGCCCGTCAGGATTGGCATGAGTGTCCAAAGATCCTCGACCCGCCGCGCCATGGGACCGATTTGCCACAGGGTTTCGAGCCAGCCGCCAGCAGGAGGTATATGGCCCGTACGCGGCAGCCGGCCTGAGGTGGGTTTGATACTCGCTATCCCGCAAAAATGCGCCGGCAGGCGAACGCTTCCGGCCGCGTCACTGCCCAGCCCGAAAGGCGATCCGCAGGCGGCGATCAATGCCGCTTCGCCGCCGCTCGATCCGCCGGAAGTGCGCGAATGATCGTAGGGATTATTGGTTCGGCCGTGGATGAGGTTATCGCTCTCGAACGCGAAGAGAAGATCCGGAAGATTGGTCCGGGCAAGAGGAATCGCTCCCGCGGCTCGCAGGCGCGACACCAAAGTAGCGTCACTTTGCGAGGGAGGCGCGTTGCGAAGACCAAGGGTTCCGGCGGTGCAGACCGTTCCGGCGACTTCGATGGAATCTTTGATTGAAAACGGAACTCCATCGAGCGGGCCCAATAGTGCACCATCTGCCCGCCGCCGGTCCGCTTTTTGCGCTGCCTGGCGAGCAGGATCTCGCAGTACCTCAATCGCCGCGTTCAGCGCCGGATTCACTTCCTCAATGCGCTGCAAGTGGGCTTCGATTAACTCCACCGATGAGATGGATCCCTCGCGAATGAGCCGCCCCTGAGCCGTACCCGAGAGCTCCAATATCCCGATCATGGCTCCCGGAGCACCAGGCGCTTGTCGGCCGCCACATTGGTGAGTTTTTGTCGCGCTCCACTGGGCCATGCGATCTCGACCACCGCTGCCGCCGCATCTTTCCCCAACCCGAAGGTCAGCGTCAGATCGCTGGCGGAGCAGTAGCTCGATCCGCTGTGAACCGTCTGCCACTGAGTACCGCCCGCACTCGTGAGGCGTGCTACGGCGCCGATCGCACTGCGATTACTCTTGGTGCCGATGAGCTTCAGTTGGAGCCAGTGGTTGCGGTTCCCGCCATCATTGCGATACAGATATGCTGGGCCGTTGTTGGTAGTGAGCAACACGTCCAGATCGCCGTCGTGGTCGAAATCGCCGTAGGCCGCTCCGCGCGCTACCATGGGGCGCGTGAAGGCGTTCACCTGCTCAAACTTTCCGTGCCCCTGATTACGCAGCAGGAGCGGCGTCTCCGCATATTGAATTTTCGGCTGAATTCGTCCGATCTGCTCTTCGATGTGCCCGTTGGCGGCGAGAATATCGGGATAGCCGTCCAGATCGTAATCAAAGAAAAACAGGCCGAACGTCAAGGTCAGGAGGCTGGCGCGCCCTACGGTCGAGCGCGGCGCCTCATCCACGAAAAGCCCGTTGCCTTCGTTATGATAAAGCCCCAGCATCTGGTTTGAGAAGTTGCCGACAATCAGATGGGCCCTTCCCGAGCGGTCGTAATCGGCCGCGTCCACCCCCATGGCTCCGCGCGCCACCCCGTCCTCGCCGAAAGCCACACCGGACGCCAAACCCTCTTCCTGAAAACGCCCATTCTTGAGATTACGGTAGAGCTTGTTCGGCTGCGTGTCGTTGGAGATGAATAGATCCGGCCAGCCGTCATTGTTGTAATCGAAGACCGCCACGCCCAGCGACTTGCTGGTAGGATCGGCCAGCCCCACCTTCTCGGTTGCGTCCTCAAACTTACCCCCGCCGAGGTTGCGATACAGTTTTGACGAGTTGCCCTTGTACGATTCCGGCGTGCAATAAGATTTGTTCGAGCCATCGAGCGAGCACCATAGGTCGCCTTTCGCAGACCACTGCACGTAGTTGGCGACAAACAGATCCAGTTTGCCGTCACGATCGTAATCCAACCAAGCGGCGCTGGAACCGAAATTCGCGTTTTGGATGCCGGATTCGCGCGTTACATCGCGGAAGTGTCCGCCGCCCTGGTTACGAAACAGATGGTCGCCGCCCAGCGCGGTGATATAGATGTCCTCACGCCCGTCGTTGTCGTAATCCCCGACAGCGACACCAAGGCCATAGATCTCGATATCCAGCCCGCTTCCGCGCGTGATGTCGGTAAACGTGCCGTTGTGATTGTTGTGGTATAGGGCTGCCGTGGTGCGCCGGCCGCGCGGCGCCCAATCCTTACCGTTGATCAACAGGATGTCGAGCCAGCCGTCGCCATTCGTGTCCAGGAATGCGCCACCCGAACCCATTGTCTCAGGAAGCCATTTCTTGCCGTCGCGCCCCGAATTGTGAACGAAATGGATGCCTGCCGCTGCGGTTACGTCAGTGAACCGTACGGGCTCATCTTTCGCCGGCAGCCGCAATGTTAGCGGAATCGCCAGAAAAATGGCCAGAAACGTGGTCGTGAATAGGTTG
>JBDTTL010000494.1:0-2538 GCA_039930665.1 Acidobacteriota bacterium
ATACTGGCGGTCGCGCACGCCATCTGGTCAAGCGTTTGCCCTCGTTTTCGCCCATCGCCATCAAGCTCATGGCGATGGTAAATGATGAGAACGTATCGTTCAAGGAAGTCGCCAAGCTGTTCTCGGCAGATCCGGTTTTGGCGGGGCAAGTTCTGCAGCTGGCGAATTCTGGAATGTATGGGCGCCAGGCTGCTCCGGTTCAGTCCGTGCTTCACGCCATGGCGATACTTGGGTTGAAGAATATCAGCCGCATTGCCCTCACGGCGGCTCTCTCCCACGGCTTCCCGCGCAGCACTGCTGCCTGGACTCGGAGTTGGTGGCGGCACAGCATAGCCACGGCTCTTATCGCGGATCACGTGGGGACAGCTGAACTCCATCTCGACGTCGGCTACACAGCTGGCTTGCTTCACGCCATCGGTCAGCTTGCGCTTTTTCAGAACGCACCGGAGGAATATCCCCAGCTAATTGAGGACGTGCACTCCGCCGGTGCAGACCTGATCCAGTGCGAGCGCAACCGTTTTGGAGCGGATCATGTCGAACTTGCGGGCCTCATCGTTGCGGATTGGGGATCGCCGCAAGACCTGCGGCAAGCGATCGTGAAAAGTCATCTCTCCAATTTCGACGATCCTTTGACGGCAACTGTGCAGGCCGGCTGCTGGTATGCCGAATCCGTAGGCTTCGGGCAGTGCGGGTGCATACAGGACGCGAAGGAGAGCGTTCCCGGGCACTCGGCGAGACCATTAGACCAATATCTGCTGGACGTTCTGACCATTGAGGTCAACCGCATCGAGTGCTCGCTCCGCTAAAGTCGTAGCTACTTGATGGGAGAGATATCAAGCGTCGCCATTAGGGCGGCGGCTATCGCTTCATCTTGCCAGAAGGGTTTTCAGAGCATTGATTTGGTCTCACTGAATCCACTTCCAATAGGCGGATCCCCCGAAGGAACCGGAGCGAAGGCGGAATAAATGGAATGGACTCGGGTCAGTATCAGATATAAGGGATCCCTTCCGAGTGACGGCGCACTCGGATTTAACGCAATTAGGGAAGAGTAGCCGACAATCCAGGACTTACCCAAACACCACATTTCAAATCATCTGCGGCCTAGAGTGAGCTGAACCTAGAGCGGTGGGGAAAATCGTTTCGTCTCGCGAATCGCGACATCATTGATTTGTTCGCAGCCGACATCCGGGCCAACCGAGGTTCCGGACCCGTAGATCCTCAAATTGAAGTTCTGAAATGTATTACGCTCGATCCCATTGAGCGTGGTGCGGTCATAATCGATGACGCCGCTGACCTCCGCGATCCGGGACGTGCCGGCAATAGCCGGATCACGGAACTCGGTATGGCATACGTGCCAAAGGCCGATGCTCCAGCGATATTCCACCCCGCCTCCGCCGTTCGCGCTATGCCATTCCATACTTGGTGCAGCCTGAAGGGGCAACAGGATCAGTGGCGCGCAAAGCGAAACTAGGAGCCGAATGTCCGACCGAAGTTTTCTCATCGACACTCCTCTCGCGTCAATTCTTCCGAACCGGTTTCATCTTATACCTTCACGAACACGGTTGCCAATTCGCCCTCGAAACCGCCGGTCCGGATGAACCGACACTCTCATAATCCTGCCACGTCTTCTTTGGCGACCCGGCTTCCTGGGTGGCGCGATAGCCACTCACGTACGCATCGGCGAATCTGTGTTCAACAAAAAGCGGAGCGAGTGGGCAGTAGAGCGAAAAACATCCAGCGAAACGACGGCAATCGCAACGTCGCGCACTGGCAAGGGTGAGTCTAAAGGCTGTGTGTGAAGGGTGTCAACGCAAGTAGGGGGTTAGGAGATAAGGGGGGTTGAAATGACACCCCCGTGGGGAGGTGGTCCCCAGAGGCCACCCGTCAAGTGGGTCATGCTTTGCCTATCCCGATTTTCATCCCCCGAAAAGATGGATTGCGGAACGGGGGCGCGGATAGTACGGGTGGTCCCTCGGACTGGTTTTCATGCACTTCCTCGTCATACAAATGTTTTCTCTTTCGTTCTAGTACTCTAGCTCTTGTTTGGCCGTCGGGAAAATGGCATAATTGCTGCTTTAAACGCATCGGAGGGCCAAAGCGCAGTTTCGAGACAAACTCCGGCAAGCCTGAATTGGTTATTGGAACAAAATGGAACAAAATCGGGCTTGAGGATCGCCGTAAGTTATTGAAAAAATGGTGGCCAGGGACGGACTTGAACCGCCGACGCCAGCCTTTTCAGGGCTGCGCTCTACCGAAGACAAGAGTTTTTCGGTGCGGTTTCTTGATCTCAAGACCGTGCGGTTAAATAACGGGGTGGCCAAATTTGGCGAACGGAGAATTCGCCCATTTTTGGCGTTCAGCCGCCGGACAGGGCCATCAGGCACCAAAACGGAGACGCCAGACCACGCGCAAAGCCACGTTATTTGGCTATTTGGACGCGCTCGCCGTTAAATACTGGGGAGAGACGTTTCGACGGAAATGAATGGCTCCCCGGCATGGATTCGAACCACGATTCACGGCTCCAAAGGCCGCTGTCCT
>JBDTTL010000495.1:0-2528 GCA_039930665.1 Acidobacteriota bacterium
TCGAGCCGTGCAGATTCCGTCGTTTGCCAACGCGTGGCTCTTTCCCATCCGCACCCGCATCGACATGATCACGACCGGCATTCGAACGCCGGTAGGCGTCAAAGTGATGGGTCCGAAGCTGGAGACAATCCAACAGATCGGTCTGCAGGTTGAGCGCGTGTTGCAGGGTGTCCAGGGGACGCGCAGCGCGTTCTTCGAGCGTGTCACCGGCGGCTACTACATCGACTACCAGGTCAAGCGGGACGAAGCAGCCCGGTACAACCTGAGCGTTGCCCAGGTGAACCAGATCCTTGAGGCGGCCGTCGGGGGAACAGAAGTCACCACGACAGTAGAAGGCCGGGAGCGCTATCCGGTAAGCGTGCGCTACGCTCGCGGTCTCCGCGACGACTTGTCAAAACTGAGCCGTGTCATGATCCCGACTCCGGACGGCTCACAGGTTCCGATTTCCCAGTTGGCCACTCTGAGTGTGCGCAGCGGAGCTCCCATGATCAAGAACGAAGAAGGCTTCTTGGCAGGCTTCGTTTACGTCGATACGAGTGGCGTCGATCTAGGGACTTACGTTCAGGCTGCGCAGCGCGCCGTGGCACAGAACGTTCAGCTGCCGCCAGGATATCAGCTCGTGTGGAGCGGACAGTATGAATACCTCCAACGCGCGAATGAACGACTCAAAGTCGTAGTTCCTATCACACTCGTCATCGTTCTGCTCCTTCTGTACTTCAACACAGGGTCGTTCGCCAAGACGATGATCATCATGCTCGCCGTCCCGTTCTCGGCAGTGGGCGCGATCTGGCTGCTCTATCTGCTTGGCTACAACATGAGCGTAGCGGTCTGGGTCGGCATGATTGCGCTGCTTGGCGTCGACGCGGAGACGGGCGTCTTCATGTTGCTGTACCTCGAACTCGCATATGAAGAGCGAAAACGGTTAGGCCGGATGCGAAACATGGACGACCTGCAGGCGGCCATCGAAGACGGCGCCGTGAAGCGTCTGCGGCCCAAGGTCATGACCGTTGCGGTGATGTTTCTGGGTCTGGTCCCGATCATGTGGTCAAACGGGGCCGGCTCCGATGTAATGCGACGAATCGCCGCCCCCATGGTCGGGGGCATCTTCAGTTCGTTCCTGCTTGAGTTGCTGGTGTATCCATCCGTTTACCGGATCTGGAAAGGTTTTGAAGTTCGCAAGTTGGCCAAGGAGGCAGCATGATGTTCGCAAGAACCTTAATGTTGGCGCTACTGGCGGCGTTGTCCGCGGCGGTTGCGCCTCCAATAGAAGTATTCGACCTGAAAGTGACCCGCGTACGAACGCTGCGGGACCAACCCGGCGATCTTCACATCGACGCCGAGGGCGCGACGTTTCGATCGACCGATGGCAAAACCACCATCGCCATCCCGATGAAAGACTTGCGTGAAGTGAGCGTTGCCGACGCCCACGCCCTTCGGTTCGGAACCTACGAGGTTCAAAAATGGAAGCCCGTCGAGCGAGTTGAATACACATTTCGGGCGCAACCGGACGCACCGGTCGAAGACCTGGCGCAGTTTCTTACGCCGCGAGTTTACCGTACCGTGGTTGGGCACTACCCAGAAGAATCTCAATTCCAGGCCGCCGCATATCACAGGCGGGCTCGTGCAGGAACCGCCGGACTGCTGAAGATAGGCCCCGAATCGATACAGTTTGTCAGCGACAAGCCAGCGGACTCCCGAACATGGCTCTACAGCGATATCGAAACCATCGGAAGACCCGATTCGTTCCGCTTCCGGGTGACAACGAATCGAGAGACGTATGTCCTCGAACTTAAAGAGGCGCTTCCCGAATCCGCGTACGATCTCGCGTGGAGCAAGGTTTACAACCTAAAGGAGCGGCAAATGAATCACTAGCGACACCAATGAAGAGCAACGAAGAAGTTGAGCAGTTTGAATATCAATTCCATAAAAGGTGAATGTAATGAACACTCGAAAAAGCATTTTAGCAGCAGCACTGGCATTTGGATGCCTGTTCACCGTAAGCAGCTTTGCCCAGGACAAGATGAAGATGGTTGAAAAGGGCAAGGACAACGCCAAATCCAAATCGTATATGTTCCACGGAAAAGTGGAGGGAATCACCGAAAAGGGCTTGACCATCAATGGTGAGAAGGTGGAAGGCTGGATGGACGCGATGACCATGAGTTATCCCGTAGACAAACCGGATGTTCTGAAGAAGGTGAAGGTTGGCGACATGATCATGGCCACTGTGTACAAGGGCGATATGACACTTCACAACGTCGAAGTCATGCCAATGGACAAATCTGGTAAGCAGAAGTCTACGAAGTGAACGGTCAGCAGGGCGGGGCTCCTCGTCCGCGCATCGCTCTTCATCCACAAATCTTAAGGAGAAGAACCCGTGAAACGCGGAAACACTTTTGCAGCGATCGCCAGCTTTGTTCTAGTGGCGATATTCCGTCATGCTTTTTGATGAAGGCGACCACTCGTCTGTCTATGCGCGCTATCCATCCCGGTAGTCGGCAAGGGCACGCACGCAGCTGGTGTCCAACATT
>JBDTTL010000496.1:0-2500 GCA_039930665.1 Acidobacteriota bacterium
CGAATCCCCCCCTCTCCGCCAGAAAAACACAGTTTTAGAAGCCGATCCCCCCGAGGCATCGACTCTACAGCCCGACGGCAATAGCAGGGCCCCTTGTGGGCGCGGCTGGCGAAAAATCTGGAGAGTGACTGTGTGCGCCGCTGCGCTCCGGTCAATAACGCGAGTCCCTCGACTTTCCCTTCGCTAAGTTAAGTACAAGCTCTAATTTCAGAGACCTGGCCGATGAGACTCGAGACACTCCACATATGCACACACAGGGTCTCGGAGGCGCTGCCAGGGGTTCAATCGACGATCCGCTGATTCAAGGTGCGCCAATATCGGTCGCAGTGGCTCTTCTGCTGCTTGTGAGTGCAACGCTTACGCTGGCCCAAGATAGCAGCGCGAATACAGAATTAGCGGATATGAGTCTTGAGGAATTGATGTCGGTCCGCATCGATTCCGTCTACGGCGCCTCTGGTTTCAAGCAAAAGGTGACCGAGGCGCCCGCGTCTGTAACCATCGTTTCAGCCGAAGATATCCAAAAATATGGCTACCGGACCTTGGCCGACATATTAAGGAATGTGCCGGGTTTTTACGTGACATACGACCGCAACTATAGCTACCTGGGAGTCCGAGGTTTTGGACTTCCGGGACAATACAACAACAGCATCGCGTTGCTGATCGACGGACATCGGCTGAACGATAACATTTACGACGGAAACTTGATTGGAACGGACTTCCCACTAGATGTAGACCTGATCGAACGCGTGGAAGTCATTCGAGGGCCGAATTCTTCCCTGTATGTCGCCAGCGCCTTCCTGGGGGTCATTAACGTTGTTACGAAACGCGGGTACGACATTCCTGCTATGAGCGTAGCGGGCGACGTCGCCAGCCACGGCACCTACCAGGGCCGCCTCACTTATGGGAATAAGTTCAAGAACGGCCTGGATCTGCTGCTTTCCAGCTCTTTTCAGTATTCGCACGGGCAAGACCGCTTGTTCTTTAAGGAATTCGACGCGCCCACAACCAATAGCGGCATCGCAGTGAACGCGGACGACGACCAGTTTCACCAGTTCTTTGGTGCCCTCTCCTGGGGCGACTTCAAGTTGCAGGGAGTGCTTGGATCGCGCGACAAGGGGATTCCGACTGCTCCGTTCGGCAGCGCCTTTAACGTCACCGATACCCGCACAATCGATGCGCGCGGCTATCTGGATCTAAAATACGAACGCAAACTGGGCCGGGGATGGAGCCTTGTCAGCAGGACGTATTACGATTTGTACAATAACGACGGAACTTACGTCTACGATTATTCGGCGTTGGGCGGGCCTTCCCGTGTCTTAAATAAAAACTTCGCGCACGGGAAATGGTGGGGCGAAAATGTGACGTTCTCCAAGCAGTTGTTGGCGAGGCAACGAGTGAGCGTCGGTACCGAATTCCAGGACAATTTTCAGCAGGATCAGGGTAATTATGACGTGCAACCCTTCGTTCAATATTTTAGTGACAGCCGAAGCTCAACCGTATTTTCGGTTTACGCACAGGATGAAATTCGCCTCCGCAAGGATCTCATCCTGAATGTGGGCCTTCGCCACGATCGCTATTCGATCTTTGGCGGCACGACTAACCCGCGCGCGGCATTGATCTACAATCCGTGGGAGAAGACCGCCTTCAAGTTTTTGTACGGCCAGTCGTATCGGGCTCCCAATCTGTTTGAGCTTTTTTATCATGCGCCCGGAAACGAAGACGCTCCTACTCTCCAACCCGAAGCCGCCAAGACCATGGAGCTGGTATGGGAGCAATACTTTGCGAATCACTTCCGAATGACGGTCTCGGGCTTTTATTACCCCATTCGAGGCCTGATCGGCCAGCAAGTCGATCCGGCAAACGGAAATGCTTTTTTCGACAACGCGGGATCGCTGAATCTGCGAGGTTTTGACTTCGCCCTATCGAGAAGCTTGCGAGACGGTCTCGAAGGCTCGGTCAGCTACTCCCTTCAGGGCCTGACCAACACCACCACGCGGATGCCTGTCACAAATGCTCCGAAACACTTGGTTCAGGCAAGCCTTGCTACGCCGCTTATCAAACGAAAGATCTTCGCGAGCATGGATCTTCAATATGTCAGTACCCGAGTGACTCTGTCCGGCGCCCCTTCGGGAGCATACGTCGTTCCCAACTTTACGCTGCTCACCCGAAATATTTTTGAGACATGGGAAATCTCTGCCAGTATCTATAACGCGTTTAACCAGAAGTTTGCCGACCCCAGCGGCAACGGCCTCCCGGAAAACGTTCTCCTTCAGGATGGCCGAAGCTTTCGAATCAAAGTCGGATATAAATTCCGATGACTGTGCGCCAGCAGAAACGTCGCGCCGGGGTCTCTCTGTTGGGCGCTTCCATGTCAGGATTGATGTGCGCCAAGTCCGGCGAGCTGCCATCCTCGTCATCGTCTGCTGGTTCTGCAATGCTTCCCCCCTAGTCTCCTGTCCCAATGGTTCGCACGTTAAGTTCTGAGGGGTGAGCCGAAAGG
>JBDTTL010000497.1:0-2499 GCA_039930665.1 Acidobacteriota bacterium
GATCCCGCGCACCGCAATGGAGTGGTGATGGCGGGCCTGATGCTGGGCGTGTACGAACACGCGCGCGGTTACGATTCGATCGTGATGTCGGGCCACGTCGACAAAGCGGACCTGTATCATAAGCTCGGCTACGTTGACTTGGGGCCGCCGGTGGCAAGCGGACAGGCGCTGTATGTACCGATGGCAATCCGCGTCGCGGAGCTGGCGGAGCGGCAGGCGCGCTGGCAGCGGCGGCTGACTAAACCGTAAACACGCTTCACTTGAAGCGCGCACAACGCTTCGCTGTGCGCTCGCGGGCATCAGGCGCTGGCGGTATTCATTGCCGACATGCGGCGCTCCATCTCTTCCTCTGAGACGTCCTCGACGTGGGTGGCGATATACCACTGGTTGCCGAACTGATCGCGTACTCCCGCGCTTCGGTCGCCGTAGAATTGATCCGCAGGCTCGCGAACCGACGTGGCCCCAGCGGCAATCGCACGGGCATAGACAGCGTCCGCATCGGGCATATAGAGGTGAATCATGGCGTGCGTTTCTTGTCCGGGTGCGGGTTGCCCAAGCATGATTCTGGAATCGCCAATCGTCATTTCGGCGTGCATGATTCTACCGCCGGGTCCGTCCATCTTGAAATTGAGGTGAGCGTCGAAGGCTTGTTTCAAAAACTCGATCAACTTAGCGGCATCGGCAACGCAGAGATAGGGCGTGACTGTTGCATATCCTGCCGGAACAGGGTTGGGCATGGGATTTTCCTCCTACAGCGCATTGTATATCCGCAGGGCCTTGCGCGCGGTGGTGCTCAAGGGAATCCGTTCCAGTTCCTTCGCGGTGTGCCAGCGGGCTCCTTTGGGAACCACCGCGGAGCTGGCTTCCTTCACCGTGAAGCGATAGTGCCGGTGCGTGATGGTATGCCGAAATTCGCCTAGCGTGGTACCCACTTTAGCGTTTGCCTGATGCTCCGGAAGATCCCAGAAACCTTTGACGCGCAGGCTGGGCGTAAGGAGAATGCGGCCGTTGCGGCGGATTACCAGCAGGGTGCGCTCCAGGTGCTCCGGCGCGGGCTTGGCGCGCTTCAGCGGCAGATCGTTTTGGGTACCGGCGTGGCGGGCTGCACAATGTGCCACGACCGGGCATTCTGCGCAGCGCGGTTCGCGCGGCAGGCAAATGGTGGCGCCGAGTTCCATCACCGCCTGATTCCAACGCGCCGGATCGTGACGATCCAGTAAACGGTCGGCGAGCGGCTGCGCGTCGGCGTTTCCGTCATTCGTCCAACGGGCGAGCACGCGGCGAACATTGCCGTCCACCACGGCATGCGGCAATCCAAAGGAAATGCTGGCGATGGCTGCAGCGGTGTACGCGCCCACGCCCGACAGCTCCAGAATCGATTCGTAGTCCTGCGGGAAAGCTCCGGACTCGACGATCTGCCGAGCGGCTTTTTGCAAATTGCGCGCGCGCGAATAGTAACCGAGGCCGCTCCACAGCGCCAGCAGTTCCGGCTCCGGGGCCTGCGCCAGCGACGCCGCGCCGGGAAAGCGCTCGAGAAAGCGTTCGTAGTATGGGATCACCGCAGCCACGCGCGTCTGTTGCAGCATCACTTCCGAAATCCAGATGGCGTAGGGATCGCGAGTCCGCCGCCAGGGCAGCTCGCGCTGGGCGCAATCATACCAGCGCGTGAGCTTGGTACGCAGCGAACGGATGTCCAACGAATTCAGGCTCAATTTGACCCAGCTTCTATAATAAAAGATGGCCTTCTCTGCTTGAACGACTTCATCTCCATCCGTGGCGCGCGCGTTCATAACCTGAAGAACGTTTCGCTCGATATTCCGCACGACCAGCTCACCGTGATGACGGGCGTGTCCGGCTCGGGCAAATCCTCGCTTGCTTTCGACACCATCTACGCCGAGGGGCAGCGGCGCTACGTGGAATCGCTGTCGGCTTACGCGCGGCAGTTTCTGGAGCGCATGGAGAAACCCGACGTCGATGAGATCGAAGGGATTGCGCCGCCGGTTGCGATTCGCCAGAAGAACACCACGCGGAATCCGCGGTCGACGGTAGCGACTTCGACCGAGCTTTACGATTTTCTCCGCCTGCTGTGGGCTCGCGCCGGCAGCACATATTGCCCTAACGACGGAGTGCTGGTGGAGCGCGATTCGGTGGATCATGTGGCGGCGAAAATGCTGGCGCAGCCGGAAAGCTCGCGCTGGTACGCGCTGTTCCTGATTCCGCCGCAGGAGACCACCGAACTGCTGCGCGACCGGCTCTTCGATCTGCGCAAAAAAGGCTTCACGAGGCTATTCCAGGGCGGACGGGTGTTTGAGTTCTCGACGCCGGAATCGCTGCTCGACATCGACTTCTCGCAACCGGTATTCGCGCTGGTGGATCGTCTCGCGATTTCGCCCGGGATGCGGCAGCGTCTGGTGGATACCGTCGAGATCTGTTATCGCGAGGCCGGTGAAGTGATCTTCGAAAGGGCGGGCGCCAGTGATCATCGTCGCGGCGCTGGTG
>JBDTTL010000498.1:0-2489 GCA_039930665.1 Acidobacteriota bacterium
GCGCAGCACGTCCATCGCCTCCGCGGGAATACGGCGTTCGGCCCGCGCCCTTGAGCTGAATGTCGCGACGCGTACTGTCGCGATCAATGATCTCGCCGAGAAGTATGGCTCGCCCGTCACCGAGTTGTGGGACGAAATTCCCGAACTGATGACCTGCATACGCCATGGCAATGGGCTCGCCGTTCTTGGGCACCCGGTTCCCGGCAAGGATTTCCAGACCCTCTGGCGTTGCAAGCGCGCCAGGATCGAACCCGAGTTGCCGGGCGAGTTTGTCGTTCAGCCGGATAAGGCGCGGCGCGACGACCGGAGTAGGCCCAAGGCGCGCGAAAAATCTGTCGGGCAGACGGGCGTAGCTGTAATCTAATGTAAAGAGATCGACTACCTCTGTTTGTGGCGCCGCGACGGTTCCCGGAATATGTGTGGGCAATCGTAAATGGTAACAGTTCAGGTGTCTGGGGCTATGCGAAGGCGGAGCGTTGGGTTATTTAGAGACGCACTCGCCGCAGCCGTAGTGCATTCCCCACATCCATCAGCGAGCGTGTCCGTGCAGCGAGTCTTCCCAAATTACCCTCCCGCAGGCGTTTTAATATTCAGAGCATTGACCTTAGTCGGCCAAACGACCTCGCGCGGTCGATTCGTAGCTCGTTCCCGAACCAAACCGTTTCCTGGGGTGCGTGTCAGCCCGTGGCTGGCCGGCGCGGTTCAAGCTCGGTGTTGCCAGTAAGTTGATCTGGGAGAACAAAATGCTCTCGCAGCGCCGACGGGAGTCCTAATATCCGATTCGACTCTATTAGGCAAAGGATTAGGAGTATAATTGGAGTGCATGTACGTCCCGAGAATCACAAGGTAGGCAATGGCTTTGAAGACCAGGAAAAGGCGAATTGAGGCTCCAGCGATCAGCCCGCGACGCAAGACCAAGTTTCAGGCGGACCTTGCTCCAGCAGAGGATCGCTCGGTACGCTTGCTCAAAGAAGAATTGCAGCTCACGAGCAACACCGACTTCCTGTCCGATGCCGTGGCTCTGTTTCGATGGGCGGTGTCGGAGCGGAAATTGGGCCACCGGATCGTGAGCGAGAGCGCGAACGGGGAACGCAAGGTGCTGCTTTTTCCGCGGCTGGAACGAGTGGCTCCGGACCTTGTTCTGCCACGTGTCGAAATCAAATGGACCGGGCGCGAACTGGAGAGTCTTGCTGAACTCGTATCTGCAGGGGAAGTGAGCCGACCTACGGATGCCCTGATTCGGGCTATGCGGGACTGAATGGCCATTGTCATTCGCCGCCTCGAAGAGCACGATGAGGTGGAGAATTTCGATTGCGGTGACGACCCGCTCAACAACTACCTGAAACGCCATGCCTGGACCAACCAGGAAAAGAGTTCGATTGGCATGAGCTATGTAGCTGTCGATGAGGACGCTCCGCGAACCGTGCTCGGCTACTTTACGCTGGCGATGGCAAGCGTGCCTCGCGATGCGTTTCCGAAGAAGTATGTCCGCGGGCTGCCCCCTTACGACTTGCCCCTGATCTTGCTGGCGCGGCTAGCCGTGGATCGGCGATTCGCAGGCCGGGGGCTTGGACACGCACTGATTTCGGAAGCGCTCCGCATCAGCTTGCGCGTGGCCGATGAAGTTGGCTGTCGCTCGATCATCACCGACTCCTATCGGGATCGGATCAGCTGGTATGCAAAATATGGGTTTGTACCCATCGAGGGCGCGCCGGCGACGGGACCACAAAGGATGTTTCTCGACATGCGGACGGTCCGCGCAGCCCTGCCGCGCTGAAGGTGTCGAACCGGCCTTCCCCGAGGGTCGATTTAACCCTCCAAAAACCCTCCATTAGCAAACTTGTCGAAACAGGATACTGTTTTGTTGGCGTTTTCAATACCCTGAATCAACGCCATGCGCATTTATATCACTGAAAACAAAACATTGCCCACTTTCCCAAGCTGGACGTCGCCGGTTCGACCCCGGTCTCCCGCTCCAAAATCAATAACTTACGGAATGACAAAAATCCCCAGACCCTCCATTAAGAAACCAAGCGATACCTTCCCGTCAGCCGTGCGCCACTAAACCCTTGATTCTATTAGAGTGCTAACAAGACGTCCAGCTTGACCGGATGGCATTCCCGCCTTTTGTGGAAACCTGGTCCAGTCAGGCTCCCGCAACCGAGATCCGATTACGGCACATCGCCCGCCTTGACCAGCTCCCGAAGTCCGAGTCCATCGCCACTGACGAGCGAGCGCGGGCCGCCACGTAAGCGGGCTACCTTAAGGGGCGGAAGAATCTCGCCGTACACGCGGATGGTCTCGAACAAAACGTCCAGGGCGGCTTTGCCTGCGCCCACTTGATGCACCCAAATCCCAACGACCTCACTTCAGGGGCGATAGAACGCGGGGTCGATTAAGCCGATGTCCTGATTGAAGAATCAGGAGCCATAATACTAGCAGGTTGCGAAAAAAAGCAAGTTTCCTGGTGACCTCACAACAAAACGCGT
>JBDTTL010000499.1:0-2472 GCA_039930665.1 Acidobacteriota bacterium
AGCATGCCCGAGCGCGAGTGTAAATGCGGGTCGGCGCTTGCGCACGCGCTGATCACGGATCGCAAGGTGATCCCCGAGGCCACGTGCAAAAAACTGGAGCTGCTGGTTGGAAAATACCTGTAGCGCGCTGCTCGAATATTGTCTGCGCGGCGAACCGTGGCCCGACGATCTTCTGGAGCGGGCGCTCGCGGTGGACGAGGGCCGGGCATTCTTGTCCGTCGTGGTGGAGCGCCTGGGCGACCTGTTCGAGCCGCGGCTGTGCGAAGCCTACAACCGTTTGTTCGCGCCAGCCATCCTGCGAACTGCGCCTGAGCTGGCGCCGCGCTTACGCAACGCAAGCGAGCGCGCGTCCCCACCCGAATCGACGAATCGCGTCTACGTGCTTTCGCGCATAACGCTGGGTGCGGATGTGGCGGTGACCAGTGTAGTGTTGGATGCCGCGAAGCGCCGTTATCCCAGGGCTGAAATCGTTTTCGTCGGGCCGCTAAAATCGTTTGAATTGTTTGAAGCCGATCCACGGATCAAACACCTGCCCGCTCCCTACGCACGTTCCGGCGCGCTGCGAGACCGTCTGCAGGCGTCGGCAAGTTTGTGGCTCGAAGATGGGATCGTGATCGATCCCGATTCCCGGCTGTCGCAGCTCGGTCTGATCTCGGTGTGCGACGAACGCAATTACTTCCACTTCCCCAGCCGGGCATATGGAGGAACCGGTGACGAGTCCTTGGCAGGACTCGCCGCGCATTGGGCGCACGAAATCTTCGGAGTAGAAGGAGCCAAGCCCTTCGTCGCTCCCTTGATCTCCGCCGAGCCGTCGGCCGACATCACCGTTAGCCTAGGCGTCGGCGAAAATGATGCGAAGCGTCTAGACGACACGCAGGAGCGTGAGTTGCTACGCGCCTTGGCGGGTATTGGCGCGTCGATTCTGATCGACAAAGGCGGGAGCGCCGAAGAACATGAGCGCGTCGAGCGAGCAGTGCTGCCGGGAATGCGCACTCACGACGGGGCGTTTGCTCCGTTCGCGGCGCACATCGCACGCTCGAAGCTTTTTGTCGGCTACGATTCCGCCGGAGGTCACGTTGCATCGGCCAGCGGAGTGCCGCTGATCAGCATCGCCAGAGGATTCGTGAGCGGGCGCATGGCCGCGCGCTGGCGCCCCAATGGAATTGTGCTGAGCGAAAGCGAAGTGGCGCAGGTGCCGTACCTGGCGCGCAAGCTGCTTAATATTTGATCGGCTTGGCGTCGCGCCACAGGCGCTCAAGATCGTAATAGGCGCGCGTCTTCTCGGAAAAAATGTTGATCACGTAATCGCCGTAGTCCATCAAGATCCACTCGGCGTTGGTATAGCCTTCCACGCTCGACGGGATGTCGCCATACTTCTTCATCTCCACCTCAATTTCATTCGAGATAGTTTGGTTCTGCCTGGAATTCGCGCCATGGCAGATGATCAGCGTATCGGCGAAGGTGGTCACGTCGCGCAAATCCAGCGCCAGGATGTTCTGTGCTTGTTTGGATTCGGCGGCATGGACGGCGGTGAGCCAAAGCGGGTCGAGTTGTTGCGGTACTGCTTGCTTGAGAAGCTTTTTGGTCCGTGCCAGGATAAAGGGTACTCCTGCTGGTATTGTACAATCTCGCTAATGCCCTCGTTCAGAGTGTTGCTTTCCGCCGAGCAAATTCAGAAGCGCATCGCTGAGTTGGGGGCCGAGATTGACCGCGATTACCCGGTGGGCGAGCCGATCTACCTGATCGCCGTTCTGAAGGGCGCGTTCATTTTCATGGCCGACCTGGCGCGCGCAATGAAGACTCCCGCGCGCATCGAGTTCATTGGCATTTCGAGCTACGGCAAGGGGAAGACGACCTCCGGGCAGGTTCAATTAACCAAGGATCTAGACGCGCCGATCGAAGGGCATCACGTGATTATCGTGGAGGATATTCTCGACACTGGCATTACGCTGAACTATTTGACGACACTGATGGCGCAGCGCAAGCCCAAGTCCCTGCGAATCGTGACATTGCTGGATAAGCCCGAGCGCCGCCAGAGCCCAGTAAAGGCAAATTATATAGGGTTCACGATCCCGGATGAGTTTGTGGTCGGCTATGGCCTCGATTACGCCGAGGATTACCGCAATCTGAAAGACGTTTGCGTGATGGGCGAGTGAAGCCCGGCTTTAGTTTTTCACCGCGCCCAGCAGCGGCTTAATGGCGCGGAACACCGTATTGGAAACAATCGCCGCTCCCTCAGCAGTCGGATGGATGCCGTCGCGCTGGAAATAACGCATGTCCGGCGTGGCGATGTCCCGCAACAAAAAAGGAATCAGCGGTATTTTGTATTTCGTCGCGAGACCGCTATAGATAGCCTCGAAGCTGTGAATGTAATCCGGGCCGTAGTTGGGGGGCAGCGTCATGCCGGCCAGCACCACCCGCGCGCCCGCACGCTCAAACGCAGCGATCATCTGATCCAGATTTTCGCGGGTC
>JBDTTL010000500.1:0-2443 GCA_039930665.1 Acidobacteriota bacterium
AGTTTGATATCCAGTCGACCAATCTAGGGATTCAATGGGCTCCGTTATCGCGCTAACGGCATTCCTCCGAGGGATCCCGGCCTTGCTCGAACAAAAACAACACACTTCGTCCAACTCCTGAATCGGCCGACTTATGGGCCTCTAGAGTCCGCTCTCACATAGGTCGCGGCTCGGTCTGGTTTCCGCACCATCCCTGCTCGAATGTGGGTAGTTTTGGGCTACTTCTCAGAGTCTGATCCCACGACTCGCGTGCAGGTAGCGTCGAAATCAGGAGTGCCGCCGGGCCGCGTGCCAGAGCATGCGAATTTGTGCAAAGGCTGTGGACACGTTCTCGGCGCACGCGCTCGCGCTCGATATTGACGATGCGGCAGCTTCGCCTCGCAGGACGGGCTCATCTTACTTCGCCCAGGTGTAAGCTTTTGGGTAGGCGACCGTCAGCAAGTAGGAGAGGCGATTTCGCTTTACTCCTGGAGTCTAAAAATGGGCCAAGCAGCACAAGTTCATACAGAATCGGATGCGGGTAAAACGGCAAAGGACCCCGTCTGTGGCATGGAGATCGATCCATCCACTTCTGCGGGTCATTCGGATTACCGAGGCCACGTCTACCATTTTTGCAGCCGCGGCTGCCTCACCAAGTTCGAAGCCGATCCCGGGCGTTACCTGAATACGTCTGAGACTCAGGCCAACCCGGATGCAGCGGGCGATTACACCTGCCCCATGCATCCTGACGTTCGACAGAAGGAATCCGGCCCTTGTCCGCAATGCGGGATGGCATTGGAAAAGGTTTCTGTCACCCCGCAGAGCAAAGTTGAGTACACCTGCCCGATGCATCCGGAAATCATTCGCGGCGCACCAGGCAGTTGCCCGATTTGTGGAATGGCCCTCGAGCCCAAGACTGTTCAGGTGGGGGAGGGCGACGATTCGGAACTCCACGAGATGCAAAAGCGTTTTTGGATCTGTGCCGCGTTAACCCTTCCGATTTTCATCTCAGCGATGGGCGAGTCTATTTCATTCCTCAACCAACTGGCTTCTCCTCGGTCCCGAACGCTCTTTGAAGCCTTTCTGGCGACGCCCGTTGTGTTGTGGGGCGGGTGGCCCTTCTTCGTGCGGGCTTGGCAGTCGATCATCAACCGCCATCTCAACATGTTCACGTTGATCGGCTTGGGCACTGGAGCAGCATATCTGTATAGTGCCGTTGCTATCCTCGTCCCGCAAGTATTCCCACCCTCATTTGTGGATCATTCTGGACGCCTGGGCGTGTACTTTGAGGCCGCCGCAGTGATCGTAACGCTCGTACTTCTGGGTCAGGTGATGGAATTGCGCGCGCGCAGCCAAACCGGCGCTGCGATCAAAGCATTGCTTGGATTGGCGCCGAAGACCGCTCGCCTTGTCAAAGATGATGGCGTGGAAGTAGACGTATTGCTCGATCAAGTCGTGGCTGGCAACCGCTTACGTGTTCGTCCGGGAGAAAAGATTCCCGTGGATGGTGTGGTGATAGAGGGAGCCAGCACCGTGGACGAATCTATGGTCACCGGGGAACCAATTCCCGTCGAGAAAAACCAGAACGATTCCGTCACCGGAGCGACGATCAACGGCACCGGCTCTTTGATCATGCGCGCCGAACGAGTAGGCAGCGATACGCTTCTCTCGCAAATCGTTCACATGGTGTCGCAGGCGCAACGGAGCCGGGCTCCCATCCAGAAGTTGGCAGATCAGGTGGCGGGATACTTTGTGCCAATCGTGATCGCTGCCGCGATCACCACGTTCGCGATTTGGGCCGTCTGGGGTCCCGAACCTCGTATGGCACACGCCTTAATCAACGCAGTGGCCGTTCTCATCATTGCCTGCCCCTGCGCGTTGGGACTAGCTACGCCCATGTCCATCATGGTCGCAATGGGCAAAGGCGCAACCATGGGCGTGCTCTTCAAGAACGCCGAAGCAATCGAAGCCCTACGCAAAGTGGATACGCTGGTTGTGGACAAGACCGGTACGTTGACGGAAGGCAAGCCGAAGCTGGTGAGCGTGAAACCTGCAGCGGGGTTTGAGGAATCGCAGGTCCTAAGTTGGGCCGCAACGCTCGAACGCGCCAGCGAACACCCGCTGGCCGCCGCCATTGTCGCCGGTGCCCAGGAGCGTGACGTCAACATCGGCTCCCCGGAAGGCTTCACGTCCGTCACCGGCCAGGGCGTCGAAGCCATCGTAAGCGGCGTCAAGATCTCGCTGGGCAATCAAAAGATGATGGCCGCATCCGGGATTGACATCGGGTCGGGACTCAAGGAAGCCGAGACGATGCGAGCCGATGGGCAGACCGTGATGTACGTGAGTGCCGATGGAAAGTTCGCGGCGCTAATCGGCGTGGCCGATCCAATCAAGTCCACGACGCTCGAGGCGATTCAGGGCCTCCACAAAGAAGGTATTCGAGTGGTGATGCTGACAGGCGACA
>JBDTTL010000501.1:0-2410 GCA_039930665.1 Acidobacteriota bacterium
GCGCGCATGCATCCCAACTGGTTCCGCATCGGCGGGGTCGTACAGGATCTACCAAAGGGCTGGGAGGCCATGGTTCGGGATTTCTTGAAGTACTTGCCGCCGCGCCTGATCGAGTACGACAGGGAAGTGATGCAGAACCAAATATTCAAGGCGCGGACCAAAGGCGTCGGAGTATTCACCACGGCAGATGCCATCGAGTGGGGAGTCACGGGTCCCAATTTGCGCGCCTGCGGTTTGGAGTGGGACTTCCGCAAGAAACAACCCTATTCCGGTTACGAACAGTTCGAATTCGACATTCCCACAGGCCAGCATGGAGACTGCTATGACCGCGCCGTGGTGCGCGTCGAAGAGATGCGCCAGAGCCTGCGCATCATCGAACAGTGCGTGGCCAACATGCCCGAGGGTACATATAAATCGGCCCAGCCGCTTGCGTGTCCACCTCTTAAAGAACGAACCATGCACGACATTGAAACCCTGATCACGCATTTCCTTGGGGTGAGCTGGGGTCCGGTGATTCCTGCGGGCGAGGCGCTGGGGGCGATTGAAGCGACGAAAGGTAACAACGGTTACTACCTGGTCAGCGACGGAGGCACCACGTCGTACCGGACTCGCATCCGCACGCCATCGTTCGCACATATGCAGATGCTGCCTCAGCTCGTCCGCGGCCGGATGGTCCCCGACGTGTTCGCCGTCCTTGGGGCGATGGATTACGTGCTGGCGGATGTGGATCGATGAGGAAGAAAGAGAATGTTGACGACTGAAGAGCGGCACGAAATTGAAGCGGAAATGGCGCGCTATCCCACTAAGGAAGCGGTGTGCATCGACGCCCTAAAAATCGTCCAGCGCCACCGAGGCTGGGTTTCCGATGAAAGCATTCGCGACATTGGCGAGCTGCTCGGGATGTCATCCGCCGACCTGGATAGCGTCGCGACGTTCTACAACCTGATCTTTCGGAAACCGGTAGGGCGGCACGTGATCATGCTTTGCGACAGCGTGAGCTGCTGGATCATGGGCTACGACCGCATTCGCGAGCACTTGACAGGGCAGCTCGGGATCCAGTTCGGGGAAACCACGCCCGATAATCGGTTCACTCTCTTGCCCATTGTCTGTCTGGGGGCGTGCGAACGGGCGCCGGCCATGATGGTGGACAACAATCTTCACGGGGACCTCGATCCTGCCAAGATCGACAATCTCCTCGAGGCGTGTAAGTAGAAATGACTCTGGAGAAGCCGCTCACCAAAGACATTCCGCCAGATGGCGAGGCTCTTGACCTCTCGGGTTACGAGCGTGCAGGCGGGTATCAAGCGCTTCGCAGGGCTCTTCGCGACATGACGCCTCAGAAGGTTCAGGAGGAAGTCAAGAATTCCGGGTTGCGCGGCCGCGGAGGCGCCGGCTTTTCGACCGGGCTCAAGTGGAGCTTTACTCCGATGGGCGCGGATGCGCCGCGACCCAAGTATGTTGTCGCCAACGCTGACGAGATGGAGCCGGGCACTTTCAAAGACCGCTATCTGATGGAAGGGAACCCTCACGGACTGATCGAGGGAATGATCCTGGCAGGCTACGCGAACCAATCGGACGTCGCCTACATTTTCGTGCGCGGTGAATACAAGCTATCGCAGGAGCGACTGGCCCGGGCGCTGGCCGAAGGCTACTCGGCGGGTTACCTGGGCAAGAAGATTCTCGGTTCGGACTACAGCCTGGAGATGTATCTGCACATCAGCGGCGGGCGATATATGTGCGGTGAGGAGACCGCGTTGCTCAACGTGCTGGAAGGTAAGCGCGCCAACCCGCGCGCAAAGCCGCCCTTCCCGCCAGTGTCCGGTCTCTGGGGCAAGCCGACCATCGTGAACAACGTCGAAACCCTCGCAAATGTTCCTCACATCGTTAGTAACGGAGCTGCCTGGTTCCAGAGTTTGAGCCGCACCAAGGATGCAGGAACGAAACTTTATGGCGCTAGCGGCAAAGTGAAGCGGCCTGGGCTATGGGAATTGCCAATGGGTACGACGATGCGGGAGATCCTAGAAGAACATGCGGGTGGGATGCGCGAGGGGCTGCGGTTTCGTGGCGCACTTCCAGGCGGCGCCTCGACCGATTTTGTGGTGGAGCAGCATCTGGACGTACCCATGGATTTTACGGAAGTGCAGAAAGTGGGCAGCCGACTGGGGACCGGCACCATGGTCGTACTCGACGATCAGACCTGCCCTGTCGGTATGACCTCGAACCTCATTCACTTTTTCGCCCAGGAGTCCTGCGGCTGGTGCACGCCGTGCTGGAGCGGCTTGAACTGGGCGGAACAAATTCTGAAAGCGTTGGAGGACGGCGCAGGAAAACCTGGAGATCTGGAGAAATTGGAGTTTCAAACCAAGTTTTGGGGACCCGGCCACACGTTTTGCGCACTGGCGCCGGGTGC
>JBDTTL010000502.1:0-2408 GCA_039930665.1 Acidobacteriota bacterium
CGCCCCACGTCGGGCACTAACACTGACGGTCCCGCCGAACTTCTCTGGCAGAAAATGAGTTCAACCTTCCCGTCCTCGTCTTTCCCGGAAGGCGTCGTCAAGGTGCCTCAGGCGATTCAAGGCACCGCGTTTTTCCCCGGCGGTTATGGAGTTTGGCTGGAAGAAAACCTGCGCCCGCCGTTTCCCATCGGACAGATCATGGTTGTCGGTCAAGACTTCAATAGCGTTGCAGCGTACGACAGAGCCCGGAAAGCGAAAACGGAAGTGAAAATTAGTCGGACCTGGAGAGCTCTCATAGGAATTCTTGATGCGTCCGGCATATCTCGTGATCGATGCTTTTTCACAAACGTCTATATGGGTCTGCGCGAGGAAGAAAAAGAAACCGGAAGGTTTCCTGGAGCGAAGGATAAGGAGTTTGTACATCGGTGTGTTGAATTCTTCAAGCTGCAACTGGAGGTCGCTAGACCGAAGTTGATTCTCACCCTCGGACTCGAACCGTTACGGGTTTTGGCGGCTTGTCTTTTCCATATCGCCGATCCCAAGACGCTAAAAGAATGCTCCGAGGTTTATTCAGTCGTGTTGGAACATGGCAACGTGACAGTTGTGGCGCTTACGCATCCGTCGTACTCTCATGTGAATGGGCGGCTGAGAAAGTTCGGTAACCTCGTCGGAAAAGAGGCTGAGAGGGCCATGATCGAGGAAGGTTTAGAGAGGGCTTTCTGATTTCCGATGCACGTTCGACTCGCCTCACGCGTCTATCTCTTTGTGAGGCTGCCGCCGGAATCGTGTTTTTCGACCAAGCTGCTGGCTCTCAATAACTTACGGTATGTCCGAGTGGACCTTAAAATACGCTGACGCGCGCGGGGAAATTCACCAGCAGACGGCCGAAGCCGCCTCCGAGCGGGAACTGCGCGACCGCTACACCCAACAAGGGTTCCTGGTCTATAACATCAAGCCACGCTCGGAAATCGGCGGCCTCGCCTCGGGGCTGCGCCCCAGCGGCAAGCGCTTCAGCCTCGAAAAATTCCTGATCTTCAACCAGCAGTTTGTCACTCTCATCCGAGCCGGGCTGCCCATCCTGCGCGCCCTGGACCTGCTGGCCGAGCGCCTCACTGACCCCAAACTCTCCAGCCACATCCGCAACGTGCGCGACGAAGTGAAAAGCGGCTCACTGCTTTCCGACGCCTTCGCTAAGCAGGGAGTGTTCCCGCCGATCTACGTAACCAGTGTCCTGGCCGGGGAGCGCAGCGGTGCACTGGCCGAAGTGATTGAACGCTTCGTCACCTATCAGAAATTGGCACTCTCGGTGCGCAAGAAACTGCTGGTGTCGCTGATGTATCCGGCGCTGCTGATCGTGTTGGTGATTTGCTTGGTGGTGTTTCTGATCACCTACGTAGTGCCTAACTTCGCCGAGCTCTATACCAGCATGCAGGCGCAGTTGCCCACGCCGACGCTAATCCTAATCGCCATCGGCACTACAGCTCGCCCCTATGTGCTGCTGGGATTTGTTCTCTTCATTGTGGCGGTGATCGGACTGCGAGCCTGGGGAAAAACGCCCACTGGCAAGGAGGCGTTCGACCGTGCGCTGCTGAAAGTCCCGGTGTTCGGCGAGGTTTGGCTGAAATATCAGGTGGCGCAGTTTTCGCGTGTGCTGAGCACGCTGCTGATCGGCGGCATTCCGCTGATGCAGGCGCTCGACACCTCGGCCGATTCGCTGGGAACCCAGGTGTTGAAGAAGGTGCTGCTAAAAGCCGCCAAGCTGGTACGAGAGGGGCAGTCGCTTTCAGGAGCCTTGCGCATTACCGGCGTTTTCCCCAGCCTGTCGCTGGATATGATTGAGGTGGGCGAGTCGACGGGCGCCTTGCCCGCGATGCTGGGCAGCGTGGCGGAGTTCTATGAAGAGGACGTGGCCACGCGGGTGACAGCGGCGCTCAGCCTGATCGAGCCGGTCATCATGATTATTATGGGTATTTTTGTGGCCTTCGTGCTGATTTCGCTGTATCTGCCGATCTTTTCCTTGGCGGATTCCATCCGTAATTGAAAGTTGACCATGGCAGCCACCAACCAAATTCTTCCGCAAGACCCGGTGCAGGAAATCGCCAAGGCCCGCACGCTGGCCGGGCGTTACTATCACGAGTTTGTCGATCTCAAGGAAACCCGCATCGACCACGACCTGTTCCATTCGATCCCGGTGGACTTGATGTTCCGCTACAATTTCGTGCCCATTCAGGCTTACGACGGCGCTGCGGGCGACGAAAACGGCACACTCGAAATCGCCATCGCCGATCCGCGCAATCTCAACCTGATCGACGAACTGGCGGTGCTGCTGGGCAAGAAGCTGCGCGTGCGCGTAGCCACCCTCTCGCAAATTTCCGATCTGCTCAAGAAGACCGAGCAATCGCAGCGCG
>JBDTTL010000503.1:0-2399 GCA_039930665.1 Acidobacteriota bacterium
TCCACAACCAAGATCCCAAGCCGTTTGTCTGGACCAAAACCGCCGACCAAATCCTTGCCAGCGTCGCTCGCTACGCGCAACGCACCCTTTCGGCTCACCCCTCAGGACTTAACGTGCGAACCATTGGGACGGGAGACTAGCGAAAAAGGGCCAAAAGATAACTAGTTCGCGTTTTCGGCAGGCGCTACTATGTGGATTCAGTTGGATGTAAGCCCATTTTTTTCATTCTCTTAAGAGAGGGGAGCTTGCATTTCGGGGCTGTTGCGGATTGCCGGGAGTGCCGGGTGAAACTCCTCGCTGACCGGGCCACGTGGACGTGAACGCAAGGGGGATTCATGAGACAGGTGTGGTGCGCATTGGTGTTGCTGGGTGGACTGCTCGGTTGCTCTACTGCCGGTTGGGCGCAGGAGCTTTCGCTATCGGGCACGGTCCATGACCCGCAAGCCGTCGCTCAAGGAATTTCCGTTACTTTGCGGAGCCCAGGGGGCGTCAGTCAAAAAGTAACGACAGATTCGTCAGGGCAATATCGTTTCGATCGTCTGGCCGCGGGCGCTTTTGAACTGTCGTTCGCCGGCGCGGGATTTGAAACCGCCACACAAACGGTGTCGTTGACTACTGAGCCTACAGTAGTCAACGTGACGCTGGCCCTCAGCGGCGTGCGGACTACTTTGCAGGTCATTGATGCAGCGGGAAAAGCAACTTCGTCTCGCATGGAGATACCGGACGACGAATTGCCCGTGCAGGTGAGCTCGATTTCATTGCAGACGCTGCAGCAGCAAGGCGTCAACGATCTAGTTACGGCTCTGCGCAACGCCTCGGGAGTGTCGGCACAGCGTTTTTATGGAATTTACGAATACTACACTATCCGCGGTTTCAACCAGGCCGACGTGGAACTGGTGGACGGAATGCGCCTGGAGGGCAACCGGTTCAACACCCAGCTCAATAGCGTGGAAGAAGTCGACGTCTTGAAGGGTCCCAGCTCCATCCTATACGGAGGACAGGCGCTGGGCGGAGTGATCAACATCATTCGCAAGAAACCACGGGGCACGAAAGCGTACGATCTGTTTTATACGGCCGGCCGTTTCAATACTCACCGAGTCGGCGGCGGCGCCACCGGTCCGCTGATTTCGGACCGCCTGCTCTATCGCGTCGACGCGAGCTTCGATCGCTCTGATGGCTGGCGCTCCGCGGGCGCGGATCGCCTCAACGTATCGCCCGCGGTTACCTGGCTCATCAACGACCGCAATCGCGTAACCGTGCATCAAGCCCTTAATCGCGACAATTTCAAAGGCGACGGCGGATTACCAGTAGAATTGATTACGCTGCCGGGGTTCGACCTAAGTCGCAGCTTCAGCACGCCGTCCGACTTCGGGCGTATCCGCGACTCACAAACGCATGTGTTATTCAATTCCAGCCTCACGCCCGCGTGGCAGTTCCGCGACGGTTTGTTCTATCGCTGGACCAACGACGAGTATTTCATTACCGAAGGTCTGACCTACAACCCGGCCGACAACGCAGTCGACCGTTATGCGCTGTACTTCAAGCATCATCGGCGGCCGATTCTAAACCAGGCCGACCTGGTGGGCCGAGTAAAGTTTCTGGGCATGCAGCATTCGCTGATGGTGGGTTATGAGTTCGAGAACTTTGGCAATCACACCAACCGGACCGCGGATGGCGGCGATTTCTTTCCCACGTCGATCAGTCTGGCGAACTTTCGCGAGACCCAGCCTCCCATCACAAGTTTCCCCCTCGAGTCCGTGGACTATTTCACGAATCGCACCAACGCCTTCTTCTGGCAGGATCAAATTTCGTTGACCGAAAATCTCAAGCTCAACGTTGGCGGGCGGCTCGATGGCTACCAGCGAACCAAACGAACCGACCCCTGGGACGACGGCAAGGCGCTGAGCCGCGGAATGGAATCTACCTTGAACCAGACTGCTTACACCTATCGCGCTGGGCTGGTGTATGAGCTGCCGGCCAGCAATCAACTCTACGTCAGTTCAGCAAGCTCTTTTACTCCGGTGAACACGCTTCCTGCCACTGGACCCGCGCTCGACCCGGAGACGGGGCGGAGCTACGAAGTGGGCCATCGCTGGCAGAGTACCGATCGCAGGTTCACCACCAACCTGGCACTCTACAAGATCGAGCGGAACAACGTAGTGATTAGCCGCGGTATGGGCAGATTCGATCAGGCAGGTCAACAGTCGTCTAAGGGCATTGATCTCGATATTAATGGCGATATCGGTCACGGTATCCACATGCTCGCGAATTACGGCTACGCCTTCTCGCGATTCGATAACTATGTCGAAGGTGGCGATGACTTGAGTGGGAACCACTCGCGTTATACGCCGGCGCATACCGGGAACCTGTGGCTGACTAAATTCTGGAAATCCGGATTT
>JBDTTL010000504.1:0-2397 GCA_039930665.1 Acidobacteriota bacterium
TCCGGGGTTTGAAAACTAATGCCGAGTTCCGGATAACCTCGGGTAAATCGAATCGGGTTGCCTGGGACCCAATGAACACAAACCTCACGCGAGGAGGCCACTCGGCATAATCCGGAACTCTGACGAGATGCCGTTGTGTCGGTTCTTCCGCGTCCTCCGCCATGAGAACCTAATTGGCGGAGAGTTTGTCAACCGGGGCTCCGCTTGAAAGCTCCGCAATAGGGCAGCTCAGTCTTGGGATAATGCCGACCATAGATGCCGCCAAACATCGGCTTCTGACTGGGCTGAGGAAATCACTCCGGGTTATCCGGTACTCGGCATTAGTTTTCAAACTTATTCTCTTCAGGTTTCTTTATGATTGCAGATACCAGTTGGCATAGCCACGAGTGCCGGTTCCGAGGTTTATTGAAAGGGCCGTGATAGGTGACGGAATGGAAGCGTACGACCTATCAACCTGACGTTGGTTCCAATTTTCTGTACACACTTGGACAGATGGCTGCGAGTGCGGCTAAACGTGTTAGCGACAGCGAAACCCTTCCCTTTGGCGCCAATCCTGTAAGTACCTTGGTCTAGCGCTGCAAGGGACTTCCTAATTAGGATACAGCGGGGAAGAGACGTTTTCGGTGATTTTCCCGGAGAGCCTAACCTGCGGGCGGTCATTTACGTTAGGCCGCCCGCAGATGCGAACGATTTAGGGCTTGCCTGATCCGCCCCCGGTACCCGAACCAGAAGTTCCAGTTCCAGTTGTTCCAGTCCCCGTCCCTCCAGTCCCAGTCCCGCCCGTACCGATCCCGGTCCCAGGTATCGGAGTAACGGTGCTCATGCCAGGTGTGCCTGCGGGGAGAGCCGCTCCTCCAGGCATTTGATACGCGAGTAGGATCGCTTGAGAGGAGGTTTGGCCATTGGAATCAGTGACCATTACCTGGACTGGATATAAACCCGAACCATTCACGAACTGAATGATTGCGCTTGGACTGCCCGGTGACTGAAGAATCGCGGGTTTGAGTGAACAAACAGCCGAATTCGTCGCCGGGGTGCTAGTCCCGGTTCCCCCGCCTGCAATGCTACCAGAGCCGGTGGTCGTTCCGCTTCCGGTACTCGTTCCTGTTCCGGTCCCATTGCCTGCGGTACCCGCTGGGCAGTAAGCGGCGCCATTGGCCGGTCTAAAGGTCGGCCCGGAATACTTTCAATACCTCCGACAGAAACTCCAGAGCGCACTCTCGGAACGATAGATCTCGGCTTCCACCCCCGAATGCTCCCAACGAACGCGCCTTCGGCGCGGATGATATCGCCGCGTCCCCGCGCCAGACCGCAGGCACGCCTGCGGGCGTGGATGATGAACGCATCCCCCGACTCCCGATGCCGTTCCCAGAATGTTCGCAGACTGCTCGCACCAGTGACACAGACGCTACCTTGTAATCTTATCAACACGGATATCATTGCGAAGGGATGTTTGAATCGCAAACCCGACTAGCCAAGCCCAAGGCCTGTAGAGATTGAGGAAGAGGGCCGTCCGCTGCCGAAACTCATCCGCCTCGGTAGTCTGCGGGAAATAGCCGAGCGGCTCGACATGGGTGGCAACACGAATGTAATCAAGATTTTTCCACTTGAGGTCAATAGGTTCGCTTCCCCTGATTGGTTCTGAATCGATTCGACCCTCGATTCAAATTTCAGGCACAACTTCTTATTCCTGTGGCCACTGAAGAGCACGCGCAGCGGGGTTGCCTAAGCGTTACCTTCGGCCATACGGGTTCGGGGTTCAGATCCTATCCTGAAAGTCGATGGAATTGCCCTTGATCTCGCAAGCGATCCGCTGCCCCGTCGATTCCGCGCGCCCAAACCTTCTACGAGTACGGGCACACTCCTTCGCCCTGTTGATCGAGCTGTTGCATCCTGTCCCGAAAGTGTCGGCGTGCGACGTCACGAGCCTCGCCAACATTGGCAACAACGGCGAGCGGCTCGTAATGTCGATCCTCCGACTGCGCCCTCAGCATGAAGGGACCCAGGTCCGTAGAGTCGGTAATCCCTATGGCGGGCCTGTTGTAGGTCTTTTCTGTCTTGGTGAGGTTCTTCATGCACAACGATTAATCGCTCAGGTGCAGGCATAACGCAAGACAACTAGATCTAAGCCAGCACCATTGAGAAAAGCCCGCTACAGCCGGAGCCGGGCGGGCAAATGTGAGCGTGCAATTCTACTTCTGGATTCGATACGTCCGATCGCCCGACTCACCTTTCGTGGATTCAACTCTCAGCCCCAGCTTCTTGCCAAGGTGGCCGGAGATAAACCCTCGTACCGAATGCGCCTGCCACTCAGTCGCGTTCATGATCTCGGCCAGGGTCGCGCCTCCTGTCTGGCTGATGAGTGCGAGGATGGCCGCTTTCTTGCTACCGTCGCGC
>JBDTTL010000505.1:0-2395 GCA_039930665.1 Acidobacteriota bacterium
ACGGAAAGAGAGACGCCGAAGGACGGGGCGAGTTCGCGCAGCGCGTGCAATAAACAAACGGAGTCCGGGCCGCCCGATACCGCGACCGCGACGCGGCCACCACAGGGCAGCATGTTATAACGAGTAATGGTTTTACGGACCCGCTCCAGCACGGAGGACTCTTTCCTCATTGTAGTGGCCGGTGATTAAAGTGATGGACCCCCAACTACAGCAACGCGCCGCGAAAATCCGTCTGCTCCTTATGGACGTGGACGGCGTGCTCACCAACGGCCTGCTGTATAACGTCCCCACGCTCGAAGGGCACATGGTCGAGACCAAGGCCTTCAACGCTCAGGACGGGATCGCGCTGCAATGGCTGCGCTGGAACGGTATCCAGACGGGCGTGATCAGCGGCCGGGAGTCGCAGGCGCTGGAAGTGCGCGCCAAACAGGTGGGAATGACCTATATCTATCAGGGACACATCGAGAAGGTGCCCATCCTGGAAGAAATCCTCCAGCGGAGCGGCCTCGCACTGGAACAAATCGCTTACGCCGGTGACGACCTGACCGACATTCCCATCCTGCGGCGTGCGGGACTGGCGTTCGCTCCCGCGAATGCCCGGCCGGAGGTAAAACGCTGCGCGCAACACATAACGGCCGCAGCAGGCGGCGATGGCGCGGTGCGCGAGATAGCCGAGATTTTGCTCGAAGCCCAAGGCCATTGGGCCGGCCTGCTACAGAAATACGAGGTGGAGTGAGTGGCGATTCCAAAGATCGGCATTGAGATCCTTTCCGCCTCCGGACCCGGTATGCTGCACGTGGTGACGGGCGTGATTGCGCGGCATCAGGGAAACATCACCAGCGTGGAGATCATCGAGGGCGGCGAGACCGGTACCGACCACGTGTATTTCGAAATCGACGCGCCGGGCGATCCAGAGAAGATGATGGAGGAACTGCGGGGACTTCCCATCGTCCGCAGCGCGACGCAGGTGCCGACCATGGAAAAGATCTATGGGAAGCGGATCATCATCGTGGGTGGCGGGGCGCAGGTGGGTCAGGTTGCCATCGGAGCGATTCTCGAAGCTGACCGCCACAACATTCGCGGTGAGCATATCTCGATCGACACCATTCCGCTGGTGGGAGAGCAACCGCTGGCCGAAGCCGTGCGCGCCGCCGGCCGGCTGCCCCGCGTGAAAGCCATCGTGATGGCGGGATCGCTGATGGGTGGCGATATCGAGAACGCGGTGCGCGAAGTGCGCGCACAGGGGCTCCTGGTAGTGAGTCTCAACATGGCGGGCAGCGTTCCGGATGCCGCGGACCTGGTGGTTACCGATCCGGTGCAGGCCGGCGTGATGACCGTGATGGCGGTAGCCGAAACTGCCAAATTCAGCGTGGCGCGACTGACCCGGCGGATATTCTGATTCAAGTCGTCAGAGCCTGCAAGCCGGCGATTTCGCGGCGCAGGTTTTGGATTTCCTGAAGAGCCATCGCGAAGTCGCGGCTGCGGGCCGACATTTCAATGCGCTGGGCGCAATCGCTCAGCGCGCGCGAAGCCAACTGGTCGGCGGCCTCGGATATTTTACGCGCCTCGTTGCCGAGCGTGGTGCCATCCGATTCTGCTGCGGCGGCTTCGAGACGCTCCAGGCGCTCGGGCGCCAACTGCAGGAACACTTCAAGCAGATCGTTGGCCATCTCGGCGTATTCGAGCGTTAGTTTCACCGGCACGCTGGAGTCCGAAGCTGTCGCCTGAGGAGGCGTCTCGATCATATGTTCCTGCAACTGTTTCTCGATAATCGACAAAAGGTGCGCGGGCTGAATGGGCTTGGACACGTAAGAATTCATACCCGCCTGCAGACACCGTTCGCGATCGCCGTTCATGGCGTGCGCTGTCATGGCGATGATCGGCAGCCGGTCCCAACGCGAGTTCAGGCGCACGATTCGAGTGGTTTCCAGGCCATCCAACACAGGCATCTGAACGTCCATGAGGACCACGTTGTAGGGTCGATTGGACCCCTCCAGGCTCGCGTCGAGTTTGGATAGCGCCTCCCGGCCATCGCTGGCAACGTCGATGTGAAACCCTTTTTTGCGCAGAATCGCCATGACTACTTTTTGGTTGATCAAATTGTCCTCGACCAGAAGCACGTGCACCTCTGAGGGGACCACCTCTTTCACCGCCACCCCGGCTTGCGGCGCCAGGGGCGACGGCGCGGATTCAACCACTGGCTCCCAGGGCAGGGTGACGATGAAGGTACTTCCTTTCCCTACCTGGCTCTCCACGGTGACCTTGCCGCCTTGCATCTCAACCAGCCGCTTCGTGATGGCGAGCCCCAGTCCCGTACCGCCGTACTTACGGGTAATGCTGCCGTCTGCCTGCGTGAATTTTTCAAAGATCGCCGTGAGTTTGGTGGCTTCGATTC
>JBDTTL010000506.1:0-2372 GCA_039930665.1 Acidobacteriota bacterium
CGCGCCGTGGGGAAGTCGACGCGGAAGCGGCGCAGAAACTGATCGTAGCGCTTCTGGCTGGTATCGATGCTGACCCCCAGCACCACCACTCCTTCGGGCCCCAAAACGTGCTGGAAGGCTTCGAGCGAGGGCACTTCCTGGACGCAGGGGGCGCACCATGACGCCCAGAAATTCAACACCAGCAGTTTTCCGCCGAAATCCGACCGCGTGTAGGTCCGCCCGTCGTCGCCGACGATTTTGAAATTCGGCGCTTGATCGCCGGCGTTGGTGACGTGCAAATCCATAGTGCCCGAGACCACCCACACCAGCGCCGCCGCCAGCAGCACAATCGCCGCCCCCAGCAGACGGTCTATACTTCGCCCGGGGTTCGGGCTATCTTTCGCTTTCACGCTATCATTTTATAGGATTGGGCCAGACGCTGCATCGGGACGGCCCCGCCGCGCATCGAATCAGAGGCCATGCTCCTTACCCGCAAAGCCGAATTTTCCGCCTCCCATGTCTGCCGCAGCCCGGCGCTCAGCGACGATCAGAATCGAGCGCTCTACGGCGTGAATGCCAATCCTCACGGCCACGGCCATAACTACGTGCTGGAAGTGACCATCGAGGGCGAGCCCGACCCCGTCACCGGCATGGTCTTCGACCTCCGCGAGCTTAAGGAGATTATCAACGCCGAAGTGGTCGATCCCATGGACCACCGCTTCCTCAACCATGAGGTCCCGCCCTTCGACAGCGTGGTGCCCACCACCGAAAATATTGCCGTCGAGATCTGGAAGCGCCTGCACAGCCGCATCGACCTGCCGAACGCACGGCTGAAAAACGTCCGGCTGTACGAGACCGGCGATCTCTACGTCGATTACGGAGGCGAAGCATGAGACTGACGCGCCGCTATCGCTTTTCCGCGTCGCATCGCCTTAACTCCGACGCGCTCACGCCGGGCGAGAACGCGCGCCTCTACGGCAAATGCAACAACCCCTTCGGCCATGGCCACGATTATGTTCTGGACGTCTCAGTCGAAGGTCAGGTGGATGACTCGGGGCAAATCGTGGATCGGAACGCGCTCGACGCGCTGGTTCAGGAGCGAGTGCTTGGCCGAGTGGATCACCGGAATCTGAACTGCGACCTTCCTGAATTGCAGAGCGAGGTCGCAACCACCGAGAATCTGGCGTTCGCGATCGAGCGAATGCTGGAGAGGAACTGGAACCTGCCGGCTCGTCTGGCGCGCGTGCGTATTTCGGAAACTGCGCGGAACACGTTCGAACTGGAAACCAAATGAAGCAAAAAGCTCTAGCAAAAATGCCCGTGAAAATGCCCACGCGGGATGGCGGCAAGATCGCCAGCGCCGTGCCCGAGATGCTGCGGATGTTGGGCGAGGATCCTACGCGTGAAGGACTGGTCCAGACCCCGCAGCGCTGGGAGCGCGCCATGCAATACCTCACCAGCGGCTACCGGACGAACCTTGCGGAAGTAGTGAACGGAGCGCTCTTCACCGTCAACTTCGATGAGATGGTGGTGGTGAAAAACATTGAGTTCTTCAGCCTATGCGAGCACCATCTGCTGCCGTTTTTCGGCAAAATTCACGTGGCGTACCTGCCGAAGGATAAAGTAATCGGTCTCAGCAAAATTCCGCGCGTGGTGGATATGTTCGCGCGCCGCCTGCAAGTGCAGGAGCGCCTCACCCAACAGATCGCCGAAGCCGTCACCGAAGCCGTCTGCCCACGCGGCGTAGGCGTGCTGTGCGAGGCGCAGCACTTCTGCATGATGATGCGTGGCGTGGAAAAGCAGCACTCTGGCACCGTCACCAGTTCCATGCTAGGCACTTTCCGCAAGAACAAAGCTACCCGCGACGAATTCCTGGCGCTCACCCGCAAATAGTTGAAGCCCGCTCCCCGTTCGGCGCGCTTGTGTTCGGCGCGCTTGTTGACTGACGCTGCTACCGATGCCAGAATATAGGCCTGCTCGGTCGCTTCGCACTGAACAGACGAGGAGAGGCTAATGCCCTCAATCAATCGTTGGTGGATCGCCGTCGCGGGTTTCTTCATGCAGATGGCATTGGGATCCGGTTATGCCTGGAGCGTATTTCGCATCCCTCTGGTCAAGGAATTTGGCTGGAGCATCGCCCAAGTCTCGTTCACGTTTTCGATCAGCTGGTTTATGCTCGGTGTTTCGGCGGTGGTGGGCGGTCTATGGCTGAATCGCAGCAGCCCCAGAGTGGTGGGAATGGTCGCCGGTTTGCTATGGGGCGGAGGTGTGTTCCTTGCGAGTTTTTCCGCTGACAAGTTGTGGTGGCTGTATCTGACCTACGGTTTCATAGGAGGAATCGGGCTGGGAATGGGCTACATCGTTCCGGTGGCGGTTCTGGTGAAGTGGTTTCC
>JBDTTL010000507.1:0-2361 GCA_039930665.1 Acidobacteriota bacterium
GGGGATTTTTTTCGCATTTCCCCCGCAACTGGCTGATTCCGTCATGCTCACGGCTGTATATAAGCACGTGGGGTACCACAGGGGGGCGGATGTGTGTTCGGGACGGGGAACGGGTTGATGGGATTGGGTTGGGCCGCAGCCCCGCACAGGGGTAACCTGCGATACCCTTGATCTAGAGGTGAGAGGTACTATGTCACGGCGACTTCCTTTGCTCTATGCTCTAGTACTTGCTACACTGCTTCCCTTTGTTCTGTTCTCGCAGGAAAGCTTGCCCGGCACACTGCAACAACTTCAGGCGACTTTGAAGCGGCTCCAAAACGAGGTCAAGGGTCTGCAGGACACGGTCCAGCGCCTGACTAAAGATGCCAAGAACAATAAAGGTGTAGCGCCGGCGGCGGCTGGTCCCTCGGCCGCGGCTGCGGCCCCGCATTCGAATTGGCGCAGTGCACTGGAAGCCTACAAACAGGGCAGGCAGCTCGAAGATCAGAAGCAATACCGCGCGGCGATCGAAGCCTACAGCCGCACCATTCAGTTCGATCCCAAGAGCGACGCGGCATTCCTGCATCGCGGCTATTGCTCGTTTCAGGAAGGCGAGAGCGCGGACGCGATTTCCGATTTCACGCAGTCGCTGGCGTTGCAGCCCAATAGTTCGCGCGCCTATCTAGCCCGGGCTCTCGCGCTGGCCGCGAGCGGACAAAACGCCAACGCTCTATCCGATGCCAGTGAGGCTGTGCAGCGCAATCCTCGATATCTTGACGCCTATCTGCTGCGCGGACGCTTATATCAACTGCAAGGCAATGGCGAGCTGGCAGCGGCCGACTTCACGAAGGCGGTGGCGCTCGCGCCCCAATCCGATAAAGCCTATCTGGCGCGGGCGGGGAATTTGGAATTTGCCGGTCAGCCGGAACAGGCGTTGGCGGATTGCGAAAATGCCGTCCGCGTGAATCCCAACTCCGCCGCAGGATATTTGTGCCGCGCCGAATCCTACATGAAGATGAAACGGCCCGAGCGCGCGGTGGAAGATGTGAATCGCGCGGTCACCGCGGCGCAAACTTTCAACCAGCCGCTTCCGTTGGGTAGCGCGCTGGCGCAGGCAATTCAGGATTCGGTGAGGACTCCCGTGAACGCGGCGGAGACAACTTCACCGGCGATTCCGGGGGCGGAGCCGCAGCCCGTAGTCTCACCGGCGCCCGCCCCGCAAAGGCCTGCCAGCGCAGAAGGGGCCCCGGCAATCGTCGGCAGCGACCGGCGCCCCACGCCGGGCCAGCAGGCCAGTGCCTGGCAGTATATACGTCAGGGACGCGAGCTGGTTCGTGCGGACCAGTTCAACGAAGCGATCGTCCCTCTCAACCGCGCGCTGGACACCGACCCGTGGTCGGCGGTCGCCTATAATCTGCGGGGATATGCGTATTTGCGCTTGAAGAATTTCGATCAGGCCGTAGCCGATTGCAGTGAGGCGATCCGCTTGCAGCCCGCTTTCCTGAATGCCTATGAGAATCGCTCTTCCGCACGGCGACATGCAGGCGACCGCCAAGGCGCGAAAGAGGATGCTCATAAGGTCGCGGACTTACTGACCGGACCGGAGAAGGACGCCGCCGCCAAGTCATCGCTGAGCGCCAAGCGCTAACAAAAACGGGACAGCAGCATGGAGCCGCTGTCCCGTTTTCAGCCTAACCAGGCACGCGCCGCTTACGCGGTACGCATGCTTTCCGACTTATCGTTGCCGGAGATAGCCGCCTGTGCCGCCGCCAGCCGCGCGATGGGTACACGGTATGGCGAGCACGACACATAGTTCATGCCCACGCGATAGCAGAATTCCACCGAGCTGGGCTCTCCGCCATGCTCGCCGCAGATCCCGATTTCGAGATCGGGCCGAGTCTGGCGACCAAGCTTGATGGCCATCTCGATCACTTTGCCGACGCCTTCCTGATCGATCACGGCGAAGGGATCGGCCTTGAAGATCTTGAGGTTCTCATATTCTTTCGAGAACTTCGTGTAATCGTCACGCGAGAGGCCCATGGTGGTCTGCGTGAGATCGTTGGTGCCGAAGCTGAAGAACTCGGCAAACTCGGCGACTTTATCGGCGGTCACTGCGGCGCGCGGAATCTCAATCATGGTGCCGATCATGTAGTGCTGCTTCTTGAGGCCGGCTTCCGCCAGAACTTCGTCGGCGATGCGCTTGACGATGGCGCGCTGGTTTTCGAGTTCCTTGGCGTCGCCCACCAGCGGGATCATCACTTCAGGAAGCACTTTGACGCCCTTCTTGGCCACGATCACGACGGCTTCGAAGATGGCGCGGGCCTGCATCTCGGTGATCTCGGGATAGGTGATGCCGAGACGGCAGCCGCGATGGCCGAGCAT
>JBDTTL010000508.1:0-2361 GCA_039930665.1 Acidobacteriota bacterium
GGTGGGCGAGGAGAGCGGATGGCGCGCGACCAAACCATTGTGGATTGCTCTGGTAGTTTTGGCGATCCTCACGCCGCTCGGCATCCTCGCCGCGGGTTCCGCGTGGGGCGAATGGTCGGCCGCCGATTTCCTGCATCCGCAAACGCGGCAGCAGATCGCTAATGCCTCGGCAGGCCAAGCGCCTCCCTCGCAGCCACCCGCCGGGCTGCAGCGGTTAGCGCCGCTGTGGACGGCGCCGTTCGCGCGCTACGCGCCGCCGTTCCTCAAAAACGCTGAGCTCGGCTATATACTCTCGGCGATGATTGGCATGGCGTCGATTATCGTCATCATCGTGCTGGCGGCAACACTCTTACGTCGCCGAAGCCGCAATTTCATAGAAGCCACGCTTGCGAGTCTGCTGCGCGCCTCTGAATACGCTGCCACTGCCGAACACTCGGCGGAATCGAAAGGAATACTGCAGCGCGTCGATCCGCGCGTCAAAGTGGTGGGCCTGATTTTGTTGGTAGTGGTGGTGGCGGCGTCGCGGCATCTCATGGTAATCGGCGCGATGTTCGCGTTGGCGCTGGCGCTGGCGTTCTTTTCCCGCATCGGCATCGACAAACTCGCAAGCTGGGTCTGGACACCGGTACTGCTCTTCACCGGCGTTATTGCTCTCCCCGCGATTGTATTGACTCCCGGCACGGCGGTTGTTGCGCTCGGCGGATTCGCCATCACTGAACAGGGATTGCGCAGCGCGGCATACCTTCTATCGCGTGCCGAAACCGCGGCGACATTCTCGGCGCTGCTGGTTCTCACCACACCATGGACCTGGGTGCTGAAATCACTGAGAGTATTGAAGTGCCCTACGGTTCTGGTGGCTATCCTGGGCATGACCCACCGATACGTGTTCGAAATTCTGCGCACGGCGCTGGACATGTTCGAGTCGCGCAGAAGCCGCACCGTGGGATCGCTTAGTTTCGCAGAGAGCCGGCGTCTGGCTGCCTCCGCCGTCGGCGTCCTCTTAAGCAAGAGCGTTCACCTCAGCGCCGACGTTCACTTGGCCATGCAGTCGCGCGGCTTCCGTGGCGAAGTACATGTACTGCCCGACTTCCGCGCGCGCGCCGTGGACTGGTGCTGGCTTGCCGGATTTATATTTCTCGCCGCAGCCGCACTGTGGTGGGGGCGCTGACGGCATGACGGCGACAGTCTTCGAACTCACCAACGTCACTTACCGATACGACGCCGAGCCGGCACTCGCGGATGTTTCGCTATCGATCAAAGCGGGCAAGCGGGTGGCGTTATTGGGAGCCAACGGCTCCGGCAAATCCACTTTGCTGCGGCTGCTCGATGGCTTGCATTTCGCCGGCAGCGGCACGGTCTCGTTTCATGGCCGCGCCCTCGATGCCGACGCGTTGAGTCAGGATGCTTTCGCGTTCGATTTCCGGCGCCGCGTGGGACTGGTGTTTCAAAGCCCTGAGGTCCAGCTCTTTAATCCCACAGTGTTCGATGAAGTCGCGTTCGCACCCTTGCAACTGCGCTGGCCCAAGGAGCAGATCATCGAGCGCGTCTCCGCGGTGCTTGACCGGATGGAGATCGGGCATTTGCGCAGCCGGCCGCCGCACCGTCTCTCCGGCGGCGAGAAGAAGCGCGTGGCGCTGGCATCAGTGCTGGTGCTCGATCCCGAAGTCCTGCTGCTCGACGAGCCGACCGCCGGACTTGACCCGCGCAGCGAGAGCCAGATTATCGACATGCTGATTGCCTGGGGCGACGGCACGCGCACCGTGATCACGGCCACGCACGACCTAGGGTTGGTGGAGGACATCGCCGACCACTGCGTTCTGCTCTACCAGGGGAAAGTCGCGGCGGAAGGTGAGCCCGCCGTGTTGCTGCGCGACCATGCGCTGCTCGCCCGCACCAATATGATTCACGCCCATCGCCACCGGCACGCATCGGGATTGACGCACTCGCACCCTCACGCCCATCCGCACCGCCACGACTAGGCGGCATCCGGGCAGGCCATCAATCCGGCAGCAAACTTCGATTGACCATTACGGGATTCCATGGGCGGATCACTCGGTTTTTTAAAACACCTGCTTTAGTGAAAGGGTCGGCGTCTACGATCGCGGCGGCTTCTTCCTTCGAGTCCGCTTCGTAGATAATCAGCGCGCCGCCGGAGTCCGTGAAGGGCCCCGATAAGACAAGTTTCCCGGCATCGCGAAGCTTCGCAAGATACTCCCTATGAACCGGGCGCACCTCGGAAACGCGGGGATCAGTGGCATCGTAGTCGGCAATTAAGGCAAATTTCATATCGCCGCTATTGTAGCTGAGTGCAGATGCCGCCGCGCTCTTGCACTACCCGGACTCGATACATGGGTTCATGCA
>JBDTTL010000509.1:0-2355 GCA_039930665.1 Acidobacteriota bacterium
CAACCTCCGCGTTCCTTTAGATGAACTGCGTGCGGCAGCAAAGGAGACGACCGGCGGCTTTACGCTCGAGGAAATGGAGAAGGACTACATTCTGCGAGTGTTGCGCGATACGGGTGGGGTAGTGAGCTCTGCGGCAATTCGTCTCGGAATGCCGCGGAACACGTTGAATGCCATGATGAAAAAGCTGGGTATAACGCGCCGTGATTTTTGAACTATCTTAATGATAGGCTGCGCCGCACGACGCAACAAGATTCAGATTACGGCGGATAGCGCGGTGTTCCCTCCAGAGATCCGTCGCGCGGAGCGAGATATTCAACGCCGAGCGCCTCGTTCTCAATTGGGCGTTCCGGCCGGGGTAGCTTTGGATCCCGAACTTGTGCGGATCGGCGCGCAGGTGCAGATCTGCCCCTTTTCAGCGAAGACGTATTTTTTGGCCGAACGTAGAATTTGCATACGGCGAGGTAACGGCGCTCGTCGCGTCAGTGCTTGAATAGCGGGACAGGAGAAGCAAGTTGGAATCCTCATCGCAAGGGCATTCCTAGTGGTCTTCCATGAGACGGCGGTCTCTTGTCAATGAAAATCTTTTTCCTACTGCCCCTTCAACCCAGGCTTCCATACGCATTCTGATGAGCCCGATGTTGCTAAGGCTCGATGCAAGTTGAGTTCAGGGTCGAAGTCCGGCGCTGCCATCTGCATCACGAGCTCAAAGGCTCAAGACCACTAACGCAGTCGCCGGGAATTACGGGCTTTCACAACACTACCCATCGAACGAAATGCTCAGGCCATCTTAGGAAAGGGTTTATAGAACTCGCCGCTGGTCCACAAACGGTGCAGCAGCACCGATAGCTTTCTGGCCACTGCGACGATCGCCCGCAACGTCGCCTTTTTACCGCCTTCGCTCTTCGCCAGGCCCCATTGACGGAGCGCGGAATCTTTGCCGTAGTGACCCAAAATATGATGCGCGCACTGCACCAACAGCTTGCGCATATAAGGATCGCCGCTCTTGGAAATCCCCAACTGCGGATCGCGCGCGCCACTCTGCCGCTGCTTGGGCCGCAGACCAAGAAAACCCGCGGCATCGCGGCTATGAGCGAATCGTTCGGCGCGGCCTAGCGTGAGCACGAATGTCAGCGCGGTGAGCCGGCCGATACCGGGAATACTTTCCAGCCGCGCCAGCTCTGGATGGTGCCCGGCCAACTCTCCGATTTTTTGATCGTAGTCAGCGATCTCGCCGCTGATGGCGTCGATCTGTTTGAGCAATCCGGTCAGCGCCGTGTGCAGAAACTCCGGAAGCTCTTCGATAGCGCGCTCGCCAAAGGTGCCGGTGATCGACTTGGGCAAGCGCAGACCGAACCCCTTGGCGATGCTGCGGGCACTATTGATCAACAGCGTTCGTGCCCGCAGAATCGCATCGCGCGCCCGGATCACCGCCAGTTCCGCCTGCTGCTCGGCGCTGCGATGTTCCACCGGCGCCAGCAGCCGCACATCGGCACGGGCCAGCAGAGCCAGCTTGCGGGCATCCACCGGATCGTTTTTGGTGTCGCTCGATGTGATCCACTTCAGCTCGCGCGGATTGGCCACGATCACTTCATGTCCCAGTCGCTTCAGCTGGCGGCTGATCCAGGCCGATTGCGCGCCCGCTTCCAGTGCAATTCGCCGCGGCTCGCCGCCGAAATGCGTTTCGATAGAACTGGCCTGGTTGCGGAAGCTCCCTTCCTCGACCACGTCGCCGTGGTGATCGACCATGCAGTACCTGCTGATCTTGTCTCCCAAATCGATGCCGACCGTCTCGCCCACCTGCTGCGGCATTTTGCTAAGCTTCTTCATGGCTGATTTCTCCTCTGCACCTCATCGAGTGCGTTTCACAGTCTAACCACTGTCCAGGTGAGCCAGCCGTCTCATCCCATCTGCGTCGGAAATCTTGAACAGTTCCCCAATAGGTGGGGCGGACCCCCGGGTCCGCGGCCGACGCCCTCGTCGGCCTTTCGCCGCAACGGTACAGCCGGACCAGGGGGTCCGGCGCGGACGAAGGCGTCCGCCCCACATACTGCTCAATCTGAGCGGCGCAGTACACTAGTAAAGGTTCAGAACCAATGTCGCTCAAGATCACATAGCACGCGGGCACCGAGGAGTCCTGTACGGGGGTAGACTTGCCGCTTGATGCCCTTAAGCTGATTGACTTGACCCCCGACCTGTCAATTGTTCCATTGGGGTTCTCAAAGCTGAAGTGAGCATTTGGTCGGCCTCTAAGGGCGCAGCGTTGCCCGCGCTATTTTAACCGCAGATCAATCGTACATTCGTCCCCTTCGTCAAAGCGGCTCAGGCTGACCCAGCCGCTGGACAACCCTTTGTAGG
>JBDTTL010000510.1:0-2353 GCA_039930665.1 Acidobacteriota bacterium
AAATCACCGTACTCAGTGTTCTTGGAAGCCCCGAGATCGCTGAGCGTTATCCGAACTACTTCCACGCCGTTCTGGCGCGTGAGAAGCTAGCGCTGCCGGCCATCGCGAAAGCCGGTTTATCACCCGAAACGGAAGCCTTCCTGGACAGCGTGAAGTTTCCGGCCCGAAGTCAAAAACGCAGCTTTATACAGGATGCCGCAACGAAAGGACGCATCGATCGTGCCCGCCTGCTGGCCGCCGCCGGCCTGGACGACTGGGCAGATTCCGAACTCCGCTTCGGCGCCAAAACTGACGGGCAAGCTCACGTCATCGCCCTGGAACTGGCGGAGATGGCCGAGGCTCGCGGCGCACACGATCAGGCGATCCGTTACATCAAGAGTCTCGCCGGCGGTTATCTCAGCATTCCGTTCGGCGCCGCCCCCGATAAGTTCTGGAAGCTCGCCTTCCCCATGCCCTTCCGCGCGTCACTCGAAGCCAACAGCAAACTCCGCGATCTGGATCCGTACATGGTGGCCGCGCTCATCCGCCAGGAATCCGAGTTCAATCCGATGGCCCTCTCGCGGGCGAAAGCCTACGGCCTTACCCAGGTGATGCCGGCCACCGGCCGCGAGATCAGCCGCAAACTCGGCGTCGCTCGCTTCAATGCGAAGATGCTGTACGAGCCCGAGCTAAACCTCAAACTCGGCACGTATTACCTGCGCCAGATGCTCAACCAGTTGGACGGGAAGTGGGAAGCCACTCTCGCCGCCTACAACGCCGGAAAGTCCCGCGTGGATAGCTGGCTCACCTACGGAACCTTTGAGGAGCCTGCCGAATTCATCGAGTCCATCCCGTTTACCGAGACTCGCGATTATGTCCAGATTGTGATGCGCAATGCCGACGTGTACCGCAGACTTTACGGACCCAAGCAGACTGCTGTACTCTCGACAAATGGTCATTGATTCCAGGCTGCGGTTCCGCAGCGACCGCACCGCCCACTTCACTGAATCGGTCATCCGTGAGATGAGCCGGCTCGCCATTGAGCACAAAGCCGTCAACCTCGCGCAGGGTTTCCCGGATTTCGCGGCAGCCGACGTCCTCAAAACGGCCGCGCGCGACGCCATCAGTGCCGACGCCAATCAGTACAGCATCACCTGGGGAACCAAGCCGTTTCGAGATGCCATTGCCCGCAAGACCGAAGCTTTTTACGGATTGCGGTTTGATCCCGAACGTGAGATTACCGTGTGCTGCGGCGCAACCGAAGGCATGATCGCTTCGTTGATGGCTGTGACCAATCCCGGTGACGAAGTGATCGTATTCGAGCCGTACTATGAAAACTATGCGCCCGACACGCAGCTTTGCGGCGCCATCCGCAAAGTGGTCTCGCTGCGCGCACCGGACTGGACTTTCGATCCCGAGGAATTGCGCCGCACTTTTAATTCCCGCACCAAAGCGATTGTCCTGAACACGCCGAACAATCCGACCGGCAAGGTCTTCTCGCGCGAGGAACTTCTTTTCATCGCACGGCTGTGCGAGGAGTTCGACGCCCTTGCGATCACCGACGAGATCTACGAGCACATTCTCTACGACGGGGCGAAACACATCCCGATGATGACGCTGCCCGGGATGCGTGAGCGCTGCATCACCATCAACAGCATGAGCAAGACCTATTCGGTGACCGGCTGGCGAGTGGGCTGGGTGCTGGCGCCGCCCGACATAGCCAACTCCATCCGCAAGGTGCACGACTTTCTCACGGTCGGCGCAGCCACCCCGCTGCAGCAAGCCGGCGTATTGGCGCTGTCCCTTCCGGATAGCTACTACGACAAGCTGGCGCAGGAGTACACCGCAAGGCGCAATAAAATGCTGGACCTTTTGACGGCCTCCGGCTTTCGCTGCTTCGCCCCGTACGGCGCCTATTACGTAATGACGGACATTTCCGCATTCGGCTTTCCGGACGATGTAACCTTTGTTCGCCACATGATTCACTCCGCTGGAGTGGCCGCGGTACCGGGTTCGAGCTTCTTTTCCAAACCGGGCGATGGCGCAAGCTACGTTCGCTTCTGCTTCTGCAAGAAGGATGAGACTCTGGAGGAAGCCAGGCTGCGGCTGGCCAAACTGTAGGCGCGGCTCAATGGGTTCACAGGTGGGTTAAGATCAGAGACGGATGAAGTTCATCGTCAATATCTACCAGGACGAAGACGGGGTCTACATTGCGGAATGTCCCTCGATTCCGGGCTGCGTCAGCCAAGGACAAAGTGAGGCAGAGGCCGAGTCAAACATAGCCGCTGCAATCCGCGAATGCCTCGCCGTGCGCGCTGAACTCGGCATGCCGTCGACAGTGACGACGCGGGAAGTCGACGTTGTAGTGTAATGC
>JBDTTL010000511.1:0-2347 GCA_039930665.1 Acidobacteriota bacterium
GACCCAACCGGTAGCGGATTGCCTCAAAAAAATATTTGCTGAATGCCCGCATCTTTTCAGCTCCTCTACGCCGCATCGGTTGTCCGGCCTTCGGCACCGAATCGTACCCATTTGTTAGGTTAACCGGGACTCGTACCGGATTGCAAAGGCCATCTAGGATAGGGCTAGTCTGGTATTGCGGCAAAACTACCGACTGGCTTGGCTAAGCTCTGCAAAAGCGATACAATCCCGGAATGGACGCGCGGCAAAACAGTAAAATTATGATCCCAGCGATCGCCGGCTGGCTCGTTCTCAGCGCGGGTTTCTGTACCATCAAAGCACAGGCGCCGGAGTCCGTATGGGACGGCACGTATACGCAGCCGCAGGCCCAGCGGGGCGAGGCGCAATACAGGGAGCAGTGTGCGGTATGTCACGGCGATGCGTTGGAAGGCGACGCGCAAACTGAGCGCGCCAAGCAACTCAATCGGGTCCTCCCTCCGCTTTCCGGCGACGTTTTCAAAGGGAACTGGAATGGACGGCCGCTATCGGATTTGTTCGACAAAGTGATCAAGACCATGCCTCGCGACGAACCCGGAACGATGACCCGGCCGCACACCGCCGATATCATCGCCTACATGCTGAAGTTCAACGGATTTCCCGCTGGGAAAGCGGAGCTTCCGGCGGATCCCAGCCTGCTGACAGATACACTTTTCGAATCTGTCAAGCCGAAGAAGTAAATAACCACTAAGGCGAAGCCAAGACACGTGAGATCACAAGAGCCGGGCCGCAACCGGAAGGCGAAGAATCGTGGCGCCCGTCCGCCGGCGGAGAGGGCTCTGCCGCGTGCGCCCGCCAAGTATACCCGTTATCTGCTGGCAGCCCTCGCTCTGGCCGCACTTACCGTCCTCGCATATTCGAATTCGTTCGAGGGCGGATTTGTGCTTGACAACAAGGTCCTGCTTCTCGATCCACGTATCCGTGAAGCCGCGCCCGAAAATATCGCACTCATCTTTCAACGCACCTACTGGTGGCCCACGGGAGAATCGGGCCTCTATCGTCCCTTGACGACGCTTTCCTACCTCTTCAACTATGCGGTTCTGGGGGAAGCGGACCAGCTCTCCGGATACCATTCGATAAATCTCCTGCTGCATCTTGGCAACGTTTTGCTGGCGTATGCGCTGGCACTTCGCCTGGTACGCCGCTTCTGGCCAGCGGTCTTCATCGCTGCTCTATGGGCCGTTCACCCGGCTTCCACCGAGTCCGTGACGAATATTGTGGGCCGAGCCGATCTGCTGGCCGCCATGGCCGTGCTGTCCGGACTCCTCATATATCTGAAGAGCAGAGAAACCTCTGGATGGTCTCGCGCGATTTGGCTCGCCGGGCTGGCAGCGGCGACCGCTATCGGCGTGTTCTCCAAAGAAAGCGCGGTGGCTATTCTCCCCATCATTGTTCTGTACGAACTGGTTGAGGGGAAGATCCGTCTGCGGAGAGAATCCTTGTTGCTCGGCTGCGTCGCTACGCTGGCGCCGATTGCGGTCATGCTGTATACGCGGTTCGCGGTACTGGCCGCCTCTCCCCCGTCAGAGTTCCCTTTTACCGATAACCCCATCGTAGGAGCCGATTGGTGGACCGGACGCCTCACTGCGATCAAGGTGATGGCTCACTATTTGTGGCTGACTTTTTGGCCGGCGCAACTTTCCTCCGACTATTCCTACAATCAGATTCCATTGGCGCGTGGCAGTGCGGGAGACTGGTTGGCCGCCCTCGCGGTGTTTGTAATTGCGACCGTAGTCATCCTGCTCTACCGCTGGAATCGCACGGCATTTTTCTTCGCGTGCTTCGCATTTTTGAACTTTGTGCCGGCGTCCAACCTCTTGTTCTCAATCGGTACGATCATGGCCGACCGCCTACTGTACCTCCCATCACTCGGACTGCTGGTCTGCCTCGTGCTGGCGATTTACGCAGCAGCGCAGAAGCCCAAGCTGGCTTTGCTCCCGCCGATTGTGCTGGGTCTCATTCTGTCCGGATTCGCGATTCGGACCTGGATGCGGAATCCGGACTGGCAATCCGAGCTTGCCTTGGCCACCCACGATGTTCGCGTCAGCCCCAACAGCTTCAAACTCCATCAGTTGCTAGCGGTGTCGCTGTTTGAATCGGACCCGGCAAGTTCGAACATCGACCAGGTAATTGGGGAGCAAGCGAAAGCCGTCGCGCTGCTGGATGCCTTGCCGGCGGCGCGCAGCCGGGCGGACAGCTATCGCCAAGCAGCTTACTACGATCTCGTGAAAGGCGACCTGGAACGCGAACGCGATTCACAACACAGCGCCTCCGTCTACCAAAGAGCTCTTCAGGCGATTCAGCGCGGTAT
>JBDTTL010000512.1:0-2338 GCA_039930665.1 Acidobacteriota bacterium
GTCCAGCAGCTCAATTCGGATGGGGAATACGCGCCCGGTCCGCACGTAGAGGCGAATGCTTCGGTGCTTGGCAAGAGTGACCCATTAGGGCTTGGTTGAAGTGACCCAGGCCGGGAACAGGACTGGGGAAAGAGATACGGGCATCATCCACGCCGAAGGCGTGTTCGTTGGTTAGGCTGGAAGGACGAGCAGTATCATCCACGCCGCAGGCGTGCGGGGTGGTTTTCCATCATCCGCGCCGGAGCGCGTTCACCGAGGTGGCGCGGTGCGTGCGAGCTGGTACCGGAGATATTCGAAGTACTCCGGGCTGACGTGCGACGCCAGCACTTCCTCGATGACAGGCAGGAAATAGGCCAGCGAGCGAATCGTGCCCAGAGGCGGTGCTTCGGACGGCCGAATCAGGCGACGCGTGGCGGCCAGCACCAATGCATTTTCGATGACCTTCAGCGAAAGGCCGCGTTGATACAGTTGCACCACCAGCAGCCGGTCGGCACGGCGCACCGTCCCCATCGTGCCCGGTGTGTTGCGGTACGCCTCCAGCACTTGGCGAACATATTCTTCCTGGCCGTCCATGCTGGCGTCCTCAGCCTTGCGGTTCGCGCAATGGCGGGCCGTCGATGACGACGGTGTGGCAGTAATGCCGCAACCGGCTCAGCAAGGCCTCTACCATGGGCGGGTTGCCCAGAAAATTGGGCCACTCGTCGTAGACCAGATTCGTGGTGATGATTGTGGGACGCCGGCGGTAGCGTTCTTCCATCAGCTTGAAAAAGATGTTCGACTGCTCCGGTTTCAGATTCAAATATCCAAATTCGTCGATCAAAAGGACGTCCAGCCGCGCCAGACGATTCAGCAACTGCCGCGTCGAACGATCCGCCAGCGACGCATACATTTCATCGAACAGGTCCTGGGCCTTGATAAATTGACACCGGTAGCCGTTCTCCAACGCCTTCATCAGCAGGCCAGAAGCTAATCCGGTTTTGCCAACGGCTGTCTTGCCGACGAAAACGATATTTTCCGCCTTGGCGATGAACTCCAGCTCCGCAAACCCGCGGATCTGCTTGCGATTGACGCCAGGCTGGCGCGCGAAGGGGAACGTCTCCAGCGACCAGCGCTCGGGCAGATTGGCGCGCTGGATGCGCCACTCCAGCGCGCCCTCCTGCCGGGCTTGAAACTGCGCGCGCACCAGACGCGTGACAAAGTCCGAGTAGCTGATGTCGTCCTTGTCGGCGGCGCGCAACTGTTCGTCATAGATCTCCAGGATGCGCTTGAGCTTGAGGTTCTTCAGCAGTTGTTCCAGTTCTTCAGTCATCGTTCGGCCCCTCATCGAGCAGAAAGTATTCGCGCGTCACGCGGCGCAGGATCATCCTCTCCAGCCGGTCCAGATCGTAAAGCCCATAACGGGCGGCCTCTTCGACCGCTCCCACCAGCGGTTCGCGCGGATACTCGCGCACAAGCCGCAGCAGTTGCCGCAGGGCAAGCGTGACCACCTTGCGGCTGCGCTGTTTCAACCCCACGACATAGTCGGCCAGTTCCGGCGCGGCGGTGACGATGGCCTGCTCTTCGGGATGCGGATCGGGACGCGCGTCTCTGTGACCGCGCGGCGGGCGGTGCTCCGCCAGCATCACGCGCTGGTGCTCGGCTTCGGCGATGCGCCGGTGTGTCACCAGTCGGCGGGCATCGAGTTGAATCTCGATCTTGTCCTTGGTTTCGCGCACCTCTACACGGCGCCCGATCCACTCCACCGGCACCGAATAGCGGTTGCTGTTCAACGCCACGTAGCCTTCGATATCCACCAGACGCTGCTGCAGCCGGTAGACTTCCGGAATCCACGCCGGCAGCGGCTTCAGATGCAGCCGCTCCACTGCGAACAGCTCTCGCGGAACCGCGCGGATGTGTTTCTTGTAAGTCGAGTTGACCTTATCGCACCACTGCCGCGCCTGCTGATTCAGATCCTCCCAACTACGGAAGGTGCGCCCCGCCAGAAAGTTATGCTCGATGAAATGGAAAGGCCTCTCCACCCGTCCCGAACGGTTGGCATTGCCAATCGCGTGCGCCACGAACTGAAAGCCGAAACGCTCGCCAAAAGCAGCCATCTCCGGTACCGGCACCATGTCGCGTCCGCTGCCACGCAGCACCACCACGTGCGTGTTATCGATCATGGTGCGGGCTGCGGCGCCGCCGAAGTAGCGCAGCGCTTCGGTGAGAAAAACCTTGCAGTCGAAACGCCGGAAGGTGGGGTAGCACTGGAAGAACAGCATGCGCGAGTAGCACAGCACCGCAGACGCGGTCTGCACCTTGCGTTTCCTGCCGTCCAGTTCGAGCTCATGCGGAGACGTGT
>JBDTTL010000513.1:0-2326 GCA_039930665.1 Acidobacteriota bacterium
GGCAAAGGCCAGCCACACAAAATCCTGCAGGACTAGTCCGATTATTCTTGTTTTGAACGGCCAATTCGTATTTAAATCGGATTCAGGGATACGAATACCGGGAAGTACCGACCGGTCAGCTAAGACAGAAAGGTCACAATGAACGAGAAAAATACTGCCGCTGATGTAGCCGAAACAGGAAATCCTTCCGCCAACAATGCCGTCAACAGCGGCTCCAGCCGCCGCAAGTTCCTGGGACAAATCGGTGCGGCACTGGCAGGTGGGGCGGTCTTAGGCAAAGCCGCAGTCGCCTCTGCCGAGGTCACTCTTGGGCACGACATCGCTCCGCTGAACGGAATGTCCGATCCGCGGGTCCGACAGGCCTTCGCCCTCCGCCGCGACGCGGCGATCAGGAACTCGATGATTTCCGTTCCGCCGCACACAACCAACGGCGATGAAGCGCGCTATCCGGACAAGTCGGGCACCTACTCCAAGGGCGTTCTGCAGAATGGGATTGGCCTGGTTAATCTGCCCGCTTTCCAAACTTTTCGGCACGCGATTGACACCGGTACTTTCGCCGCCTTTGAAAGCGTGATTCTCGGCGGTACCCGCACATTGAACGGACCGCTGGCTGGAAACGCCTTCTCCTTGGAAGGGTGCGAGGACGTGCAGTTCGGGAACGCACCGTCGCCGGTCAATCAAATAAGCAGGGTCGTGGTCCCACCAGCGCCGGCCCTTGCGAGTGAGGCCTATGGTACGGAACTAGTGGAACTTTACTGGGCTTCGCTGCTCCGGGATGTCGCGTTCACCGATTACGCTTCAAATCCCATAGCCGCGCAGGCTGCGGCCGAGCTGACCGCCATGCCCACTTATGCCGGTCCAAGGAATGGATCGGGTAACGTTACGCCGGACCTGTTGTTCCGGGGGCCCTACCCAGGCGAAACCGTTGGGCCTTACATGTCTCAGTTGCATCTAATCCCCACGTACTTCGGTGCGCAGCCAATCAGCCAGCAGTGCGTCACCTACTTGGCGAACGTCGACTACATGAATGACGCGACGACTTTTCAACAAGTCCAGAACGGCATTGACACCGGGCTTCGGAACCAATTCGACCCCCAGCTGCGCTATCTCCATAATGGCCGCGATCTTGGCGCATACACTCATTTAGACGTGCTCTTCCAGGCATACTTTGTCGCTTTCCTCGTGCTCAACACGATCGGTGCACCTCGGAACCCCGGTAATCCCTACGTGGGTTCTACCACGCAGAACGGCTTCGGCACCTTCGGCGGCCCCGATGCCGTGGGCACGCTCACGGCAGTCGCTCGCCTCGCGTTGAACTCCGTGTGGTATCAAAAATGGGCGATTCACCTTCGGCACCGTCCCGAGTCGGGCGGCGCGATTGTCCGCCAGATTTTGAGCGGCTTCGGCAACACGCTCCAAGGCCACGTGAACAACAACGTGCTCAACTCCCAGGCGGTGCAAAGCAGCTTCAACAAATACGGGGACTACTTCCTCTCGCAGGCTTTCCCCGAAGGTTCGCCTACCCATCCGGCGTATCCTACCGGCCATGGCGCCGTCGCGGGCGCTTGCATCACCGTCCTGAAATTCTTCTTCGACGGCAATTTCGTGATCCCCAATCCGGTGGTGCCAGGCAGTAATGGGCTTTCGCTCTTGGCCTACACAGGCTCAGATGCAGGGCAAATCACGGTCAACGGAGAGCTGAACAAGATCGCAAACAACATCTCTTTCGCCCATGGAATCCACTCCGGCATCCATTGGCGCAGCGACACCTCCTCCTCCGTCCAACTGGGCGAGGCGGTAGCGATCGGCATGCTCCAGGATCGGGCACAGTGCTATGCCGAGAGATTCACCGTCAGTTTTACCAAAATCGACGGAACAACCGCGACGATTTCCAATCAGTAATCATTGCAGTGGGACGACCCAGGCAAATCTAACCACTCCATCGGGCCGATTTAGATTTTCAGACACCCCGCAGCGTTTCGCCAATCGATCGCGCGCGGAACCTGCACGTGCCGTTAGCAATAGTTGCGCGAACTCCTCACGTTGCCTAACGCGTTCCTAGAGTATTTTAAATAACACTGTAGCCACGTGAGGCAAACCAATTAGTCGTGCCTGCTGATATCTTCGGAAATCCTGTCAGACCGCGCGTGGAATCGGAAGATCAAAAAACTGTTGCACGTCTTGCGTCAAACCTTGCGAAGGGAAAACATCCTACCCTTCCGACACGTCTCGCTTAACGACGCGCGTCGTTGATGGTGGAGCCTAGGGGATTCGAACCCCTGACCCCCACAATGCCATTGTGGTGCTCTACCAACTGAGCTACGAC
>JBDTTL010000514.1:0-2311 GCA_039930665.1 Acidobacteriota bacterium
CCCATCACCGGAGAACAAATCAATCTTGAGGCAGCTTTGCCGTCCGGATTCTCATCGCGTCAGTAGGTTCACGGCGGGATCAGAAAACATGCCCCGGGGCAAGTTCTGCACTCTCCCTTCCGCGACTACTTCGAGGACTCGATGCACTCTCGTTCAGAGGGGCCAGCCGTCGCGACTGTCCGCAGAACTTAGAACGGACCTGGTAAAATCGATCCCGGCCTGCCTAAGACGAGTACGCCGGGCAGAGGACCGGGGCGTAAAATTAGGGAGGCGCAAGAATGGAATATTTTCGGGATCAACGAAATCGGATTCAGGCGGACGTCGCCTATAGATTGGGCATGATTGCAAGTCAGTATCGGACCTTCTCTGCGCCCGCTGAAGAGGACTTTTCGGTCACGCTTGATGTCTGCATCCTCCAAAACCTCCTGACAACCTGCACGGAGCTTCTCAGGGGCATGTCGCGAAACGAAAGGCAAGGCAACTACCTGACCGCCGACATCGGAATGGCACCCGCGTGGGGACTCAGACCAAAGATGATTGCGATCAACACATTCGATGGCGAGCTCACGGGCGAAGTCGTGCTCAAGAGGTTGCGGAACGCTCTGAGTCATCCAACCGCTCTGGATTTAGACGATCCGTTCCCTTCTTCGGGATACACAACCATCCCGCATAGGTCCGGCACGATTCGTCGGTATTGCTTCGTGAATTCTCCAGATACAAAGCGCGGTCGTCCAAAGATGTTTTCTACGGAGAAAGAAGCTCAGGATGGACTTGTACGGGCAAGGAGCGAGGGCGACATGCCAGTAGATGTGGGGATCATCAGTAATGAAGATGGCAAGTTCTGTTTTGGTCGAGGCGACAAACCCTTTGCACGAGTTTTCAAGATTTACGTCACAGGTGAAGAGATTCATGCACTTGTAATCGGGTTGAGCAACTATCTGGCACAACCAATCCAGGAGGCTTGGGATGGACACACCGTCGCACGTCTCATTGCGTAGAGCGTTCTATCCGTGTTGTGCTGATGACATCGAGGAGCCACGGCGATTGCTGGCTGGACTTGTCGAAGAGATTATCTACTGCGATATTCGCCGTCCTCACGGATTTCGTCATCCGAAACGAACCGATGGTGTTCCATCGGTAGCCTTTGTGCAAAGGAGTCTTAACGATTATGTTGATTCGTTGCCTCTTATCCATGTCCTCTTTTATAGAAGGGACTCTACAGGAGAAGGTGGCAGCGGGCTGTACATTCTCGGGAAGGAGTGGCTTCCGCGCATTCTCCAGCACTTTCCGGATGAAGGAGGTCTCATCGTCACTGATGGATCAAATCATGGAAGCGGTGTTTTCAGTAAGATGATCCGCCCAAGTGGATACCTGAGAAAGACTTGGGGATGTCAGTTCTGGCCAAGTCGAGAACAACCTTGGCTCAACACCCACGGGCTCCATGCGATCGAGATGAAGCGCGTCATTTCGCCCCGGTCCTAAATACGACTTACTAAAATGCGTTTTAATGGGAGGCTTGATTGAGCAAGCGTTCGCGCTCGACCCGCCGAACAAAACGTTGCAGCCACCCGTCGTCGGCAAGCTCTTTTGGGGCGTTGCGCCAATTCCATTCGTGGATCGCGCTTGAGATATCTCAGGGCAGAATCGAGGTGACAACGTATGAAAGGCATCCCACTATCCACATCCTGAGAGCGTGGTGGCACCCACTGGATTTGCGCTGGAAGGACTACCGGATGATGCGAAAAGGGTCTACAAGAAAACCGCAAGAGGACGAGCCCGCGACGGCAAGCAAGAACTACATAACGCCAGGCGGTCTGCGGCGGCTCAAAGATGAGCACCGGTTTCTGCTCACCAGGGAACGCCCAGCCGTGACGGAGGTGGTGAAGTGGGCTGCGAGCAACGGCGATCGCAGTGACAACGCCGACTATCAGTACGGCAAGCGGCGGCTGCGCCAGATCGATGGGCGGATTCGCTTTCTCACGAAGCGAATCGAAGCCGCGGAAGTGGTTGACCCGGAAACTCCGAGAACGGGGCAGGCGGCGACAAGGGCATTCTTCGGAGCGACTGTGCGCTATGCCAATGCCGCGGGAACGGAGCGAGTGGTGAGTATCGTGGGCACCGACGAGGTCGATCTCAACCGCAACCACATTAGTTGGGTGTCGCCTCTGGGGCGCGCGTTGATGAAGTCGGCAGCGGGCGATCGCGTCGTTCTCCAAGCGCCGGGCGGTATGGCATACCTGACGGTGCTGGACGTACGTTACGAGCGCATTTCGGTGGAACCGTTTCGTGAGCCACCTGGAGCCGAGGCCCC
>JBDTTL010000515.1:0-2292 GCA_039930665.1 Acidobacteriota bacterium
TCCCTTCGATCATACAATGCGCCTTGGAGCATTCCAGGCCCGCGGTAGTCGGATAAATGTTGGTTGATCCTGGTGGCGGTCGAGGGAGAAGCGGTTGCCATCGGTCATCGTCGGGGCGCACGCGCTTCTCTTTCTTGCCGATAAAGCTCCAGACTTCGTCCGCCTCACGTCGCGTACTTGGATATTACGAATCTTGTCTGCCATGATGCGCTCGCACTTCTCGCCAACGAGCACGAGCAACTTGAGAATGTTGGCCTTGTGAACTTCCGTGATGCGCTCGACGCTCGACACGCTGTTACCCTCAAGGATCATGCGAAGGACTGTTTCGGCCTTCTCGACGGGCAAGTACTTTCCGTCCAGGGTGTTATCGCGCGCATCTGTGAACACCTTGCGGCACTGGGTACATTGGTAGCGCTGGCGGTTCTGGCGCTTGCCGAATTTACAGCATTCGGTACGGCAGGAATGGCAGGTCACTGTGAAATCTCCTATTGAGTTCCACAGCCAAAAGCCGGATACTGATTTTGCGGGATCGTGCGGCTTCGGCTGAACGGTTCATTTCCCTGGTGGTGGTTAGCGCCATCACCGGAGAAGCTATCTGGCGGCGGGTAAGGGATTTGAACCCCTGAACCGTGGGACAAGCACGGTTGACCGATTTACAGTCGGTTGCGTTCAACCGCTCTGCCAACCCGCCTAAGAGTAAAGCTTTGAGGTCAGCGGTTCCGGTTTGGATACTGGGGTTTGCTGACCTTTTGCTTTATACGCAATCACTTGAATAGTATAATAAATATATTATATTTAGTCAAGCAGAATGCTGTTGCTGGTATCATTTTTTTATGATATTGTATGGCTGAGCGTAGGGAGATTCGTTGTTACCTATCACCCGCTGGCGGCGACAAGATCGCCGAGTGGTACGGCGGATTGTCCCCGCAGGAAAAGGCCGACACGGATGAGTTCGTTGCCGACATGCGAAAGACGGCGGACTGGGTCATGCCGAGTTACAAGCCAAGCCTAAGGGGGTACCCTAAACTCGGAGAACTGCGATGGGATTCTTGCAGAAAAAAACATCGGCTTCTTGGGTTTTTGAAAGACGGAAAGTTTTTTGCGGTGATGGGCTGCTATCACAAGCAACAGATTTACACGCCTGCTGACGCGCTTGAGCAGGCAGAGAAACGACGGAAGCAAATACTTGCCGAGGAAGTGGGGACGGTCTTATATGAACTTTAAGTTGATTCAGAAACTAAAAAATCCCGAGTACCGTAAAGCATTCGTAGCCTCTCAGATCAACGTTGGTATTCCGTTTCAGATCCGCGCGCTACGAAAATCTCGCGGGTGGACTCAAGAGCAACTGGCCGACAAAGCGGGTATGTTACAGCCGAGGATTTCCGCCATCCAGAGCCCAGGCAAGGCAAAGTTGAATTTAGAAACCCTGCGACGGCTTGCGGAGGCTTTCGATTGTGGATTGGTAGTACGCTTTGCTCCATTCAGTGAACTTGCCAGATGGTCGGAACGATTCGAGCCAGATGAGTTCAGTGTGCCGAGCTTCGAGGACGATTTTGCTAGTGATCCAATCGAAAGCAACTACTTGACTACGCAATTAGGCGCGACCATCAGCCAATTCATTACCGCTGGCCCCCCCATAGCGGTATCAGTCACCTCTATTGATGCACATCGATCACGGATGGATATTTCGGGGAAAGTGGTCGTTCGATTACAAAATGGGAATGCCTCTATGAACCCGGGGATACCAAAGATGCCGCCGTCCCCGGAAACATCTCCGGAAATCCTATGGCGTGGCATGGAAGCGGGGAATACAGCGTATGCCGGAACAAGATAAACCTCAGATGGGAACCGTAGAGCCAGAAGAAGTCCAGATGGTCGAATTTTCCATCAAGATTGAGGCCTCAGACACCTACGTTTATTCAAACGTTGCTGGAATCTCAATCTCCCCTTGGGATCTTCGCATTAACTTTGCCGATGTGAATGTAGTGAACAAAAAAGATGAGGCCTTCAAGGCTGTGATGGGCATTGTAATGCCACCAGAACATGCCGCTGGGCTTACGCTTCTTCTAATGAGGCAATTAAGGAATTACGAAGAACAATTTGGTGCTATTCGGCACCCGGATTGGCAGGCTATGAAAGCTCGCAGCAAAAAGACTGCTGAAGATCCGAAGGAATCAAGGCCCCAAGAGAAAACCAAGGAATAGATCCAGCCCCGCCCCGATAAGGTCGATCAACCAATATTTATCCGACTTCCAGGCCCGCGCGGATTCACAAACTCGCATTCGGGTGGAC
>JBDTTL010000516.1:0-2247 GCA_039930665.1 Acidobacteriota bacterium
TACGCGCTCCATCACGTTCGCAGCGGCCAGGAGGCGGTGCGGAGAATTCAGTCGCTCCGGCCGGATTTGATTCTTCTCTATCTCGGCTTGGCCGAAATCGATGGCCAGGAAGTCATCAAGTATTTGCGGGAGCGGGCCATCGCGCCTATTATCGTCATTGCGGTCCGTCACGAAGAATCCCTGAAGCTCAGTTCTCTGAATTCCGGCGCACACGACTATCTCACCGAGCCGTTGTCCCTTCCAGAATTGCTGGCGCGGATGCGCGCAGCCTTACGTAGCGTGAGCGCAACACAGGATGAAGTTTTTAGGGTCTCTGATCTCAGAGTCGACTTGGGCCGGAGGAAAGTGTTGGTTGGCGGAATCCCCGTCAGATTGACCGCAACCGAGTATGACCTGCTGAAGGTGCTGATCCACAATGCTGGCAACGTGCGGACGCACCGTCAATTGATTCACGATCTTTGGGGTGGAACCCAATACCAGGACGCGGTGCACCTTCTGCGCGTCACCCTGAGCCATTTGCGGAGCAAGTTGCGACATGATTCCATGCAGCCGCACTGCATTGTGACCGAGCCGGGAGTGGGATATCGGATGAGAACTGAAGGTACCGCATATCCGCGGAAGACACCGGAGAAGGCCCGGCAGCATGCTTGACAAATCCTTTGCATGAGGATGATGTCCTTGTTGCTCGGGGTGCCAGCCTGGCACGATCAGATGCAACGACGAACCGCCGGGGCCGTCCTCAGGATTCATCGTTGGGTTTTGGATTGTGCCAGCCGTCCTCCGAAGCGACGATCGTTTCGGCCTTTTTCGGCCCCCCAACTGCCACGTTTTGTAGCGTCCTCGCGTGTGAACAGAGATCCGTCGCCAATCATTGCGTCGCCCAATAGCCGCTCGTAGGCTGCTTCCTCCTCCCGGTTGTTCTTCGAGCGGGGATGAACCCGGTGGTGGCGTTTGAGGACTGGATCGACCACGGCCTAAGCAGCCTCGACCGCTGGCGACATAGTTGCGGTTCCAGATCGGCTCCAGGAACGAATTCGCGAAACGGAAAAGGAGATATAATTCATGGTTGATTTCGGTGGCAGACCTCAATAGGCGCCGCCCGGCCCACGTCAGTGTAGCGTTCAAGTGATGCTTAGTGAGTAAGTTCCGCCTGCACCGCGGCGGGAAGCTGATCGGCGTGCGAGACCAGAGTTGTCACCTGCCAACGCTCTGTGTCTGATAACACGCCCTCAAATCCGGGCATGCCGGACAGCCGGATGCCATGCGTTACCTTCCAGCATGTTACGCCTTCCGGATCGTCAGTCACCATGTCTTGTTTCTCGAAAAGTTGCGGAGGCTCCGGGAACATCCCCTTCGAGATCGCGCTGCGCTGTCCTGGGGTGCCGTGGCACACCGCGCAGTATTGTTTGTATTTCTGCGCGCCGGCCAACATGGTGTCGTCATTAAACCTAAGAGGATTCTTTTGATCCGCTGCGTGCCCCAGGCTCGCGCGCAACGCCATGTCCGCCACCGTCTTTTCGAGCGGCAGGGGCGACGCCGTTGTTTCCATCGAAATCCCTCCTGCCTTAACGAATAAGTACGCGCCAACGGCAAGAACTACCAATGTTGTGACGATGCCGAAGACAAACCACTTCAAATGTGACAAATGTGACGACATTCATTGCTCCCTTGATCATCTTGTGTGGGCGAGATCGCCCGTCACTCCGAAGACCACCAGCGCATCTGAATTTGAGACGGCCATCAGGCCGCGCCTTTCTTGGCGGCGGCTGTCTTGGCCTTCTTCGAGGTGACCGCCGCAACCACGAAACGGCCGAGGCCGTCCTCAGGATGCATCGTTGGGTTTTGGATTGTGCCAGCCGTCGTCCGAAGCGATGATCGTGTCGGCCTCTTTCGGCCCCCAACTCCCACGACTATAGGACCGAACCCGGTGGTGGCTTTTGAGGACTGGATCGACCACCGCCCAGGCAGCCTCGACCGCGTCCTCGCGGGTGAACAGAGCTCCGTCGCCGATCATGGCGTCGCCCAGAAGCCGCTCGTAAGGTGCTTCCGCTCCCATCTGTTCTTCGAGCAGGTAGAGCTCTCGCTGCTCCCCTACGAAATCCTTCCCAGCGAGCTTGACGCGGGCGGCTAGGGCAATGGCGGCGCTGGGGGAGAGCCGGAATCGCACGTAGTTGGCCCGGCCGGTCGCCTTTGTTGAGTCGGCAAAGAGGTCCTGCGGCGGCCGCTTCAGCTCCACCAGGACCTCGC
>JBDTTL010000517.1:0-2242 GCA_039930665.1 Acidobacteriota bacterium
TCGGGTGCAATGCGCAGGTATAGATCGACGTCGAGCGTGTTATGATGCGTGACGAACGGCCGCGCGTTGGCGCCGCCATAGAGCGGCTGCATCATGGGCGTCTCCACTTCCACGAAGCTGCGCGCTTCCAGTTGCCGCCGCAAGGACGATATGATACGCGCCCGCGTTACGAATACCTTTTGCGATTCCGGGTTCGCGATCAGATCCAAATACCGCTGGCGGTAGCGAATTTCGACGTCTTCCAGCCCGTGCCATTTTTCGGGAAGACTCAGCAGAATCTTCGAAAGAAATGTGAGCTTCTCCGCATGTACACTCAATTCTCCGGTGCGGGTGCGAAATAGATAGCCCTCGACGCCCACAATGTCGCCGATGTCGAGCAACTGGTAGAGCGCATATTCACGCTCGCTGACGGCGTCGCTGCGCACATATACCTGGAGCAGCTCGCCGCGCTGCATCAGGTGGAAGAATCCGGCCTTCCCCATGCGCCGCATGGTCTGAATCCGCCCGCTTATCGAAACCTGTGGTTTCGCAGCGGCCAATTCCTCTGTGGTCTTTGCAGACTCCGTCGCCAGGATCTCGGGAATCGCGTGCGTAAAATCGAACCGCTGCCCGTACGCCCGGAACCCGAGGGCTTCAATTTCGGCGATGCGCTTGACGCGCTGCTCCAGCAAATCGTCTTCGAGGGACAAAAAGACTCCTTCTACGAAAGTATAGAGGGCGGGAGTTATTCGGGGTGGATCTAGCGCCTGACGATCACTTCCCGTAGGCGGTCCCGCGTGAGGAAGAACTTCACCGACTCGAAATCCTGGAACAGCTTTTCGAGGTTCCGGTTGTTGAAAATCTGCGCCGGCCTGCGTTGCGAGCGGGAAACCATCTGAATGGTCCGATGGTCCTGGATGCGGTAGGCATAAGTAGGAATGTTCGCGATCCGTTCATCGGTGTGGAACAGCGCGAACAAATTCGCGCCTGGCCGCAACATCTTGTGGAGTTTCGCCACCACCGTCTGCAGTAAGGGCGTCGATAGGAATTGCAAGGAATCCCACACCAGCGCGCCGTCAAAACTCGCGTCGTCAAAGGTTAACGCCAATTCGAAAAAGTCCGACACCAGCGCAGGGTTGGACTGGTTCTCGAAGAACTCGGCATCACTTGCGCCCGCCGGCGCCGAACCAAACACGCGATCCAGTGACCGCACAAAATCGTCGGAATAGAGGCGATGCCCGTAATTAGTGACGAAGCTCACCGTCGCCTGGCTCGCGCCCGCGAAGTCCAGGATGGACATCCCCGGTCGATCCTCAAGCGATGCGCAGAACTGGTCCAGGCCGTGACTCTGTCGCGTCTCGGAACCGGCTATCGGTGTTTGAGCCACTACCGCTTGGCGTCACCCGCGCTTGCGGCCGCTGCCGGGGACGACGTGGCGGCTGAGGCCACTGGCTGCGGCTTCGGCACGGCTGCCGGCTTAGGGGCTTCGGCGCGAACAATGTCGATGCTGCCTTTGAAATAGGCGCCGTCCTCGATCACGATGCGGGCGGTGCGAATGTCGCCTATGACTTTTGCGTCCTTGCGGATCTCAATCTTGTCGCGCGTCTCGATGTTGCCCTGAACCGTGCCAAGTACGACGATCTCGCGAGCCTTAATGGTAGCGACAACTTTGCCGCTGGGCCCGACAGTGAGCCGGTGTTCCTGTAGCTCTACTGTCCCCTCCACTTCGCCATCTATGGTCACGTCTTCGCGCCCATAAATCTGGCCCTTCAGAATCACGGATTTTCCTAAAATCGCGACGCCTCCGCGCGCGCTATCGGTGCGCGTCTCCAGGGGGCGGGTCGGCTGGGTGGACATGGGGATTCCTTCCTTAACTGGAACTGGTTGGGACACGGTCGGCGGAACCGAGGTGGTTTTGATTACGGGTTCTTCTTCTTTACGGCGATTCCACATCGGAAAGCGCCTCCTTCCGGGAAAGTACTTCACCTATACTACTACGGTCAATCGGGAGTGAGATGATGGAGTCCATCGAATCGTTACAATATTCTTGTGATGCGCCTGCACCAAATCGTCGCCTTGTGGTTCGCCTGGTTGACATTCGCGTCAATCGGGCTCGCGGCTCCGGACATCTTTCCACTCAAAGACGTCCGCGCAGGCCAGCACGGCGTCGGGCGGACCGTCTTCTTGGGCACTCGGGTTGAAGAATTTCAGGTGGAAGTGCTTGGCGTACTTGAGAATTTGGGCCCTCGTGAATCCATCATTC
>JBDTTL010000518.1:0-2221 GCA_039930665.1 Acidobacteriota bacterium
TCTAAGATCTCCCTAAATCTTAGACGAAACCCGCCTTAATTATGTTACGTTCTTCTGGGACGGGAGACTAGGGCAGGGCACTCAAGCCTCGCTCACAGTGTCTCGTTAAGAATCTTCTCCGCCTGCTCCCTGCGGAAAGCTTCAAGCTTCTGATGAAGGTCCGGCCTCTGCAAGGCGAGAATGGCGACGGCCAGCAGGGCCGCATTGATAGCGCCCGCTTTGCCGATCGCCAGGGTGCCAACCGGTATCCCGGCGGGCATCTGCACCGTCGAAAGCAGCGAATCCATCCCGCGAAGCATCTGGCTTTCCATGGGCACGCCAAGCACCGGCAAGATGGTGTGAGCCGCCAGGACGCCCGCCAGATGTGCGGCTCCTCCAGCGGCGGCAATGATGACCTGAAGCCCTTGCCCGGCGGCCTCGGAAGCAAACTCGGTCGCCGCTTGGGGGGTGCGATGCGCCGAGAGCACACGGCTCACGTGCGGAACACCGAAGCGGCCCAGCGTATCGCTGGCGTTTTTCATGATCTCCCAATCCGACTTGCTGCCCATGATGACAGCGACAAGAGGTTGCGGCGAGGTTGCGCTCATAGAGAATTCTCTATTGTGAGGGGTCGGGGGCGTGGACGCAAATTCCGGCCGCGCGTGGACCTTGACTCGTAGTGAATATATATGTCATGATATATATGTGAAGCGAACCACCATATTTCTTCCCGAGGAACTTCACGAGCAGCTGCGGCAAGAGGCATTTCGGTCGCGGGTCACTATGGCGGAGTTGATTCGGCTTCGAGTCCAGGGAACCGCCAAAGCGCCGAAGACACAACCGCGGGCCGCGGCGGATCCGCTCTTGATGGTCGCGGGTATCTGCTCGGGGCCAGTGATGTCGGCTAATGTCGACGAAGAATTGTATGGCGAAGGGAACTAGCCCGGAGCCGCATGCTCCGGCGCGGCATTTCATTGACACTTGGGCCTGGCTGGTTCTGGCAAACGACCGCGATCCGGCGTTCGCTGCTGTAAGCGGCCTGCGGTCACAGGCGGCTGGGCAGCTCGACGCTTGGGTCACCACCGATTACGTGCTCGACGAGACGTTCACACGGTTGTTTGCTGCGGCTCCTTTTCCCCAAGCTCGCCGTTTTGCCGAGGCGATCCTCAAGACTTCAGATGCAGGGTTAGTTGTGATCGAGAGGGTGACCGCGGAGCGCTTCCACGCCGCGTGGCAACTGCGACTGCGCTACCGCGACAAACCGCGCATCTCATTTACCGACCTTACCAGTTTTGTGGTCATGAAAGAGATGGGACTTACTGCCGTGATCAGCGGCGACGCGCATTTCGAGCATGCAGGATTGGGCTTTCGGCGACTGCCTTAGGTGAGCCGCTGCTTGAGTCCCTGGTCCACAGCATCCATAAAAGCTTCCGTTGTCAGGTAGGGGTGGTCGGCGCGGATCAGGATAGCGAGATCCTTAGTCATCCGGCCGGATTCCACCACGTCAACGCACATTTTTTCGAGCGTTTGCGCGAACTTCACCACGTCGGGAGTGCCGTCCATCTTGCCGCGGTATTGCAGCCCGCGGGTCCAGGCGTAGATGGAAGCGATGGGATTGGTAGACGTCGGCTTGCCCTGCTGATGCAGGCGGTAGTGGCGCGTCACGGTGCCATGAGCGGCTTCCGATTCGATGGTCTTGCCGTCGGGCGACATCAGCACGGAAGTCATCAGGCCCAGCGAACCGTAGCCCTGCGCCACAGTATCAGACTGCACATCGCCATCGTAATTCTTGCAGGCCCACAGATAGCCGCCGCTCCACTTGAGGCAGGCAGCCACCATGTCGTCGATCAAGCGATGCTCATATGTGAGGCCCGCCGCGTCGAACTTGCTCTTGAACTCGCAGTCGAAGATCTCCTGGAATATATTCTTAAAACGGCCGTCGTAGATCTTGAGAATCGTGTTCTTAGTGGACAGATACACCGGGTAGCGGCGGTCCAGCGCATATGTGAAGCAGGCGCGCGCGAAGCCCGAGATGGACGCGTCCAGGTTGAACATGCCCAGAACCACGCCCGCACCAGGCGCCTGAATAATTTCGTGCTCGATGGCGGCGCCGCCATCGGCTGGCGTGAAGCTGAGCTTGAGCGTGCCCGCACCGGGAAACTGAAAGTCGGTGGCGCTGTACTGGTCGCCGAATCCGTGACGCGCGACTACCACCGGTTTGTCCCAATGCGGCACCAGGCGA
>JBDTTL010000519.1:0-2217 GCA_039930665.1 Acidobacteriota bacterium
GGCATCCCAACGGTGTTGGATCGATTTATCCAACAAGCGGTGATGCAGGTTCTGCAAAAGCGGTGGGACCGGACGTTTTCCGACCACAGCTACGGGTTCCGGCCGGGACGGTCGGCCCATCAAGCCGTGGCCCAAGCGCAGCAGTATATCGCCGAAGGCTACGACTGGTGCGTTGATTTTGATTTAGAGAAATTCTTTGATCGAGTCAACCACGACAAACTGATGGGTCAGATCGCCAAACGGATCGAGGACAAACGGCTGTTGAAACTGATCCGGGCATTCTTGAATGCCGGGGTCATGGAGAATAGGTTGGTTAGTCCGAGCGTGGAAGGAACCCCGCAAGGGGGACCACTTTCGCCACTGCTCAGCAACCTCGTGCTCGACGAACTCGATCGGGAGTTGGAGCGCCGGGGACATCGCTTTGTTCGATATGCGGACGACTGTAACATTCACGTTCGCAGCGAACGAGCGGGTCAACGGGTGATGGAAAGCGTAACGCGATTCATCACGCAAAAGCTCAAGCTCAAGGTAAATGAGGCGAAGAGTGCGGTGGCGCGACCGCAGGAGCGAAAGTTTCTTGGGTTCAGTTTTATGGCTGGGCTGGAGGTCAAGCGCGTCATCGCGCCCAAGGCCTTGGACCGCTTTAAGCGACGAATCCGGGAGATCACGCTGCGGGCCAAGGGCGTCAGCATCGAAACCACGATGGAGGAACTGGCTCCGTATATGCGGGGCTGGCGCAGCTATTTTGGTTTCTGCGAAACGCCAGAGGTGCTGCTGTACTTGACTCGCTGGGTTCGCTTGCGATTACGGGCAGCTTTGTGGCGGCAGTGGAAAACACCGCGCCGGCGCCGAGCGGCTCTGTTGGAACTTGGGGTCCGCCCGCGACTGGCCAATAATACGGCCGGTAGCGGTCGTGGTCCTTGGTACCTCGCACGGGCCAAAGCCCTTTCTGTCGGGCTTCCGAATGCCCACTTCAAATCGCTCGGACTTCCGTCATTGTTCGAGGAGTGTTAGCGTAACCAACTCGAACCGCCGTGTACGGACCCGTACGCACGGTGGTGTGGCAGGGGTCGGTGGGCAACTGCCGCCCCTATGCCGATCTCGTCGGCTATCCGGACAGAATCCGAGATGCCAACATTCTGTCCGGTTTGTTAACCAGGAGTTGAGTACTTTCGGAAGACTAGGATCAGTCGCTCACAATTGTTGCCGGTAAAATGAGAGGCAGGTTTCAATGTAGGGAAGAACTTCCTTGGGAACCGTCGTCGCGTTGATCAAACCTTTGGCGATTCCGAAGGCAGCTAGCATCGGGAGGTTAGCAATCCCGGTATAGGTGAACTGCTTATAGATCTCCCGATTGGGTCCGTCGTGGAATTCGTGAATGCGGTCTGCCAACTGAAATGAGTCGATCTCACCTCGTTGCCATTGTGCAGAGTGGTCGCCCAGCTTCGAAAGCGCTTGCCGAAGTGCAGCCTCGTGAGCTAAGCGGACCAGATTCGCGAGTTGATTTTTTACGGGCTTCGGAAGGTGTTCCATACGCAGTAGCCTACTGCAAATCCACTAAAGCTTCCAATCCAGCGCTCGGGGCAGTGCTACTGTGGTGCGGGAAATCTGGGTTGGCGCAGCGTGAGATTGTGTACGCGGAGCCTGGCTGTAATCCGGGGCTCCTACATTGTTTCCATTTGCCCGTGATGGGGGACCCATTCATTTCCCCACTCCTTGGGGTAAAATCATCTGACAAAGTTCATGCCGTTTACTCCTGGAATTCGGTTGGGGCCTCACGAGACCCCTCGTTGCTGGGGAAAGGCGGAGGTAGCGATGCAGAATGTTGCGAGGAGAAACGTTGATCAAGCTGGACATCGTCAATGAAGTGGTTGGTCGAACAGGCATCTCGAAGGGCAAAGCCGAGGCGGCGGTTGAAACCGTTTTCGATAATATGAAACAGGCCCTGGGCCGCGGGGAGCGCATCGAGCTTCGCGGATTCGCGATCTTCGAAGTTCGCCCGCGCAAGACCGGCATTGGACGTAATCCTCGCAGCGGCACTGAAATGGCGATCCCGCCAGGTAAGGCCGTGCGCTTCAAACCCGGCAAGGGGCTGCGGACGCTCGAGTAAGCCACTGCGGTCCACCCAACATCTGTCGGAAGGATTCAGCTCGCACAGCATACCTTCCGCTTTGCCCGTCATCCATTACCTAATCCGCTTTGGCAGGTTCGGTGCGT
>JBDTTL010000520.1:0-2154 GCA_039930665.1 Acidobacteriota bacterium
GATGCTCCTCGAATCCGACAGCGTCTCCTTCGCCAACGGCCATGTAACGTGCAATAAGACCGGCAAATCCACGTCCTGCGCTGTAATCGCGGCGGCTTCCTATCGCGCCATGAAGCTGCCGCCGAACACCGAGCCAGGTCTGCAATCTACCCACTTCTGGGAGCCGCCGAACTTCGTCTTCGGGTTTGGCGCGCACATTGTCATAACGGATGTAGAAAAAGAAACAGGCCAAGTGAAAATTCGGCGCTACGTGGCAGTTGACGATTGCGGTAATATTTTGAATCCGCTGATTGTTGACGGACAGGTTCACGGCGGCGTCGCGCAAGGGCTCGGGCAGGCGCTTTGGGAACAGGCCGTCTATGACGACAACGGCCAGTTGATCACGGGCGAGTACATGGATTACGCCATGCCGCGCGCGCACATGATGCCCTGGATCGAAAGCGACCACACCATTACGCCGTCGCCGGTCAATCCGCTCGGCGTCAAAGGCGTCGGCGAAGCCGGCACTATCGGCTGTTCGCCGGCGGTGGTGAATTCCGTGGTGGATGCGTTGTCCCACTTGGGCGTGCGGCATCTCGACATGCCGCTGACGCCGGAGAAGATTTGGAAAGTACTCGCGGGAGGCAAGAACTAACATGATTCCGCAAACCTTCGAATATACGGCGCCGAAAACGCTGGACGAAGCAGTGGCGCTGGCGGGAAGCGGCGCCAAGCTGCTGGCCGGCGGCATGAGTCTGATCCCGATGATGAAACTGCGCCTCGCCGCGCCGGAACATCTGGTGGATCTGGGCCGCATCAAGGACCTCAACTACATTCGCGAAGAGGGCGGCGCGCTGCACATCGGCGCGACGGCGACGCACTATTCCGTGGAAAGCTCCGCGCTGGTCCAAGCGAAGTGCCCCCTGCTGACGGAAACGGCCTCGGCCATCGGCGACGTCCAGGTGCGCAACATGGGCACCATGGGCGGAAGCGTGGCGCATGCCGATCCCTCGGCCGACTATCCGGCGGCGCTGCAGGCGCTCGAAGCTAAGGTCGTGATCCGCAGCGCGAATGGCGAGCGTACGGTCAGCGCAGCGGATTTCTTCGTGGACTCATTCACGACGACGCTCGAACCGGGAGAAATCATTCGCGAGATCGTGGTTCCGGTGGAAGAAGCAGGGACCGGCACCAGCTATCAAAAGAACGTGCAACCCGCCAGTGGATTCGCGATCGTAGGCGTGGCGGTGCGGGTGCGGCGCAGCGGTGGCAAAATCGTGCTTGCTCGCATCGGGGTGACGGGTCTGTCCAACATCGGCTATCGTGCCACGGCGGCGGAGAAAGCGCTTGAGGGGACTGCGGGCTCCGCGGACGAGGTCGCGAAGGCTGCTGCACTGGTCTCGGAAGGTGCCGATGCGAACTCCGATCTGTACGCTTCGGCCGATTATCGCAAGCACCTGACGGCGGTTTATGCGGCCCATGCGATCAACGCGGCGCTGTCTGCGGCGGCCAAGGCTTAATGGGACGTAAGGGGTGAAGATTTCCGGAACGTACACACTGCCGCTCCCTCAGGAGCGCGCTTATGAAGTCATGCAGGACCCCGAGGTGCTGGCACGCGCCATTCCCGGCTGCGAGAGTCTGGAGAAAGTCGGCCCCGACGAGTACAGCATGAAGATGAAGATGGCGCTGGCGAGTCTGTCCGGCGCATTCGAAGGCAAAGTGCGGATCACGGAGCAGACCCCCCCCAACAGCTTCCGTCTGGTAGTCGAAGGCACCGGACGAATTGGATTCGTAAAGGGCGACGGGCTCCTGAAGCTCAGTCCGGCGGCTGCCGGCGGGACCGAAGTCGCCTACGAAGGCGAGGCGCAAGTGGGCGGTACCATCGCGGCCGTCGGGCAGCGCTTGATCGATGGAACCGCTAAAACCATGATCAAGAAGTTCTTCGACAAGCTTGCGGCGGAAGCCGCGAGTTAGTGCTCACAAAGGGATGTTGCCGTGCTTCTTGCGCGGCATCGTGTCGACCTTCGTTTCCAGCATCCGCAGAGCTCGGATAACTCGTGGCCGCGTGAGACGCGGTTCGATCACATCGTCGACGAAGCCATTTTCCGCGGCGACAAATGGGCTGGCGAAGCGCTCGCGGAATTCGTCGAGCTTGGCCGTGCGCACTGCGTCGGGGTT
>JBDTTL010000521.1:0-2150 GCA_039930665.1 Acidobacteriota bacterium
GCGGACTCCTGCATATGGGGCAAAACGTGGGAGTAGACATCCAAAGTGAAGGCCGCGCTGGCGTGGCCCAGCATCTCGGACACTACCTTTGGCTGAACTCCCGCCTCCAGCGCAAGGGTCGCCGCCGTATGCCGAAGGTCGTAAAGCCGGAAGTTCGTGGGCAGATTCGCAGCCTTCAGGACCCGAACAAAGTCCTGCTGAGCTACGTTTCGTTCATCCAACGGTCCACCCGTCCGTGTTGTGAAGATCAAGTCGTTTTCGGTCCAGCGATTCGCCGCGTCGCATCTCAACTTGTCTTGCGTTGTCCGATGCGCTCGTAGGGCGGAAATCACGTGGGTTTGAAGCTTGATTGTTCGGCGGCTGCGCGGACGCTTTGTCTCAGCAAATTCCCAGCCGCCCCCGTGGAACCAATCGAGCGAACGTACGACCCGGATAGTCCCGGCTCCAAGATTCAAGTCCGGCCACTTCAGCGCCAAGTATTCGCTGGGGCGTAAGCCAGCCGTAACGGCCAGAGAAAAAAGCGCTCCAAGGCGATCCTTGTTCGCGGCCTTGAGGAATGCTCTCGTCTGTTCCGCCGACAACACCTGAACCTCTTTACGGGACTGCTTGGGAAGCTCGACGGCGTCGGCGGGGTTGCTGGTCAGCATTCTCCACTTCACGGCCTGTTGCAACGCTGATCGCACGACGGCGTGCGTGTATCGCACCGTTCTGGCGGAAAGGCCGCGCACCTGGATGTCCTTGTAAATGGCCTGAAGGTCCAAAGGCGTTACGTCCACAAGGGGACGCTTCGCGAGCGACGGCCGCACGTAGCGGGTCAGGATGTTCTGATAGTCACGAAATGTCTTAGTCTTGAGCTTCGGTTTAGCGGCCGTCTCCAGCCAACGATCTAAAAACTGGCCCAGCGGATCGGACGACGGCTCTGCAAAAGTACCGAGGTCTCTGTCGCGAAGGGTCGCCGTGAGATACCGCTGGGCATCCTTTTTCGTGCCGTGGACCGTGTGGTTCCGGTAGCTGCGCTTCCCGGTCTCGGCGTCGCGACCTAAGAAGATCCTCACTGCCCACTTGTTCTCACCGCGTTCAAGGATTTGGCCGGATCTACGAGACATGCCATCGCCATCTTCTCGCTTTCTACTTTTCCGATCAACATTCGTTTGCCTGAGTTCCTCTGAGTTTGCGGGAGATCGTTTGAGCTAGGGGATCATGGCTGCTGCCGGAATGTGTTTCGCTGTGTCCGAAACTCGCTTTGTGAATTTACCGACCCGGAGTACAAAACCTATATGGCAACATCAATCAGAGTGAACTCCCGTCCCACCGATAGCCAGGCGGTGCGGCTGCGCCTTCTTCAAATGAAGGAAGTTGCCGAGAGGCTAGACGTCTCGGTTCAAAGAGTTTATGAACTGGCCCGCTGCGGCATCCTTCCAGTCGTGCGCCTCGGGCGGCAGATCCGCGTTGAAGAAGGCCGATTGTCAGCTTGGATCAACGAGGGAGGTCGGGGACTTCCCGGCGGCTGGAGGCGCGATCCATGATGGGCTTTACTCGCGCTTCCCCGGAGACGTCGCTTTGCCAAGGGGCGGAACTGGTGTATCAACGGAGGCGGGGCCCAACAACACGGACGAATCTGAACCCAGTAACCCAGATGCCAAGGAGGCGATCATGGCCACTCGCTACAGGATCGAGATCGATGTTTTGCTAGAGGACAGTATGAAAGCCACGTTGATCCGTTCTGCAAGACATCACTATTCGGCCAATGGCGGCGCGCACCGTATGGATGGCGAGAAAGACGTCATGATTCCGGCGGAGGAGTTCGTGGAAGACACGGAAGACGCTCTTCTAGAATTGCTCGAAGTTGCGTTTCGGTCAGCACTGCCCAACATCGAGCCGGATGCATTCCGTTGCCGAACCGTCTTGGCAACTGAAGGGGAAGGGAGAACGAGTTCTGGAACACAAGGTCGCGTTTACGGACGAGTAAATGCGAAAGGGGTAGTTAAGGCGCCAAGGACTGGGCCCGGCGATGGTTGATTAGCGCGCCTGAATGTTTGGAGAGTGCGGATTCTTCGTAATCAGCAGGCCTGATTTCGCCACTCCCGCTCGGCAGCCTGCGCCCAAGGCAGGTGCGCTACCAGGCTGCGCTACGCCCCGACATTTACTGC
>JBDTTL010000522.1:0-2146 GCA_039930665.1 Acidobacteriota bacterium
TTACGCCAGATGAATTTTCACGTGCGCGCGGGCGATCGACTTGATGGTGGGCGTTCCGCACTGTCCCAAGTCGCGGCCCAAGTCGGTCTGCAGCATCTCGACCACGCCCTGCACACCGTCGGCGCCATAGGCAGCCAAGCCCCACATTGCCGGACGGCCCAGCATGACCGCCGTCGCGCCGAAGGCCAGCGCCTTGAAGACGTCGGAACCTCGGCGAAAGCTGCCATCGACAAGCACCGGAACCCTGCCGCCGACCGCGTCGACAATCGATGGCAGCACTTCAATGGGCGTCGCCATTCCCTTAACCAGCAACCCGCCGTAGTCGGAAACCACGATCCCCTGAACCCCCGCTTTGACGGCCGCGTCGGCTTCCTCCGGCGTCATGATGCCCTTCAACAGAAACGGCACGGTAAGGCCCTGGCGCAGTTGATCGATCACTTTCCAATTCAGCGCCGCAGGGGCCATCTTCGCCAGTTCCGCGGGACCGGAAGCACGCTTGGCGTTGCGATACTCCGCCCCGACCGTGATGATTACGGCCTTAGAGCCGGCCTTCACCGCTTGTTGAATGCCAGTCTTTAGGGCATTCGCGTCCGCATCCGGAAAGGCCTGGTACCACAGCCCGGACTTGGCCTCGGCTGCGATTTTCTCGATCGGGAAGCTGGAGTGGCTGCTGACCACCGTTACCGCTTTGGCGGCTGCTGCTCCGCGCGCCGTCGCCAGTTCGCCCTCGGGATGAAATTGCTGCTGATGAGCAATGGGTCCGACGATGATCGGGGCGAACATCTTCTGGCCGAAGATGTCGACCGACATGTCCATCTCGAGAGTGCTGATCATCATGCGCGGACGCAGAGTGATGCGCTCAAAGAAAGAGCGGTCGCCGCCGGCAATCGGCGCGTAAGCAGCGGAAGCCAGCATACGCGAGGCAACGTCCTCGAATTCCAGAACGTTCGCCAGATCCGCGCGCGGGGCGATGCGGCCGGGCGCTTCGCCTGCTAGCTTAGGTCCGGTGTTCTGCCGCGAGATATTCTGCTGCGCGGCCGATGGCTGCTCCAGCAGCGTCGAAACCGCCGCCAGGGAGCCGAAACCCGCCAGCGCTTTGCGTCGATTGATTACTGTTTTTTTCATCGGAAGTTCGTTTTAACCAAGGTTCGATCGATGGATGCCAGGGTGGGCCTGCCGGTTTGCGCCATCGCCATGATGAGCTCGCCCTGCAGGATTTCGTGAATCCTTTGCACGCCGGCCTCGCCATAGGCAGCGAGCCCCCAGCGGGCTCCACGGCCAATACACACCGCGTTCGCGCCCAGCGCCAGGGCTTTCAAAATGTCCGATCCGGAACGGATACCGCTATCGAACAATATCGGCACGCGGCCCTGCACGGCGTCCACAATCTCGGGCAGGACTTCCAGCGTGGAAGGGCCGTAGTCGACGGACCGGCCGCCATGGTTCGAGACATAAACCGCATCGAAACCATGTTCGATACAGAGCTTCGCGTCCTCCGCGGTGAGGATGCCCTTCGCGATCATGGGCACTTTCAGCATCGCTTTCACCTGCTCGGCGTATTTCCAGTTGTACCAAAGGCGCCCTTCAGGAACGCGATAAGCACGCGGTCCACTGGTGGGCGTTGCGCCGCGTCCGCCCGGCGGCCCAGCCGGCCGGGCACCACCACCTCCACCGCCAACCAGGTGACGATCATGCGTTGTCCGCTCGTAATACGTTGCTTGCTGATCTACAGTGACTACTGCGGCCTTGCCTCCCAACCCATGAACCGCATCCACCCACGCACGCGTCACATCGAGATCTTTTTGAGGGTAAAGCTGAAACCACAGCGGACTGGTGGCGGCGGCCGCGATCTTTTCCTTTGGCAGCGTGGCCGCGTAGCTGACGATATAAGGAGTGTTTGAAGCCGCCTGACATCCGCGATACGTAGCTGCTTCAGCTTCGCGGTTCAGTTGTATGTGAGCTGATGTCGGCGAAGTCATGATAGGGAACGCCATCGGAGTTCCCAAAACCTCGGTAGCGGTTTTGATCGAGCTGACATCCACGACGCCTTTCGGAACCAGTTCCACCCAATCGTAAGCGTCCCGATTGCGCCGCAGTGTGAACTCGCCCTCGCCGCCATGCGCCATATACATGAAGAAATCGCGCG
>JBDTTL010000523.1:0-2146 GCA_039930665.1 Acidobacteriota bacterium
AAAAATACCTATCCGGCGGCACAGCACCGGCTCATCCACCAGCCGCCCCAGCAGTGAGGCGAGGACCAGCGGATCGTGGCTCTCGGTAATGAAACCCATTCGTTCGTTCTGGAAAAAGTCGCGCAGCCCTCCGGCAGCGCACGTCACCACCGGCAGCCCGCACGCCATGGCCTCAAGAACGGAGATGGGCAGTCCTTCCGAATACGAGGGGAACAGATACGCGTCCGCCGAACGAAAGGAGGCAAACTTAGCAGGCCCCTCGACATGGCCCTGGAAGGTGACACCCGTAAGACCTCGGGCATTTGCATAACGTTTTGCAGCTTCCAACTCCCAGCCGTCACCGGCCACCGTGAGCGAGATAAACGGATGGGCCTTCTTGAGGAGCGCGTAGGTATTCAGCGCATCGTAAATCCCTTTCGACTTCTCGATTCTTGCCAGGAACAGGATGTTAAAGGGCCTCTGCTCAGCACCCGTGCGCTTGCGGATTGGCCTGCGCCTGACCTCTGCCAACAACTGATCGTCGACGGGCGCCGCCTGCACGAAAACGACCTTTTCGTAACCCGCGGCGCGCAGGCGATCCTTGAATTCGTTCCCCAGGACGATGAACGCATCGGCGCATCCATAGACTGAATAAAATATGGTCCGAAAGTGCTTCTCGATGAGTTGTTCGCACCTTTGGTCCCAGCCATGCGTAAAGACCAGTACTGTTTTACGAAATATTTTTGCTATCAAAAGTAGGAGTCCGTCCCGGATTAGAGCCTTGAAACCGAGAGACGGATTCAGATGGACGATTTTGTATTCGCCTCGCCTCATCGCACGGGTAAACAGCCCACAGTCTTTCGCCAGACGAAGCAAGACCTTCGGTGCGGACTCGCCTTCGAAGCGGGCTCCCACCGTTAAATACTCAACATCGCCTCGCAGGTGGGGCCGCACAGCCCGAAGATATTGCGCGACGCCGCCAGGCTTCGTAAGAAGCGGCGTAGTCACCAGGACGCGCATCGATCGCTCCTCCAGCACCGATATCCTAGGCTCTTTCATTTGAACTAGCGATTCCCCGAGTGGGCAAGTTTCCTCCGAGACGATCCGGCGCCGGCGTTGCCTCCGGAAGCTCCGCAGGGGAGGTGATCGCACGGGGGAAAGTTCCAGACTTCAAGATCGTCGACCCATTGATACGCGGGCCTTCCGTAGCCATACACGTTGGAGAACATGAGCAGGTTGATCTTCTCGTTGTTCGAGCCGTAGTTGGCGCCAGACCGGTCCGCGATGGTTTGACCGTTTACGCCCCAGTAGAATCGGCCGCCGCTCGCCGCGCTACGGTGCAAGTAGACTTCGACGGAAAGCCACTGTGTTACTGGCACGGGCACGGTGTGGTTTGGCACCTCCCAATATTGGCGGCGCGGAGCGCCTGAGCCGGTGTTGTTGTCGGCTTGTACATACCAGTAAGGGTGTCCGGCGGTGTCCCCATAAATGTAGGCCGCGATCCGGTAGTCGTTCGTGGTCTTGGTTTCCCAAATTGTGCGCCAGAAATCCTTCTTGTACGATTGCACTTGCTCCAGGAAGCCGGGATTTAGCTTTAGCCAGAATCGGATATATACATCCGTGATCTCCTGGGACACGCCCGCAATCTGCAGGTTGTCCTGAATGCAACAGGTGTGGGGGAAATCCTTGATCACTTCCATTCTGAGTGCATGTGTAGGTGTGCCCGCCGGTCCGGCTACTGTCTCAATCGTGTTTTGAATGTACGTAGATACGTTTTCCGGCGCGGGGTTGGCGTTGTCGGAGGTGACGACCTCCTGCAACCCAGTCAGGTCCGGATGCGGGTTCCAGAGCATGATTGGCCACCGAAATCCGGTGGTGCGATCTATCCCCTGGATCTTCTGGTACTGGCTGTATCCCCCTGAAACAGGCAGCAATGACAGGTCACCGTCAAAGCCTGACTTGAAGAGAAGACGGGCAGGCGGCGATGCTGCAAGTGCAATTCCCACCAACGACATGCTCAACAATAGCGGCCTGGATAACATCTCTCGAGCTCCCCTCCGAACCGGGCTCGGATCTCCTATCGCTAGGCACCGCTCGAGCTAGCGATCGCCACTGCCGCGGAGCCGGCCGAAGCCACGGGTTTTGGTACCGCGTCCGGCCCAGGGGG
>JBDTTL010000524.1:0-2137 GCA_039930665.1 Acidobacteriota bacterium
CTTTGGAAACAAGGAGCGTGCGCGCATGGGCGCTTTGACCTGCATCAGCGACTATTTGAAGTTATGTGGTGGACCACATAACTTGAGATATGTGGCGATGTCGGTTATGTGGTTCATGGGGGTTCAAACGCCTCCTGGGCGGAACATGGCGGACGGCAAGACAACATAAACTGGGCGCGCGCCAATCGGCACTCCTGTTGGGTTTCAGGGGTGATGACGCGCCCGGGGTCGAGGTCAAAGACTTCGCAGGAACTCCATGAGGTCGGGATCCTTTCTCCACGGCCCGCTTCGAGGCTTTACATCGAGGCCTGTTTCGCACGCGGCCAGTGCCCTTGCTTTGGTCTCAAGATCCGTTTCGGCGTAAATGTTCGTGGTGTCGATGGACACATGGCCCAGCCACGCGCGGATCGTGTTGATGTCAACGCCGGCCCTGAGAAGGTGAGTCGCTGATGTATGCCGAATCGTGTGCGGGCTTATGCGCTTGTTTTTCAACGATGGTAGTTGCACCGTCGCGGTACGCGCATGCCGCCCAACAAGAGCGTGAATCCCGAATCGTCCGATCGGATCGCCGTAGCGATTCAGAAACACGGCGGCCTCATCTGGTCTGCTGTTCACCAATGCCTGTAGCTCGCTCATCGTGCGCGCCCATAGGGGGCAGAATCGAATCTTGTTGCCCTTCCCGTGAAGTTTGACGATGCCGGTACCAGCGGAATCCCGCTCAACTTCGCCTACCTTTAGGCTCGCGGCCTCACTCGCGCGAGCGCCAGAGTTGTAGAGAAATAGCAAAAGTGCGTAGTCGCGGCCGCCCTGTCGTGTTTGACGATCCGGGGCGTTGAGAACTGCCTCGATCTCCGGTTTGTCGAGGTAGGAAATGGGCACCTGCTCTGTCCGCTTGAATGGGACTGCCCTGACCTCGCCGCACCACTCAATATGCTCGGGGCTCCGCTCGCCAACGAACTTAGCGAAAGCGTGAATGGTTGCGAGTCTTTGGTTCCGGGTGCGACCGGAGCAGGATCTCTCCACTTCAAGGTGTTTCAAGAATGCGCGGACGACGTCTCCGGTGAGATCCTGAACTCGCAACCGATCAATCTGCATTTTCGACTGGGCGGAAGCGAACGGTGCCAGGAGCGCCATCGTGTCGCGATAAGAGTACTGGGTATTCTTTGCGAGGTTGCGTTCTCCGGTCAGATGCTCCAGCAGGAATCGCCGGATCCACGGCCCGAGCGCTGAATGATCACGCATGTCGGGCCTCCCCCATGGCATAGCGCTCGAAGCAGATGCTAGCCTCCTTCAGCAACTCCTTGGTCATCGTCAGGTAGTGAGCGGTGTGATCAATATGCACGTGCCCCAGATACGTAGCCAGGTGCGGGAGCAACCGCTGGACGTCCTTGCCATCCCGGTACCATGTCACAAGGCGTGTCACGGCGAAGGTATGTCGGAAGTCGTACAGACGAGGCTGATGCCCGCTCCCGTCAAGCCTAAGGACATGTGCCTCCACTCGCAACCATTGGAAAACACTATCTACCGCGTCGATTTTCAAGTGCTTGCCAAGTCGGCACCGGAGGAACGGCTGATCCGATGCGATCAGCGTTCCTTTTGGGCACTTGTCCTCGTAGGCCGCCAAGAACCGCGTGAGTTCCGGACCGATCGGCACCAGCCGCGACTTGAAGAACTTCGTGTTCCGCACCGTCAACACCGCCTGATCAAGATCGACGTCCGAACGCATAAGTTTCATGGCTTCTCCGGGGCGAAGGCCAGTCCCGTAGAGAAGCACCAAGAAAGCGCGCATCGTGTGGGGCCGGATGTGAGCGCTCGGATGATACGCGGAATCGGGCACGTCGAGGAGGCTTTTAATCTGCGCCACCGTGTAGAGGAACGGAGACATTGGGTCCGGCTTTCTGGGAAAGCTGGTAGGCAATGGCGCGTACTGAAGGTATCCCCGGCTGATGGCGTACTTGAAGAAGCGAGACAGGGCACCAAACTTACTGAACCAGACCGGCGTGACGATACCGAGCTTGCCTTGGAGAAACGTCTGAACCTGATCCGTCCGGATGGCTTCGACGTCTGCATCGCCAATATGCCGAAGAAATGCCTGGAGCCGGTAGGTGTCTATGCGGAACACCAGTCCAAGCGCTTT
>JBDTTL010000525.1:0-2121 GCA_039930665.1 Acidobacteriota bacterium
ACCGTTTATCGCCGCTGAGGCGAACGCCGCTCGGAATCGAGACTGAGCCCAACGTCACCAGTGGCTTGCCAGGCTTCCCTTGCGGTTGGCCAGAAGCGGGCTCGCAGAAGATGACTGCCCCGATCAGCAAGACTACCAAAGCGAGTTGTTTCAATCCCAATCTCCTCAGACACGCACCACTATAGCAACGGCCACTGTGAATATCTCGATAGTTCGCCGAGGTGGGAACGTCAGCGGCATCCCCACCTTGAGCTATCGATCGAATCGGCTGGTCTTCAGCACTTCTACGACTTGTGCTTGGGGTCCTCGACCAGTTGCACAGAGTCCGTAGTGTACCCATCCTCGATCGCCTTGAGCGCCAGGTTGGCTTCGTAGTACTTGCCGGCGTTGGCAAGCTTCACCGCATCCTCGAGGTGTTTCTCGGAGGCGGCAAGCGGAATCCACATGCGATTGAACCCGATGTCGATTTGAGCCAAGCGGAACTCCTCGGCGGCCTCTTTGGCCTCGCCTTTCTTCAGATGCTCGTTCGCCTTGCTGATGTGCGCCTGCTTTTCTGGAGTGACCGAGTAGTCATCGGAGACGACCATCTGGCCGTCTACGGGGACCATGGCCGCAGTGGTGGTCGCCTGTTCGATACCAACCACCTTTCCCTGCACCGATGTGGTCGTTTTGACGTTGAACGAGGGAGCGTCCTTTGTGGCGGCTTGCAGGGAAGCTTTCGCTTTGTTCATCAAGTCCATCGCCATTTTGGGGTCGCCGTCAAAAATCGAGATCCGCGCGCTGCGGACCGAATCGACAAAAGACTTTCCCTCGTTTGAGAACCTCGTCAAGGCTGACACTTCGGGAGTGGACTTGGCCGCGGTCGATTTATTCTGCTTGTTCTGAGCGCTCGCCAATTGGCCCGAAGACAGGCCTACGATGAGCGCTAATGCGGGTGCTACCGAATTTGCAATCTTCATATTTACTTCCTTTTCGTTCGTTTCATTCTTTTCTGTTTCCTCCTCAATCCACAAAAAAGCCGGTCCTGGCTCGGAGGATGGCCAGGACCGGCTGCTCTGCCGTTTACTGCTTAGACAGCAAGGTACATCGTGCTGCCGTTGCGGTTCACCAACAGGAGAGTCTCCTCTTTCGAGCTGCCGACGGCGCGCTCGAAATCGGAGGTATTCTTCACGGGTTTGTGGTTGACTTCCTGGATGACGTCACCGCGGCGCAGGCCCGCGTTGGAGGCTTCACTCGTAGGGCTGACGTTCGTGACCACTACGCCTTGTGCGTTCGCCGGAAGCTTCAGCTCCTGCGCCGACTGGGCGTCCAGATTCTCGACGGAAACGCCGGACAGCACGCTGCTTTCTTTCTCCCCATTGTGCTTCGCCGACGCCGCAGTGGTGGATAGTTCTCCAAGTTGAACTGCGATGTCGCGCTGCGCACCGTTCCGGGCGACCTTAAGGTGGATGTTAGCATCCGGCTGCATCTGGGAGATCGTCATGCGTAGCTCGTTGCTGCCGGCGACCGGTTTGCCATTTACATCGAGGATGATGTCACCTTTTTCAATACCGGCCTTCTGAGCAGGGCTGTTCGCGCTGACATCGCCCACCAGCGCTCCGCGCGCTTCCTTTTCGCCAAAAGCCTTGGCCATGGCGGGTGTTACATCTTGTGGAACAATGCCCAAATAGGCGCGCGTGACTTTCCCAGTCTTGACCAATTGATCCACGACGTTGCGCGCCATGTTCACGGGAACCGCAAATCCGATCCCCTGATTCCCTTCGGAGCCGTGGGCGATGATCGCGGTGTTAATGCCGATCAGCTCACCGCGATCGTTGACCAGCGCGCCACCCGAGTTGCCGGGATTAATTGGCGCATCGGTCTGAATGAAATCTTCGTACTCCTCGATACCGAGATGCGATCTGCCCGTGGCGCTCACGATGCCCATCGTGACGGTCTGTCCTACACCGAACGGATTCCCAATAGCCAGAGCGTAATCGCCGACCTGAACCTTGGACGAGTCGCCGACTGTGACGACCGGAAGGTCGGTGGCGTCGATCTTGATAACGGCGATATCCGCCTTCGGATCGGCTCCGATCACCTTGGCTTTGAACTCACGCTTGTCGGCGAGAGTGACGCGGA
>JBDTTL010000526.1:0-2117 GCA_039930665.1 Acidobacteriota bacterium
GCTGACCCAACAGATCACTGCAACTGTAGCCGGGGCCTATGACATATACATTGCACGGCTGGACGCACTGGCAGCTTTCGAGCGCGAGACGAAAGACGCGGGCGCAGAATTACTCCGCGTTGCCCGAATCGGTTATCAGGAAGGCGAGTTGGGGATTTTACCCCTTCTCGATGCCTACCGTCTGAAGCGCCAGACAGCCCTCCGGCAACTGGAATTGCAATTGGCCCTAAAAGAAAGCGAAGTAGAGCTATCCCGCGCTGCGGGTTTCGAGGTGACGCAATGAATCGCATACTACTCCCAATCGCGGTCCTCGCACTGACGGCATGTTCGTCGAAACCGCCTGTCACCGAGGCGAAGGTTACGACGCCTGGACGCTTCACAGAAAACGCCACATTGTGGTCCACAAGAACTGAGCTCTTCGTTGAATATCCAGCTCTCGTGAAGGGTGAGGATAGCCGCTTTGCGATCCATCTCACCCGGCTTGATGACTTCAAGCCCGTTCCGGCCGGAAAAAGCGAGGTACGGTTGACCTATGCGGATGGGTCGAGCGAGGTCTTCTCCACGGAGAAACCATCGAAGGCAGGCATCTTCGGGGTAACGGTAACACCTTCCCGCGCGGGCGAAGTATCCGTCAAGATTAGCCTCAACGCTCCTGGGCTCGTAGATGCGCATAGCATCACCCAGGTCCCCGTATTCGCGACGCTGAAGGAAGCGCCTACAGAAGAGAAACCGGCTACGGAAGAGACCATTAGCTTTCTGAAGGAGCAGCAGTGGGCTCTCGATTTCGCCACGGGCCTTGCCCAGTCTGGAAGTTTTCGGGAAAGTATCGTAGTTCCCGCGGAGATAACCGCTCGCTCTGGTGGACAAGTGGAGGTGACCGCTCCTTTGGCCGGCCGGCTCGCTGGCGACAAGATGCCGGTGTTGGGCGCCCGAGTGGATCAAGGGCAGCTTCTCGCGACAGTGATTCCGCTCACAGCTGTGCCGAATGATCGAGCAGTTCTGGATTTAGCGAAGGCCGAAGCCGATGCGGCGCTGCAACTGGCGCGCAAGGATCATGACCGCGCTTCTAGGGTAGTCGAAGCGGGAGCTGCACCACGCAAAAGATTGGATGAAGCCGTCACTGCGGAGTCCGTTGCCGAAGCCCGGCTTCGCGCGGCCGAAGAGCGTATTCGCCAATTTGAGTCTTCGCGTTCAGCTGACGGAATCGGTTCGCCCTCATTTTCGATCCGAGCGCCCATCAGCGGAACAGTTGTGGAGACGTCAGCGGTTCCGGGAGCCAATCTGAAGGGCGGTGAGGTTCTATTTCACATTGTGGATACGGATCGTGTCTACGTCTCCGCTATCGTTCCCGAAGCCGAATATCCGAAAGCAAGAAGTCTCTCCGGCGCGGAGATTGAGGTGCCCGGTGTGGACACTCCCCGGCCTGCTGGCCGCTTGATTTCCATCGGCAAGATTGTGGATGCTCCTAGCCGCACATTCCCCATCGTCTATGAATTCAGCAATCGCGACAGTCGTATCGCTATTAACCAGACGGTGACCATTCGCCTGTTTCTTTCAGGGACCCGGAAGGGGGTGACCATTCCCGAGACCGCGCTCGTGGACGACGCAGGACGTCCGATTGTTTTCATCCAGCGCAAAGGCGAAGCATTCGTGCGGCGGCCCGTGGACGTTGGCTACCGGCAGAACGGCCTGGTTGAGATCACTTCCGGCGTCGCCGCTGGCGACCGCATTGTCACGCGCGGTGGCTATCTCATCCGTCTGGCCACACTTTCTTCCCAGATTCCGGCCCACGGGCATGTGCATTAAGAGGACAAGCACGAAGATGACAAAATGCTAGACACTCTCATTCGCGGTTCACTTCGCTATCGTTCTCTCGTACTGTTCCTGGCCATCGCCTTGCTCGTGGGTGGAGCCTACACAGCCACCAAAATGCCGCTCGACGTCTTGCCGGATCTTACCGCTCCCACCGTCATCATCCTCGTCGAGGGTCCGGGCATGGTGCCCACAGAGATGGAAGCCTTGGCGACATTTCCAATAGAAGCGTCCATGAACGGAGCGGCCGGCGTTCGCCGCGTCCGCTCTGCTACAGCGGTCGGCGTAGCGATTATCTGGGTGGA
>JBDTTL010000527.1:0-2095 GCA_039930665.1 Acidobacteriota bacterium
GTCAATGGCAACTTCGGTGGGAATCATAGGCTTTCGGGGATATAGCGGGGCGGAACTGGCCGGCATCCTGGAAAAGCATCCTCAAGTTGAGCCGGTGCTGCTGGAGCATCGAGATGCAGAGGAGCGGCCGCAGCCTATAGGCTATGTGGGGCCTCGCCGCGCCAAATTCTCCGCGGAAGCGGTGCGCGACACGGGCCTGGCGGTGGTGTTCCTGGCGACCCCGCCCGAAGTGTCAATGGAATTGGCTCCGGCGCTGCTTGAGGCGGGCGCCAAGGTAATCGATCTGAGCGGTGCGTTCCGGCTCGGCACCGTTGAAAATTACCTGCGCTGGTACAAGGAGCCACACAACCAGGCGGAACTGCTCGCCGAGGCCGTGTATGGGTTACCGGAATTCTATCGCTCTCGGATTCCAGGTGCGCGCCTGGTGTCGAATCCCGGCTGCTATCCTACAGCGGCCAACTTGGCGATCAAACCGCTGGTGGATGCGGGCGTGGTGGTCCGCGAGGCTGGAATCGTCTGCGATGCGAAATCCGGTGTGAGCGGGGCGGGGCGCAAGCCCTCCCTCAAGACCAGCTTCTGTGAAGTCGCTGATAATTTCTCGGTTTATTCGGTATTTAATCACCGGCACGTGCCCGAGGTTCTGCGTACATCGGGGCTGGAGGAAAGCGAACTGAGCTTTACGGCCCAGTTGCTGCCGATCGACCGGGGAATTCTCGAAACCATCTATTTTAAAACCCGCGGTGTGAGTACGGCGGCGGAACTGCTGGCGATCTATCACAAGGCGTATGCGGCCGAGCCATTCATGCGCCTCTATCGCGTGGGACAAGCGCCGGATTTACGCGCCGTGACGCGCACCAACTTCTGCGATATCGGCGTACATTTTGACGCCACGACCGGCCGCGCGGTGGTGGTTTCCGCCATCGACAATCTGGTGAAAGGCGCAGCCGGGCAGGCCGTGCAGAATATGAATCTGCTGCTGGGATTCCCGGAAACCGCGGGGCTGTTGTGAGGTCTGCTTGAAGCTGCTGATCAAGCTGGGCGGTACGCTGCTCGACGCCGCCGAATCACGCACGCGGCTGGCGCGGGAGATTGCGGAGGTTGCCCGGCGCGAACAGGTGGTGGTGGTCCACGGGGGCGGAAAGCAGATGACGCGCTTCCTGGCGGAGCGCGGCGTGGAGAGCCGCTTCGTCAATGGCCTGCGCGTGACTACGGACGACGTGATCGATGCCGTGGTTAAGGTCTTCGCGGGCAGTGTCAACGCCCAACTGGTATCTGCCTTTCGGGCGGCGGGCGCGCGGCCGGTGGGTCTGAGCGGATTGAGCGGTGGACTCGTCGATGCAGTTCAACTTGATCCTGCGCTGGGGCATGTGGGCAAGCCGATGGCATACGACGGGCGCCTGTTGGAGCTGCTGGTGAATGAGAGCTACCTGCCGGTAGTGGCATGTGTCGCGGGAGACGCTAATGGTTCGATATTCAATGTAAATGGCGACCAAATGGCGGTGGCCTGCGCGCAGGGATATGTCGCGGATCGATTGATTTTCCTGACTGATGTCGATGGAGTCCGCGATGCACAGGGCCAGACTTGCGCTGAACTCACGGTGACCGAAGCGCTGGATTTGGTCTCCTCCGGCGTTGCCACTGGGGGCATGCAAGCCAAGATTGAGGCGGCTGTAACCGCATTGCAAAACGGAGTGGGCGAGGTCTTGATTGCTCCCGGAGCCTATCCAGGCATCGTCGAAGAACTGCTGGCGGGGCGGCGGATCGGAACCCGCTGCACGAATAATTGAGCGGCGAATTCTATTTCCTCGTATAGTCAAAAGAAAGATCGCCAAATTATCCTGAGATTGTTTTAATCATTTCCGCACTAATCATCTAGCGAGTCTCACCCAGTGCAGTCTTGGATTTGCACCACATTACTTCGCTCGCGGTTCGAGTATACTTGCGGTGGGACCGGGTTTGGAGTAGGCGAACGCCTCGGGAGGGACCATGAAAGCGCAGACCGTCGATGTACGGGAGTCCGCTGGGAGGATTCTGTGCTGCACGATCTTTCGCCCGAGCGGCCGAAAATTATTGGGCAAAGGGCACGTCCTGAATG
>JBDTTL010000528.1:0-2090 GCA_039930665.1 Acidobacteriota bacterium
TAAAGGCGCCACAAAAGTGGCAGGAGTGGGCAGTGCCTCTTTTTTGCATCTCTGGGACGCTCCAACGCTCCGTTGATCACCTGGAACAGCGTACTCGTCGTTCTTACTGTCGGAACTTTGGCCCTCTGGGAACTTGGAGAACCTCAGGCCCAGAATCGGCATCTGAAGCAGGCAATTGGAGGAGCGGATGGAATGCGCGCTGAAGACTGCTGTCGCCAGTCTCATTGCAGCGACAGATATCGATTGGCACGCGTCGAGTATGACGGTCGCGCGACCGGATAAGGAGCCGGTGATGAAGATGAGGGTGAGACCTATATTCTTGCTGGTTAGTGTCAGTCTTTTGTTTTTGTGTTTGCCGAATCAATTAGGAGCAGTTCCACAGTTTGCTCGGCGCTATAAACTCAAGTGCTCCGCGTGCCACACGATTGTTCCCGTTCTCAACGAACAGGGATATCTCTTCAAGAGACTTGGCTACCATTTGCCGCCAGCGCTGGAGGAGGGGACAGTTGCACCTAGCATTTCCGATCTGGTAAAGAAAGAGCCGGAATGGAGCCTGACGAACAATGCTTCCCTGGCCGTAGCTGACTTCAGCTTTTCTGCGGAACGTTCTGCCTCGGGGGGCGCGGGTCCCAGCACGGCGCAGGCGTTCCAGATCGGCACTTGGAATGCGTACGTTGCGGGCTGGATACCCGATACCAATTTCTTTTACTATTCGGAGCTTGACATAGTCAGCGGCGGAGAGACGAACCCCGTTCTCTCCAACGCATACTTCGGATACAGTGGAGGAAACGCGCGCAGCAGTTGGTACATTGCAGGCGGGCGGGAGCACCGGCAAATCGGAGAAGGTACGCGCGCCGCTCAAGTGTACAGCCTGCTCCCCGATGCTCCGTTGCTGTTTGAGAATGCCAGTCCCACAAATTTTGTCCTTGACCAAGCTCCAGTGGGCATCGATGTTGGCTACACGTGGGCTTCCAGCGGTTACAAGAGAGTATTCGCGGCCACCGCGAAGGTAACCAACGCGAACAACGCCGACGGGAGCGAGATACTCGGGCCGTCCAACCGGAATTCGAAAGACGCGTGGTTCGACCTCGACTTTTGGTACGCGCCCGAGAGTGGCGTTACGTTCCTCAATTACTACGGCGTTAAGGATCAGGTAAACATTGACGCCGCAGGAAATCTATTTACGTTTCACCCGAAAATTCGCCGCCAGGGAGTTTTCGGCAACTACATGTACCGATCCAAGATCGATTTCTTAGCTGGATATTTGCACAGCCGTGACGATTGGGAGTTTGCAGAGGGAGCGCCGTTTCAGAGCTTCGTCGGGAATGATTACTTTGTCGCCCTCGACTACTACATAATGCCTGGATTGGCAGTTTCGGGCCGCTTTGACCGTCTGAACCAGCAAATCACTGGTACAGATGGCGTTGGGAAGCAGAATACCCACGATTGGACAATCGGAATGAACAAGACCTTCACTCCCTTGGGAAATATCATCGGCCGGATTGCATACAGCATTCTGTCTGGCCGGGATCCGGTTTCTGCGACCAAGATGACCGACAAAAAGATTCAGGCTGACATATTGTTCAACTTCTGAGGAAGGAACAGACAATGAGAAAGCATTACGTCGTTCGGATGCTCAGGGGTCTGGTCCTCGCGCTGGTCGTCGGCTTTGCCGGGAGGGGTACGGTTCAAGGACAAGTCACGCCAACTCGGGACACCGTAAAGATCGACGCATCCGGTTTCCCGGCCGACGTCCAGAAGGGTTACCGATTGTTTGGCGTGAAATGTAATAAGTGCCACGGAATTGAGATTAGCCTGAAGCCCCTGAGGCCAGGCAGCCAGTGGACATCTGAAGTGAAGCGGATGCAGGCGATGGCAAGCTCCCAATTCAACGACGCGCAGGCCAACGCAATCCTCGATTTCCTTAATTACTACGAGGCGCATCGCAAATCTGGGAACCCACCAGCGGCTCAAGCCGCAGCTTCAGGAACCGCCGCCGCCGGGCGTCAATTCTACGATTCGCAAGGCTGCGCGCAGTGTCACGCCATCGGTGGCAAGGGAGGCACCTCGGCTCCATCCCTGAGCGATGT
>JBDTTL010000529.1:0-2075 GCA_039930665.1 Acidobacteriota bacterium
AAAGACGGCGCGCACGGGCATTGTCGGTATGAGTGGACCAATAGAGGCGTGTTGATTTGGCCTCGCGCGCGGCTTTTTCAACCCCCGCGATCAGCGCCCGGCCGACGCCTTTGGCCCGCACGGTCTCGCTGACATAGAGATCTTCCAGGTAGCAATAACCATCTTCCCGAAATTGCGATCCTATATCTGCCATAAGCGATGCGGTACTTGCCGGTCTCCGATTCGCCGAATTATATCGAGGTCTGGTTCTAACCCACAAGGGGTGTGGTGCGATGTGGTGAGACCAGAGCTTACAGACTGATCGAATTATATACACCCTAAATTCGATCTGATAAGTAGACTGCTGGCAAATTCGAAGAGTTGGAGTTCCGGGGAGAGATAAACCGATAGCCTACAAAAAGCAGAGCCGCGGATGCGAGCATGACGATAGAGATGCCCCCAAATACCGCGCCGAGTCCATAGGTGCTCTTTAGCGCGCCAGCAACAAATACCCCAATTCCGCCCGCTAAGCAGTTCGTGGCGTTCATGATGCCTATGGCGGTGGAGCGCATCCGGGGCGTCAATAAGTCGCAGAGGACAGGATGTTCATTGGCGGATCCAGTAGCGCGAAGCAGACCGAACAGGAAAATGCTTACAGCGATGAGCGGAAGCGCCGGTTGGGCGAGGAAGGTCAATACGAGAGGCGCCGCTACGAGGTAGCAGAGGCATTGAACCAGCATCCGGCGGCGGCCTCTCGTGCCCCCCGCACGGTCTGAAATCGCGCCGCCAAAGGCAGCACCGATGACTGCGGAGAACTGGAGAAGGAACGTCCCGGAAAAGCCGGCTCCAGCTAGCGAAAGGTGGTAAGTCTCACTAAAGTAGAGCGGCAACCAGTTGATAAAAATGTTATTTCCGACCGCTACCAGCAGGGCTTCGGAGATGATGATCAGGAATGTGGGCAACCGAAACAAGGTAACTACGTCCGTCCAACCCGTTTCCGTAGATACCTTTCGCGCCACCGGCTCTGAATCTCGCAGATAAAAATGGGCCAGCACCGCAAGTAACAAGCCAAGGGCCCCGAGAGCACGAAACGCAAATTGCCATCCGAAATGAGCGCCGAGATATCCCGCCGCGGATCCTCCGGCGACTAGCCCGATACTGAGTCCAGCGGTGTGGACACCAAGTGCGCTTGCGTACGTTTTGGGCCCATGGTGATCCGCAATGAGCGCGATGGCAGCGGGAAGATACAGGCATTCGGCGAAACCTAACAATACGCGTGTCACCAGCAGTTGGTTCACGGTGGTGACGAAACCGGTGCCGAGCGTAATCAGGCTCCAGCCGGCCAGACTGTAAACTACCAGCCGGCTGCGGGACAGGCGATCCGCCAGCTGTCCGGAAAAGGGTGACCCCAACGCGTAACTCCACAAAAAGAAGGAACCTAACGCCGCCATTCCTATATTTGTGATTCCCAAATCCTGCCGGAAGAGAGGGAAAACGGCCGTCGTAGCGGCCCGGTCCGCATAGTTTAGCGCTCCGCAGCAGAACAGTAACGCAACGAGTTTCCACTTGTAAGTCATGCGTGTTTGTTCTGCCGGGGCGATGCTATCATTACGCCGAGGTAATTGGCCAAAGAATGACACAATGTGCACCGCAAGCACTTGGCAGATCGGGTATCAGTGTGGGACGAATCGGGTTGGGATGCACCACTTTCGGCCGTGAAATCGACGAGGAGACATCGTTCAGAGTCATGGACCATGCTTTCGAATCCGGCGTCACCCTGTTCGACACAGCCGAATCCTACGGCGGAGGCCACTCCAGGGAATACCGCCGCCAATACCTTGGCGTCGACGATCAGAGGGAAGTCAGTGGAGAGATGCATTCGTCGGAAAAGATTATCGGTAAATGGCTGCAATCCAGAGGCGTCCGTAAGGAAATTGTACTGTTGACGAAAGTCTTCACTAACTTCACCCGTGTCCACGTCAAGGAGGCCTTGGGTGCAAGCCTGGAGCGGCTACACACAGACTGGGTGGATGTCTACATGTACCACAAGTTTGACTCTAATACCCCGGTGGAAGAAGCCGTAGCGGCAATGGACG
>JBDTTL010000530.1:0-2048 GCA_039930665.1 Acidobacteriota bacterium
CAGTTCGAAGAGCTTCTGGATGAACTGAATCTGACTTCGAAGATCGCTATTCACCCACCGAACCTGCCCCTTCCTCATCATAATTGGTGGCTTCGTAACCCTGAATCGTTCGCCTTGCCGCCTGGAACTCTCGAAATCCTTGCTTGGCGTTCACTCGGCCTTGATCGCTCGATGGGTCTTGCTCGAGGATATTGTTAAAGTACTGCACAGGTCGGTGCCTACAACGGCGGCGCAAGGTCCATTCCTTCTTTATGTCTGCTATGGCTGCGCCGTAGATCGGCGCCAAATCCGTGTTGATGACGCGAGGCTGCGGATGGGATCGCTCAGCGCGTTGCGAAACAATCGTTTGGCTGCATCGGCGTCGCGCAACGCCGAAAGCAGGAAATCAATGGTGGCACCGGCCGAATCAATGGCCCGATACAGGTAGCACCAACGGCCTGTACTCGCACGTAGGTCTCGTCCACGCGTCAGCATTTGTTGGTCGGCTTAAGATAGCGCCCTCCAATTCGGGTGCATAGCGCTGTACCCCAGCGCCACACGGGCGTATGGTCAGCTTGCAACCCGCTCCAGCAGCTCTTCGTCTCGTCGCGATGGAGAGTATCGCAAGTACCAGCGCACGGCGCAGAGAACAAGGACCAGCTCGGTCTGCCGCTATTTGAAGATCGCTCGTCGGGTTGCCATTTTGGGGTCCCTTCAGGCTACTAGCCCCCCAGTCCAGCCACTTGCAACACATCCAGTGTTCAGGTCTGGTTGAGTATAGAATGTACAATCCGTTGCCTTGCCTGTGACTTCGAATCCCTCGGCGATCGCGCGGATACCTGGGATTTTCTGGCTTTGATGACTTTCTTTCCGTTGTACGCTGGTGTCATGCACGATTTGCACCGGAAGCCTGCTGAGCCCCACGAACTTGCCGCCCAGCCTCACCGCACTGCTGCCGAGCACAATGAAAGGGGCGTCAACGAGACGCTAAAGCTGGCATTCGAATCGAGCCCACGAACTCGCAAAAAGGCTCCCCACAAGTCGAGACGGATTGAGACCGTTTCATAACCGGAGCACGTATGCGCGATTACATACGTTCGGCGACGGATGAAGAGTCGGCCGATCGCCTATGGAGGGAGGATACCGCGACGCCTCGCGTGCATCTTCAGGGAAATGGACGTTATGCGCTGATGGTGACCAACTCTGGCGGTGGGCATAGCCGCTGGAACGAATTTGACCTGACTCGATGGCGCAGCGACACCACACTCGATCGTTGGGGCAGCTTCGTCTATATCCGAGACCTGTGCTCGGATTCCGTCTGGTCCGCCGCTCTTCAACCGCTGGGAGCCGCGCCCAGCACGACCATGGTTCGCTTCTCCGCGGATCGTGCCCAGTTCAACCGGCGCCTCTTTGGTATTGAAACGATCATGGACGTGACCGTGGCCGCCGATGACGATGTGGAGCTGCGTCGCCTGATCATTACGAATCGTTCGCTACGGAGCCGGCAACTCGAGTTCACTAGCTATCTGGAACTCGCGCTTGCCCCGCATCGCACCGATTCGTCTCATCCCGCGTTTGCCAAGATGTTCGTTGAAACAGAGTGTCCGGAAAGCGGAGTCCTTCTGGCGTGGCGGCGCGCTCGCGCCCCGGAAGATCCTCCGATTTGGGTTGCGCACGTCCTGACGGGAGCGACGGGCGCAGTCGAGTATGAAACGGACCGTTCCCGGTTTCTGGGACGGACCAACAACGTCTCGGCTCCCGAGGCATTGCGGCGCAAGCTCTCGGGTTCCGCGGGAGCAGTGCTCGATCCGATCTTCAGTTTGCGTTGCGGTGCGACGCTGGATCCTCGCCAACGGATTGAGCTCACGTTCGTAACGCTGGCGGCGGCTTCACGAGAGGTGCTCTTGACGCTGATCGCGAAGTATCAGCGTCCGGAATCGGTGTCACGAGCGTTCGAGATCGCCTCGACACGCGCTCAGCTACAGTTCCGAAATCTGGGCATCGGACCGGCCGAAGCGCACCGTTTCCAGGAACTCGCCAGTTACTTGCTCTATCCCAACGCGCGGATG
>JBDTTL010000531.1:0-2041 GCA_039930665.1 Acidobacteriota bacterium
GCCATGGACACCGTGACCGAATCCCATTTGGCTATCGCCCTCGCGCAACAGGGCGGCATCGGCATCATTCACCGCAACATGTCCATCGAAAAGCAAGCGGAAGAAGTGGACCGGGTGAAGCGCTCGGAAAGCGGCATGATCGTGGACCCGGTGACCATCGATCCCGAGCACAAGATTTCCGACGCGCTCGAAGTGATGAAGCGCTACCGCATCTCCGGCGTGCCGGTGACCAAGAACGGCAAACTGGTGGGCATCCTCACCAACCGCGACCTGCGCTTCGAGACACGCTACGATCTGCCGGTGGAGAGCGTGATGACCAAGGAGAACCTCATCACGGTGGGTGTGGGCACCACTCTCGAAGAAGCCGAGGCCATTCTGCACACCCATCGCGTGGAAAAGCTGCTGGTGGTGGATGAGCATTACAACCTGAAGGGCCTGATCACCGTCAAGGACATTCAGAAGAAGTTGAAGTATCCCAACGCCGCCAAGGACGCGCAGGGACGCCTGCGCGTGGGCGCCGCGCTCGGGTCGTCGGGAGATTATCTCGAGCGCGCGCAGGAACTGGTGAGCAAGAAAGTAGACGTGCTGGCCATCGATTCGGCACATGGCCATAGCCAGCGCGTGATCGACGCCATTATCAATGTGAAGCGGGCGTTGCCGGACGTGCAGTTGATCGCCGGCAACGTCGCCACCTTCGAAGGCGCGCGGGAATTGATCGGACTGGGCGTCGATGGAATCAAGGTCGGCATAGGGCCGGGTTCGATATGCACCACGCGCGTGGTTAGCGGCGCCGGTGTTCCCCAAATCACCGCGATCGCCGAATGCGCCAAAGCGACGGCCGGTAGCGGTGTCCCGCTCATTGCCGATGGCGGCATCAAATTCTCGGGCGACGTCACCAAGGCCATCGCCGCGGGAGCGGATTGCGTGATGATTGGCAGCCTGCTGGCGGGCACGGAAGAGAGCCCCGGTGAGACGATTCTTTATCAGGGACGCACCTTCAAGAGCTACCGCGGCATGGGTTCCATGGGCGCGATGGCGCAAGGCTCGGCCGACCGTTATTCGCAGGAGGCCAGCGGTGGCGGCAAGCTGGTGCCCGAGGGCATCGAAGGTCGCGTGCCTTATAAAGGAATGCTTTCCGATCTGGTGTATCAACTGGTCGGCGGGTTGCGCGCGGGCATGGGCTACTGCGGCTGCGCGACGATTCCGGAACTGCACCAGCAGGCCAAATTCCTGCGCGTGAGCGCAGCCGGCCTGCGCGAAAGCCATGTGCACGACGTGATCATCACCAAGGAAGCGCCGAACTATCGGTTGGAGTAGGATGTCGTCTCACCGCCGACTATGGATCTTCTGATTACAGTCGTCGGTCTCCTTATAGCTGTCTATGCAGTGATGCCCCGCGCGCGACGCCTCGATTTGCGGCTGCGGTTTGGTATCTTCGAGTTGACCGTATTCATTGCCGGCTTTTTCGCGATCTTCTATCTGGATCTTTATAGCTTTTTCAAAGCGAGGCATCTTGGTTTACCGCCACCTGCGTGGCTTGCTGGCCTCACAACCACTCAAGCAATGCACGTCGTGACGCTCATCGTACTATCGATCTTGATTCTGAGAAGCCAGTTTGCTCGCCTGACGCCAGCAAAGATATTCCGGTTTCAGGATCTCACTGACGAACTACTTTGGTCGGAGTCGTATGTCCAACTGTTATCCGTGTTGGAGACGCACCTGGATCGCCTTTTCATAATCTCCAAAGGTGATTTCTGGCCCGAACGGCTGCGCCGCAGGTACGCTGAGAACTGGACTCTTGAGGCGTTTCATAAAGCGATCGAACGCCCCCAGAAGTCTGGTCCGAAATTCGTCGGCGCATTGGTGAGGCGCTTCGACTCTCTGCTCCCAAGTAACGCGCGGAGCCAGATGGTTGCTGCTGAGCTGATGCCAAAAATTCTACTATCGGGCGGCTTGGTTTCGACGCTTGCACGCTCTCGTCCATACCTAGTCTCCCGTCCCAATGGTTCGCACGTTAAGTTCTGAGGGGTGAGCCGAAAGG
>JBDTTL010000532.1:0-2035 GCA_039930665.1 Acidobacteriota bacterium
TGGCGGGGCTGCTGGTGCTTGGCACCGGCTTGCTGGACGATATTCGCGGTCTAAAGCCCTGGCAAAAACTCCTTGGTGGGTTGATTGCATCGGCGCTGGCTTGCGCGGGAGGAGTTCGTATCATCGGAACTCACGGCTATTTCTTCAGCCCTCTTGTCGAAGTGCCGGTTACTATACTGTGGCTTCTGATATGTACCAACGGCTTTAATCTCATCGACGGGATTGACGGTCTTGCCACCGGAGTCGGTCTGCTGACTACGCTGGCGATCATGCTCTCCGCGATCTCCCAACACAACTTCGCCGTCGTCATCGCTACCGTGCCATTGGCCGCCAGCCTGCTGGGATTCCTGCGCTACAACTTCAGCCCGGCGTCGATCTTTCTCGGCGACGGAGGAAGCCTGCTTTTGGGTTTTCTCCTCGGCTGTTACGGGGTCTTATGGGGACAGAAGTCGACCACCATCCTGGGTATGACTGCTCCCATGATCGCACTGGCGTTGCCTTTGCTGGACACCTCGGTTGCAATCGGACGGCGCCTGTTGAGGGGGCAACCCATCTTCTCGGGCGACAGGGGGCACATCCATCACCGGCTCCTGGACCGTGGTCTGACGCCGCGCCGCGTAGTGCTTTGTCTATACGCTTGCTGCGGCATCGCTGGCGCCCTGTCTCTCATGCAGTCGGCCAACGAGGCATTCGCCGGGCTGATTCTTGTCTTGTTCTGCGTGAGTGCCGGGTTCGGGATCTACTGGCTGAACTACGTTGAATTCGGCGCGTTCGGACGCATTCTCGCCGACGGTACACTGATCGGCGCACTTCGTGCGAAGATCCAGATGAGCGAACTTAGAGCAACCTTCGCAAATGCTTCCACAGCGGATGAGTGCTGGCAAGTTTTGCTGCGAAATTGCGGCAAGTTCGGATTTGCCCGAGCGAAGCTAACACTCTTTTCGAAAACCTACTTTGAATCGGTCACGAACCTGTCCGATATTGAGAACTCCTGGATAATACGCATCCCTCTCCCGGGCGGTGATTATGTGGAACTGGCGTATGATGGTGCGGACCATAGCTACCCCGCCGATGCGGGAGCGTTTGCGGATATGGTCGGCAAGGCTCTCCGAGCAAAACGCGCGCTGCTGCAGGAGCCGCTTGGCGTCCCTCGACTGGCGCCCCGGAAGGTGAGGGCCGCGGCGGCCGGGCAGTTTGCTGGAGCCTCGGCTATCGCCGATGCCGACCCGCATAACCTGAGACATGCTGCCAGCCCCTCGTCATCTGCCGCACATTCATGATGGAAGTGGCTCCTCTGAATCGCGCTCCTTAATTGAGAGGTCAAGATCATGTTCACCCGGTTATTTACTCGCCGTCGCGGAATAGGAGTGGCAATATCGGCGCTCTCTGTACTTCTGCTGGTATTACTGTTCGCGCAGGCGGCCCACGAGTTCCAAACCGCGACCCCGGCTCCTGACCCCAATGCGAATCTTTTGTTCAAGTCCGGCTTTGAAGACTCCAGCTATCTTCTGCCGGTGTTAGGAGGCTTCAGCCAGTATCAGTACATCCTGGGCGCCGATAACTCGACGGGCTACACTTGGCCGGTGAGAACCTGGAGCCCCAACCCGCTGTTGACGGGGCTATTGGGAGTGGTCACGTCGAGCAACTTCAACCCTGCGCCGGAAGATTTCAACAACTACATTCAGAACGAGATCGAGACCGTATCCGGTCCCAACGGAAATTTGACCCACGCCCTGCGGCAAAAAATCGCTAAACCTTCTCCCAACACCTGCTGTACCCAGGACAGCTTTCAGATCGCCGGTCTTTCGACTCCGCTGGTCGATTCCTATGTCCGCTACTGGATCAAATTGAACCCAGAACTCCTCAGCCAGGTCCAAACCTACGGAAACAATTTCTGGCGCGTTCTGTGGGAGATGAAGACCTCTAGCGATTACCGAATTGTCACTTACATCTACGGAAGTCCCCAAGGACAACCCTATTTCTTCGCACACGCCGACAACAATCCTACCGGTGTCTATCCCTATCAGGAATTTTG
>JBDTTL010000533.1:0-1989 GCA_039930665.1 Acidobacteriota bacterium
GCGTTCCGGCCCTCGCCGGTGGCTCTTACGGACGGATTGCGGGGGAGTGCAAAGGGAGAAACCGAAGCTCGACTCAGCCAATCCTGCGTCGAGATATACTCACAATCGGACCGATCCAAATATCGGTCAGGTCGCGCGAAGGAGATAATCTAAGTGATGCATTTTTCCGGTCGCGGGACGACCTGGAAACGGGTCCAGAACCATTTCGGGAAGGCGCTTCGCACATCGCGCTCATTCTGCAGGGAAGTCACGCACTTCGCCTACGTCGTCTCCCTCGACCCCCGGCTGGCATGGGTGGCCTGCTTGGCATTAACGTATTGTGCCGGCCCTCTGAACGCCCAACCAAACGGGAAAGCCGCATATATCGGCGCCAAAGCCTGCGGAAGCTGTCATCCAGGGCGTTTTGCTCAACAGTCTGCGAGTTCGCACGCACGGTCGTTATTCCCGGTCGCCGAACATCCGCTGGCGGGCTTTTTCGCTCCTCCCAATCAAGTTCCACGAAAGCCCAATTTCCACCTTCAATACCGGCTCAGCGGGAAGGAATTCCGGGTGAGGGCATTCGATGATGCCAATGTTATGAACCTCCCCCTGGAGTGGGCATTTGGAGGGGGTGACCAAGCGGTCACGTTCGTAACCCGAGTGGACGAGGACTGGTACCTGGAGCATTATCTTACATATTATTCCGCCCCACGAGCCTTAGGGCCTACGCCGGGACAGGAAGGGTTGGTGGCTGATTCACTGCCTCACGCCGTGGGCCTGCTCTACAAGACATTGGATCCGAATACCGGCGTAATGGGCTGTTTCCAGTGTCACTCGACGGGGCCGGTTGGCATCGGCGCGAAGCGCGAACTCCAGCCAGCGGAGCTAGGCGTGCGTTGCGAGGCCTGCCACGGACCCGGGAGTCTACACCGGGATGCGGCGGTCCTCGGCCAGAAGGAGACGGCCCGGAAACTCATTGGAAACCCCAGGCGGATGTCGGCTGCCGAGTTGAACCAGTTCTGCGGGACCTGCCACAGGCGGCCCGCGCCGCCGGGATCCGCTACCGACTGGAATGTCGCATGGAATGTCAGGCATCAACCGGTCTACCTTAACCAGGCGGCCTGCTTCCGAAAGAGCAACGGCGCGCTTTCATGCCTGACCTGCCACGATCCGCATCAGGATCTTCGCAGGAACGACGTCGCTTACTATAACCAAAAGTGTCTTTCTTGCCACGGCGCGAGCCGACCTCCGCAGCCCGTGTGCGTCGCAACTAAGCCGGCCAATTGCATCGGCTGTCATATGCCCCAAGTGTCGCCGCAAGCTTACCTGCGATTCACCAACCACTGGATTGGCGTGTACGCCCAGGGGTCCGGACTCAAGCCGATCCGCTAGCTACGCCCGCCAAAAATCAATGGCGAATTCGCTTAAGACGCGCAATTACGATTTCCACTTCGTCTTCGGAAACGGAACGTATAACCACGCTCATGGAGGATCTGAACTTCCGAAGAGATAGCTGAGCATGAAGCCAACGTTTTAGCCGACTGGGTACCTTCGCATTGCGGACCCACGGATGCGATGATGGCGCAGGCTAGGTGTGGCGGCTAAACGACCCGGTCCCATGCGCCTTAAGCCTTGGGGTAAGGTTCCCTCCGCGAACCTACTACGCTTTCTGCTTAGTGGCGGTCCCGCCACTCCCTTGTTATCGTGCCTCAACCGGACCTGTGATGATAATTAGCTTTTTCTCAACTGCCTTCGCTGAACTCATTTGACATCAGTTGTTTGGATAAGTCCTGAGTTGTCTGGTTCTGCGAAGGCAGGAACCCCCGCCGAGAGGCATTCGTGCGAGCTGCAGATTCTGGCAGAGTCGTTTTTGCGCGCTCATCCGAAGCGCGCGTCAGGAGAACTTTTTTTTTCTTGACAAAGACTTACATAGATATTGGCAAATCGGAAGTTATCCAGTCGGACCAGCGTTCTGGCAGATTGCTCCTGTGAGTCCGCTTGGCGATCTAG
>JBDTTL010000534.1:0-1981 GCA_039930665.1 Acidobacteriota bacterium
CTGATCTGAACGGTCTTGCTGTGCTTCATGGCGATGATAAATCGAGGCCGCCAGCACAGCCGCTCGAGGATTGTTCTTGAGAAGAGATGACACCTCAAAGAAAAAGTCCCGATCCAAGGGCCATGAGTCATCGTCGAAGCTCGTGAACCACGGCTGTGAAGCTGCCAGGAGGCATCGATGACGTCCGCCGCCGGGGCCCACGCGTTCGATCGAGGAAAGTATGCGTACGGCTGGGAAACTAACTCGCAATTCGCGCTCCAGGTCTCCAGTCGACTGGTCGACGTGGACGATGATCTCAGACGGGGGAGGATCACAAGCGGCTATATATTCGAGTGTGTTAAATACCCGCCGACCACGAGCAAATGTAGGAATCCCTACAGTGATTGGTATCGATTTCACATCCCTCCTCCACACGACAAGATTCTTCGAATCGCTCGCGTCTCACCGCGCAGCCTCGCGGGCAGCCGCTGCCATCCATTCGTGCGCACGAGCAGTGAAATATGTGTAAAAGCCGTCCAGGCCGCAAGCTTTGAGTAATCCCGCAATCGATTTCGCCGTAGCACTTTCGTCATTACGTAGTGGCGGTTGACCAATTGCATCTCCGCAACACGCTCCGGGTCGGACTTGTGAGTGCCGGGTTGTGAGTCGTGATAGATTCGTGCTGTACGCGCGTTAACAAAATGAGCAGATCGTCTGTCAGCAAACGGTGCCCGGCATGAAGGTAACTGGCGGCTAGTGTGGACTTTCCAAAACCGCTATTGCCGAGAAAAACCACGGCTTGGCCGTCAACAACAATGGCCGTCGCGTGTAGCGGCTCAAGACCAAGTTTAACCAGGGCATACGAAAATGCTTGGCCTAGCAGATAGACTTGAAAAGACTCCGGTGGGACATCGGGGAAACGATAGCAGGTGATCTGGCGTCCGTTGGCGGAAACAAGAAACTCGCCAAGACCATCCCACCGAACGTAGGTCGATCGATCCGACAGGCGAGCGTACTGGAACCAGGAATCCCGCGTCTGTAAGGGCAAGCCATGAATCGCTTCGGCAAACCATGAGTGCGGCGCCGTTTTCAGTTGAATCTCCGTGAAGCTTCGGGCCGAAGGCGCAGGTAAACATAGCGGAATTGAACTCCGCAAACTGACCCCGTAGACTCCGTAGTGGTAAGAAGCAGCGGGGTCTGCGCTTGGGCCAGCAACGGATTCTCCTTCTAGCTTTGTGATGCCGGGAATACCACTCCTCCAGATTGGTCGCTTATCTCTATCAGTCCCTGTGTCTTAAGCGAGCTTAGAAAGTCCTCCAGGTCCTTGCGAAGTTCCTTGGGTTCTACCTCAAACTCCTCCAACAAGGATTCGTAGGCGGCCTGGATTGAATCGCATTGTTGAAGCCGCATCCACATTCGTGTCCCAACTTCGTCCAGACCAAGATACAACTCGGTTTTGAGATTTAGGACTACGCATTCGTTTCCAACTTCCCGCGACATCACATCCGTGGCAGTTGTTACACGCGAGGCGAAGGAAATGGGAATCATCAACTTATACCCTGATCAATCATATCTCTTACTCCTATGGCAACTTGCCGCGACAATTCCTGATCGCTGCCGGGCTCAAGGAGGCTTGATTGGTAGTCGGCATTTAGAACCTGTGGAAGAGCCAAGTATCCCCGCATCCGATATGCGCCGTCTGACGTATCTTTTCCACGATCTAACGGGATCGCATCTTTCTTCACAGGTGGTCTGGTGCGACCTCGTCCCCCGCGTTTTGCTCTTTGCCTGAGAGCTGCTGCAGGGCCGAGAAAAAATTGGGGCCGCGATTCCTGAACCAGCCGGCAAACGCTGTCTTAGGCTCGTTGCCTTGCATCGGACTGACTCTGTGGTTCAACTTGCCGGAGATGCGGAAGAGAATCGCATCCCCGGATTGGATGTTAGGAAGTTCACAAAGGATCTCACCGGAGCCGTTGGCCCGAAGCTGAAACACACCTCCGTC
>JBDTTL010000535.1:0-1978 GCA_039930665.1 Acidobacteriota bacterium
GATCTCAGGCGTTGGGCCGCTTGCCCCGGCGGCGTCTCCTGAAATATTTGGCAAAGGGTGTGCGACATAGAAGTGGAGATTAGGCGGCCCGGCGCCGAGCCCAGTAATCCTCGAAGCGGCGATTGAGGTGAGAGCAGCGCAGAGCGGTGATAGCGTTGGCTCCGCGAACGGTCCAGAACATACCGGATTGTTTGAGGCGAGAGCCGATGACGGTTTTGCAGCCGGCTTCGATGACGCCGGAGCCGACGAAGAGGTGCTGGCGGCGGAACTTGGGGTAGCGCATGCGCTCGAGGTTGGTCTGGAAGTAGTCAGCCTCGGTGCGAATCTTTTCCGTCAGCGCAGTGTTGGCCGAAGCAAGGGAGCGCAGCGAGAGAATCAGTTTTTCGATTTTGCCTTTGTCGAGCCAGCGTTTTTGGTGGATCTCCATCCAGGTTTTTTGCTGGCCGGTGTCGTGGGGAAACAGCAGGCGGGCGACGGTCCACAGGTGTTGGCGGGCGTGATACAGATCGACGATCTGAATCGCGCCGGGAAAATGTTGTTGGGCCAGATTCCAGATCCACTCAGCGCCATCGCCGAGGACGACTTTCTTTTGGGCGCGGCTCCAGCCGCGATTCCAGGCTTCCAGATAGAGGCGCTTGCCAAACTCCTCGGCAGTCTCAATGGCGCCGGTGTAGGTGGTGGAATCGGGATCGCGAATCGCGTAGCCTTCTTGATCCCACGCTGTTTGCGTGAACACGCATCCGAGCTTCGCCTCACGCGTGTGCGCCGGTTGACCTTCGGTCTTGCCCTTACGGCCGATGGTTTCCTTCTTCACCACCGGCACTCCAGTGCCATCCATTTCCACATAGAGGATGGGGATCGGCTGGCCCACGATGATCGGTAGATCCAACTGCACGGCGCGTTGTATTCCGGCTTGTTCACGCCCGGCGAGAGCCTCTCCGATGGACTCGGCGATGCGCTCCACCGACTTGGCGGTGACTTCGAGACCGGCCAGTAAGTGCAACTGCTGACGGCCGTGATCGAAAGGCGCATCCTGACCCACTACCGCCTGCATGCGGCGCACGCCCGGAGAGAACTCCGTGCTTTCGATGTCCAGTTCGACATCGGCGGGAAACTGTCCGGCGTGACAATGCGAGCACAGATAGTACGGTCGCGTGACGTGTGCCAGTCCCACGGCGGTGAGCACCGGTTTGGAGCGTAGTTCGCGGTACTGCGCCTGCTGGCCGCAAGCACAAGCCACCGTACGCTGCTCGGCGGCGGGCACGGGAAAACGCAGCAGTTCGCTCAACATGGCCGCGCCCGCGTGATGCATGGCCGAGCGCACCGCCATTTCGATGGCCTCCAGATCCAGCGCCCCGCTCGTGCGCTGGTCGCGGAAAATCACGCGCAAGAGTTGATCTACTTCCCGCGCGACTTCTTGGCGGATGATTTCCGCCGTTTTTTTTCCTGCGGCGAGAGGGTGTCCTCTACCGGTCGTGCTTGGCAAATCTTCTCATTTACATCCAGCAAGGCTTGACTGAGCTGGCGGAAGCGATGAAACGCCTCTACTTCCCGCTGTGCCTTGCGGAGTGCCGCGGCTGACGAGAAACTTTCGCTCTGGGTCTTGCCCCGGACCTTGCGCGTCAATCGAAAGTTGGGACCATGGCCGGGTTGGCCGGGCTGATGACAACGACAGTTGGGTTTTCCACAACGGCCCTGGATGGCCGTAATGGAACCGCTGCGAAAATCTCCTAACTCCAGCATCTGCGTCAAAATCTGGACGCGTTGCTGTTCCAGGCTGGTGAGGGGAGCGGGCAAGGGGACACCTCCTATCCGTACGTATCTCTACGTTAGGATTATAACGATAAAAAAAGAAAACCGCAAAACCCTCCCGCTCATGTCGCACACCCGAGGGAACTCTTGGGCTTGACAAGCTCGATCAATTCACGGCATCATAGAGGTGATTCCGGTGATGTGCTTAATGCGCTCACGCGGAAGG
>JBDTTL010000536.1:0-1967 GCA_039930665.1 Acidobacteriota bacterium
CATCCTCAAAAAGATCGCTCGCTTTTGTGTGCGAACTTCTGACTCAGGACACTAGAACGATCCTAAATATTCGATCTGGCACTTCGGGTTTCCCCTGTGTAGGGAGTGGCAGGCTTCATACGTTGTGTAAACAGTGCGGGATAAAGCGTCATGACAGTGTCTTGACACTGTGCGACAATTACGATTTTCCTATCGCTTCGTTCATAAACAGTGAGGTGAAATGCCGAAATCAGAAACCCGAAATGAGAAACTCGATCTTCGACTGACCCCGTCGGCAAAGCGCGTTCTACAGGTTGCGGCGCGTGCTGCGCAACGTTCCGTTAGTGAATTTGTCCTTGAGAGTGCCCTCGCCCGAGCCGAAGAGACCCTCCCGGACCGCCAGCGATTTGGGCTAAGCGCGCAACAATGGGCCGCATTTCAAGCTGCCCTGGCTGCTCCTTCGCGCCCCGCCTTGCCAGGCTTATGAAGGAGTCAAGCGTCTTCGAGCTCCGCGGGTCCAAGTAACTTGCGTCGAGAGGAGATCGGCGCATAACGTTTTCGCCGGTTTCCGCGGATCATTCGCCACGGTTTAATCGACTGCGAGATATTTCGACGCAGTGCTGGCGGCAGGGCGGACGCCTTGAAACTCCCCAGTTCAAAAACGCTGTAGCAGGTCTTCTGGGATTGATAGTTTGGCCCCGCGAAGCGTGTGGCTGTTTGTTTCCCCTTTGGTTAGTGCGGCGTTGCCAACCGGAGACTTTAAGGCGTACGCATCCGGTCGGCTGTGTCCGGACTGATCACGCGAAAGTGCTTGAGGTTCCAGGTATAGATCGTTTCCGATTTTACCTTGGTGGCACAACGCAATAAGAGCGCGTCATAAACGCGGCCGCTAGTGAATCCGAGCTCGGCTGCATGCTCGATGGTGGCGTAGTATTCGTCTTCCGTTAGCGTAACAATGGAACAGCGATCGCGCGCTTCCTGGACGAACAGCATTGCCTGATCCGGTGGGATAACATCCTTCACGGGAAGGGCAGTCATGGTCGCGTAGACTTCTGCGAGCGTATGGGCAGCGCAAGCCGATGTGCGCTTAGTGGCGCCGCTGACCAGCTTGAGACTCGCGTCGTGATGCGGATGGCCCCGCCAAAACGCGCCGATGAGCACTGAGGTGTCGAAGAATTCTCTCATCCCATCAACTCGCGCAAACGCTTTACTCTTTCGCGATCGATCAAGTCGGGTATGGAAGCATGGGTCGCCTCGCCCTGGTAGACCCACACACCATGCTCTTTCTTGAGCAGGGCCTTGGGACGGATGGGACGTAGAGTGATTTGCTCGCCCTTACTTTCGAGTTGCAAGGCATCGCCTGGGCCAAGCTGGAGTTCTTGACGTAAGGTCTTTGGAATCAGAACGCGCCCGGCACGGTCGAGAGTAAGCTTTGTAGTCATAGTGTAGTGTGGGAATTCCCACTCGTAAACCCCATTCTACCATAACCGTCCCGAGGCGGTGAGCCCTCAACTATCAGTGAAACTGTGAACCAAGCACACCTTGCTGAGCCTTCTTTATTTCCCTTTCCATTCCTCGGAATCCGCGATCGCTCGCCGAATATGGTTAGGCCTCTTTTTGGCGAAGCGCGCCTGCCTGTTTTGCGCCAGCTAGACTTCAGGGCCATATCCGCCGAAGAATAAAACAGCGGTGAATTTACAGGCCGCGTTCATGCTTTGGTACGTCTGCGTTCAGGCGGCCGCAAAGGGGGGTTGTACAACTTCTCCGGCTTCAAAAACGTTGTGGACGCCACGCCTTCTGGGCTATGTAGTTTGGCCCCTCTATTCGGTCCGTTTACGTGTTAGGCCGGCCGGCTTCCGTGGAGGCTATGTTTTGAGTGCCAGGTTCTCTCGTCGGGTTGACTTTGCCCTTCTGAATCGCCCCCCAAATCCTGTGAATCGCCGTTCGCCGGTCCGTAAACTTCCTAATGCGCTTCACTTGGGGTAGCT
>JBDTTL010000537.1:0-1965 GCA_039930665.1 Acidobacteriota bacterium
ACTTGAACTCGGAAATCTTCCCGAACGGATTGAGCACTGTGCCGCAGATGTCACTCAAGTGCCGGAGGGTGCTGCGGCGTCTGCTAGTGATGGAATAGTATAGAAGCCATGAAGAAAATCCTCCATGTCGCTTTCTTGATTTGCGGTATGTCGCTTACCGCGCAAGCTCGCAATATGGACATTTATTGGGTAGACGTCGAGGGCGGCGCCGCCACTCTGATCGTGACTCCAGAGGGCCAGTCGCTGCTGGTGGATACCGGCTGGGCTATGCCAGACGACCGCGACGCTAGACGCATTTTTCAGGCCACCCAAAAAGCCGGCCTGAAGAAGATCGATTACTTACTGATCACGCATTACCATGGTGACCACGTGGGCGGTGTGCCGGCACTAGCCAAAATGATCCCGATCGAACATTTCCTGGATCACGGCGAGTCCGTCGAAGCACAGCATCCTCGCTGGGGGAAGGACTGGGAGGCCTACAAACTGGTGTCGGCTGGAAAGCGAACGATTTTGAAACCGGGCGACAAGCTGCCCCTCAAAGGCCTGGATACTCTGGTGGTATCCGCGAACGGACAGACGCTCGCATCACCCGCTAAGGGCGCTGGCGGCGCGAACCCAGACTGCGAAGGCGCCCAACAGAAGCCCGCCGACACCACCGAGAACCAGCGCAGCGTCGGACTCCTATTGACCTATGGCAAGTTCAAATTTCTGGACCTCGGCGATTTGACTTGGGATATGGAAATGCAATTGGGCTGTCCTGTGAATAAGCTGGGCACCGTTACCCTGTTCCAGGCTACCCATCACGGCTTCACGAATGATTACTCGGGCGCACCGGCGCAGGTCCTGGCCCTGAAACCGCGGCTGGTAGTGGTAAACAACGGTACAACCAAGGGATGGCACAATGCGGCCTGGGAAACGGTGGCCAAGATTCAGGGTCTTGAGGATGTGTGGCAGATTCATCAAGCGATGGGTCCCAACCGCGACCACAATGTTAAACCGGAGCAGATCCCCAATTTGGAACCTGACACGAACTGCGCGGGACATGGGCTGATGGCGTCAGTGAGCCGCGACGGAAAGATTACGCTCACCAACGAGCGTACAGGCTTCAGCAAGACTTACAACACTCCGTAGCGCGAGTTAGAAGGGAAGGACGAAATCGTATGCGAACCTCATTTGTACTAGCTGTCGTGGGTTTAGTGCTGCCGGCGCTACACGCACAAAATGATTGGCCTAGTTACGCTCATGACGCCGGTGGTCAGCGCTTTTCGCCGCTGCGGCAAATCAATGCGAGTAACGTAGCGAGGCTCGTGCCTGCTTGGAGTTATGAGATGAAGAAGGAAGGTCAGCCCTTCCGTCTGAGCCAGTCGATACCGATCATGGTCAATGGCGTGCTGTATTTGGGGTATCCCTACAACCGCGTGGCTGCACTGGAGCCTGATACGGGCAAGCTTCTGTGGGAGTTTGAAGGGAAGGCGACGAATCGAACCACACTTGGGTCAATGCGAAGCTTGGCATACTGGCCGGGCGATGGGCAGACGCCTCCGCAGATTGTGTTCGGTACCGAGGATGGCGAGATGTATTCCATCAACGCCAAGACCGGCAAGCCCAATCCGGGATTTGGCAATGAGGGAGTTGTGAACTTGAAGACTCCGGAAATCATGAACGGGTTTATGGATTTCAAATATGGAATAACCTCTGCCCCGTTTATTTACAAAAATCTGGTGTTTACGGGCGCGCATGTGGTGGACGAAACGGGATCCAAGGGACCCGCAGGCGATGTGCGTGCATGGGATTTGCGCACGGGTAAGCTGGTGTGGACATTCCACACCGTGCCTAGGCCTGGCGAGATGGGTCATGAATCCTGGATGGGGGATTCTTGGGAAAAGATGTCTGGCGCGAATGTATGGAGTTTTTTCAGTGCGGACGCGGAGCGTGGAATTCTCTACATGCCGTTGGGTTCGGCCA
>JBDTTL010000538.1:0-1962 GCA_039930665.1 Acidobacteriota bacterium
TAAAGATGATGTTCGAATTCGGGAAGGCAATGGCTCGCATCAATTCGGCAAGGTTTCCTTCGGGCGGCGGGAGAGAGGCGCCGGCGCCGCTGGCTATTCTCGGGACGGCTGAACTCCGCACCGTTGGAAATACCACCTGCGCGAGTGCAGCTTCGCTCAATTCAGCTTGCCCGGCAGGGAACTTGCCCGCTTGCAGAACGTAAGCTGCGAGATCGATCGACTGGCTTTTCGAAAGGCTTCCCGGCAGGTTGAACGGCATGGTCTTTTGAATTTTGCCGATGAGATTTGCCAGCGGCTGGGCGCTCCAGTTCGAAAGAAAGCCGTCTCCGGTGAGTGGCGGTCCACTGCTTCCTTCCATAGCGTTTCCGTGACAGGCCGCACACTGCGCTTTGTAAATCTGCTGTCCGCGGGCCGCTTGCCCAGCGGAGTAAACGCCCGGTGTGAGAGATCGCACAGGCGCGGTTTGTCCCGTTAGCACAAGAGCTCCGAGGAACGCGTAGCTAGTGAACGCCACGCCCGGGACATGGCGAAATCCCAGCCGGATCAACGGAACCAGTCGCGTCATCAATCCTCCAGCTTCCAAGGGCGTCAGCACAGAACCGGAATTTAGTGCTGAATAAGCATAGTGCAAAGATGCGGCGCGCACAACGGCGGCTTTGCGAATACGCGACGGCAGTTGCGCGCTCGATCCGGCGATCGCCGCCCGCGCTATATTTGCAGGTAGCCGTACGATGTGACGAAGCCAAGGAGCGTCTATGTTCACCAGAAGAGACTTCGGGAAAATGACGCTGGCGGCGCTGCCGCTCGCTACCACGCTTGCTGCGAAGGGCGCGAAGCTGAACTCAGTGGTGGAAGGTGTACGGCTGGGCGTGCAGACCTATAGTTATCGCGACTTGCCCATGGATGGCATTATCGACTCGGTGATTAAGGCCATGACAGAAACTGGCCTCGCTGAATGCGAGCTTTTCGCCCAGCAGGCCGAGCCCCCCAACATCGCGACCAACTTTTGGTCGGGGGTCGATCCGAAAGTCCTCGGCGCGGGAGCCGATGGAGGGGCGCTTACTGAGCAGTTGCGCACCAAATCCAAACAGGAGGCCGTGGTGAAAGCGCGCGAAGACCTGCGCAAGTGGCGTTTGGAAGTTTCGCTAGATCACTTTCGCGCGATTCGCAAAAAGTTCGATGCTGCCGGCATCGACGTCCACGTCTACAATCTGAGCTTCAACGCCAGCTTCACAGATCCGGAAATGGACCGTATCTTCGAACACGCGAAGGCGCTCGGTGTGAACATCATCAGCGCGTCCACTACGGAATCGGTGGCCAAGCGCCTGGTGCCGTTCGCCGAAAAGCACAAGATGTACGTATCGATGCATGGCCACGCCAACGTCACCGATCCGGATGAGTTTTCCTCGCCGGAAACCTTCCAGAGAGCGCTCGCTCTTTCGAAATATTTCAAGATCAACCTTGATATCGGCCACTTTTCAGCCGCAAATTTCGACGCCGTAGCGTACATTAAAGAGCGGCACGCCGACATTACGCATCTGCACATAAAAGATCGCAAGAAGAACGGCGGTCCTAACGTGGAATGGGGCCAAGGCGATACTCCCATCAAGGGAGTGCTGCAGACGCTGAAGAAAAGCAAGTACCCGATTCCGGCTTACATCGAATATGAATATCCGGGGAAGGGTAATGACATCGAAGAAGTCAAGAAGTGCTTCGATTACTGCAAGCGGGCGCTGGCCTAGTCTTCGATGAAGTATCGCGTTTTGGGCCGGACGGGGATCACCGTAAGCGAGATCGGCTATGGAGCATGGGGCATCGGCGGTAAGCAATGGCTCGGCGGCAGTGACGACGAATCGCAGGCCGCGCTCCATCGCGCCTTCGAGCTCGGCGTCAACTTTATCGATACCGCGCTAGTCTCCCGTCCCAGAAGAACGTAACATAATTAAGGCGGGTTTCGTCTAA
>JBDTTL010000539.1:0-1944 GCA_039930665.1 Acidobacteriota bacterium
GAAGATCGGCGACGGCAAAGTTTTCGTTTCATCCATTGAGCACGCCGTGCGCATCCGCACTGAGGAAACGGGCGACCAGGCTGTGTAATTTCGATACGTTTGTTTTTAGAAAAATCTCCAATCCCAACGACCCACTCCACTACCTATGCCAACCGCTAAAACCGCCAGTGACGTCAGCAGAATGATCAAGGACCACGGGATCAAACTCGTGGACTTCAAATTCACCGATCTGCCCGGGATGTGGCAGCATTTCACGACCACGCTGACGGAATACAGCGAAGAGATCTTCACGGAAGGGCTGGGCTTTGACGGGTCGAGCATCCGTGGGTGGAAAGCGATCAATTCTTCCGACATGCTGGTCATCCCCGATCCGGCCACGGCCTGGGTGGACATCTTCAACGCCGAGCCCACCCTGAGCCTGATTTGCACCATCGTGGACCCGATCACGCGCGAGCCCTACGACCGCGACCCGCGCGGCATTGCCGAAAAAGCCGAAGCCTATTTAAAGAGCACAGGGATCGCCGACACCGCCTTCTTCGGGCCGGAAGCGGAGTTCTTCATCTTTGACGACGTGCGCTATAACTACGCGGGCAACACCTCCTTCCATATGGTGGATAGCGTGGAAGGCCACTGGAACAGCGGCCGGGATGAGATGCCCAACCTTGGCTATAAGATCCGGGCCAAGGAAGGTTACTTCCCGGTGGCTCCGGCCGATACTCAGCAGGATCTGCGCAACGAGATGTGCCTGGAGCTGGAAAAAGCCGGCATCCCCATCGAACGCCAGCACCACGAGGTGGCCACGGCCGGGCAGGCCGAGATCGACATCCGCTTCGCCCCGCTCAAGCAGATGGGCGATTGGATGCAGTATTATAAGTACATCGTGCGCAACGTGGCCAGGCGCCACGGCAAGACGGTGACCTTCATGCCCAAGCCGCTCTTTGGCGATAACGGGAGCGGGATGCACACCCACATGTCGCTCTGGAAAGATGGCAAACCGCTCTTTGCCGGCAACGGCTACGCGGGGTTGAGCGAGATGGCGCTGTTCTTCATCGGGGGCATTTTGAAACACGCCCCGGCCCTGACCTGCATCACTAATCCCACCACCAACAGCTACAAGCGGCTGGTGCCGGGATTCGAAGCGCCGGTCAACCTGGCTTACTCGGCGCGCAACCGCTCGGCCGCCATCCGCATCCCGACCTATTCGGAAAACCCGAAAGCCAAGCGAGTGGAGTTTCGCACCCCGGATCCATCGGCCAATCCGTATATCGCATTTTCCGCCCTGTTGCTGGCGGGATTGGACGGAATCCAGAACCGGATCGACCCAGGCGATCCGCTGGACAAGAACCTGTATGAGCTGCCCCCGGAAGAACTGGCCCAGGTGGCCAGCGTGCCGGACTCCTTGCGCGGCGCCATCGAAGCGCTGCAAGCCGATCACTCCTTCCTGCTTAAAGGCGACATCTTCAACGCCGACTTCATCGCCAACTGGGTGGACATGAAACAGAAGGATTACGACGCGCTGCGTTTGCGCCCGCACCCCTACGAGTTCACCATGTATTACGACGTTTAGGCGTCCCTAACGAAACCAAAGCGCTTGCCGTCGGAGCGACTTGTCGTCAAAGTCGGCCCAATCAACCGGGAGATTTCGATGATGCGTTCGCCACTCATATTTCAATTCGCTGTCGGCATTCTGACCAGCATGCTGGTGGCCGGTTCCTGGTGGTATGTGGCTGTTCGTCTGCCCTACCACTGGGTGCTTTACGCTCTGGCCATGCTGGCCACGATTGGGGCGGTGATCTCGGTCGGCATGGTCGTCACCCTGCAATCCCACGCCAACCAGTTTCTGATTCCCTTGCTCTCGCAGTTGCGCACTGGCATCAGTCTTCTTGAGGGCATCCTCTACGTCCTCTTCGCCGTCTGGATTACGTCGCGCGCGCGCAGCGCCTC
>JBDTTL010000540.1:0-1942 GCA_039930665.1 Acidobacteriota bacterium
AAGCGGTCATCGGTGTTCTGGAGGCCGGCAGTTTTCTTGGTGAAGCATGCCTTAGGGGGCAGCCGCACGCGGCCACTGCAACCGCTACGGGTAAGGCTTTGATCGAACGGTTGGAGAAGCTCACTACTCTCCGTGTGCTCGGCGAAAATCTGGCTTTTTCCGAACGCTTTCTCTCGCACCTGCTCACCCGCAACCTCAGCCTGGAGGAGGGCATGGTTTACCAGATCTTAAACTCCCATGAGAAGCGGTTGGCGCGCGCGCTCCTCATGCTGGCCGACTTCGGGAAAAAGGGCAGGCCGAAGAGTGTGATTCCAAAGATTAGTTTTGAAACGCTGGCGCAGTTGGTTGGCACCAGCATCTCGCGAGTCGGCTTTTTCATGCGAAAGTTCCGCAAATTAGGATTCATCGACTACAACGGTGAATTTAAAATTAACAACTCCCTGCTAAGCGTTGTTCTTCGCGACCAATTTGTTACTACGGCAACCGATCCTTTGCCTGCAACTCTTTCTCCCCCCCGAACACCCCGCCGAAAAATGAAACGGAAAGAGGTTTGACCCGTTGCTCGGCCCGTAATCCTATTTACACACTGTCTCAGTGAGCAATTCACGGCATTTGGAATGAAACGCTTTACGGTTGCTAACGTCTTAATTATGTACGCTTAAAGCAAAGGTGGCCCGGATTGAATCACCGAGAATTTATGGATCTGCACGCGGCTTTTGTAACTTCAATGCGGTCTTACCTCGCTGAGGTCGAGAAATCGGCCACCATGCTGGAAGAATGCACCGCAAAGCCGTTGCCCCTGAAAAAGCGCCTGAAGTTAGCGTCTCAGGGCATTATCGAGCAGGCGGCCCACTTGACGTATTTGAGCGCCAAGAGCCTTCTCCTCAATACGGCGCAATTCGGTTACGGTTATGCCGGCTAGTTGATGATCTGCCCGTCGAAGCAGGCCTAAATTCATCCCGCCCCACCGCCTCCCACCCCGCCACCCTGCCAAACGGCAAGGTAAAAAGAGGGTCCGCGGAAGCATAATAATAGATTGGGGGAGTTGGGCGCCCCGTCCGCCCCCGCAGAAACAGACACTATGTGGATTGTCCGGCTCGCGCTACGCCGCCCGTATACCTTCGTGGTCATGGCCCTGCTCATCGCCATCCTGGGCGGAGCCGCAATCGTTACGATGCCAGTGGATATCTTCCCGTACATCGATATTCCCATCGTCAGCGTTGTTTTGACATACAGCGGGCTCTCGCCCGATGAGATGGAGAAGCGCGTCGTTACCAATTTCGAACGTATGCTCACTTCCAATGTCAACGACATTGAGCATATCGAGTCACAGTCCTATAACGGCATCGCTGTGATCCGAGTCTACTTCCACCCCAATGCGCAGGTAGACATGGCGGTGGCGCAGACCACTGCAGCCATGCAAATTGCCACGCGTCAGATGCCGCCTGGAATGCAGCCTGGCAATGTCCTTAAGTTCGACGCCGCCAGCGTTCCTATCCTGCAATTAGGGCTTTCGAGCAAGACACTCAGCGAGCAGGAAATTTTCGACCTGGGGCAAAACTTTATCCGCACTCCGCTCGCAACCGTACAGGGTGCGACGATTTCCTATCCGTTCGGTGGCAAGGCGCGGGCCGTCATGGTGGATCTGAACCTGGATGAGCTGTACGCAAAGAACCTGGCGCCCATCGACGTTTCGAACGCCCTCAATCTGCAGAATCTGATTCTCCCGGCCGGCAACGCGAAACTCGCCGGCACCGAATATCAGATTAAGGTCAATAGCAGCCCCCTCGCGATTGCGGATTTCAACAACCTGCCCATCAAGACCGTGAACGGAGCCACCGTCTACATGAAGGACGTGGCGCAGGTCCGCGACGGATTTACGGTGCAGCAAAATATTGTTCGGACCAATGGGAAGCGCGGCGTTCTGATGACCATTACCCGA
>JBDTTL010000541.1:0-1912 GCA_039930665.1 Acidobacteriota bacterium
ATCGGTAGTTATAGTTCATTCATTTTACGCTGTTGCGCACAACCGCTTCTCTGCGACCTATACTGGAATATGCCCGATAAACCCCTCTGGCTTGGCCGCTTAGACCAGATTCTGGACGAGCTCGCTTCCCTGCCCCACCCCTGGATCGACCGGGCCACGGTCGAACGTGTGTTGGGTATCGGCCGGCGCCGTGCCCAGCAAATCCTCGCTCCTTGCGTGTCTCTTCAAATTGGCTCTAACGGCGTGGCGGACCGTGAACTGTTTATTGCGCATTTACAGCAGCTCGCATCGGGCGAGGCTGCTCAGTATGAAAGGATCCGGCGGCAGCGTCTGGCTCATACTCTCGATAGCCTCCGCACTTCCTGGCAATCCCGTGTCCCCGTCGCGGCGCCACTAAACATCGTCAACCAGGCTTTCACCGACCTTCCACCCGGCATTCAGCTCGACCCCGGCCGGATTACCGTCCAGTTTGAGACTGCCCAGCAGGCGCTCGAAAAGCTGCTGGCTCTCGCCATGGCGATCGGAAATGACTTCGAGAGGTTCCAAAAGGCCGTTGGAGATCAGAATGTCCAATTTGTCGCAGACGAGCCGGATTAAGCCCAGAATCCTGTAGGAACAGGTTAAAAGTGACGATAGGTACCCTGAAAAGGAACTAAGGTCACGATTGGCTTACGATGACTGGTTTTTGCTGTCTTCTGCCCAACTCGCCATTTTGTCCCTATTTTGCTGCAGAGTGCTATAAAAGCTTGTACCTGATAGCTTTTGCTTCTACTATGGCTAGATAGGTACTATGAAATTCTACGAACGACCCCATCTCTACAAATCCAGCCAAGTTGCAATGATACTAGGTGTAAGCAAAAAGACACTTGATCGTATGATTGCAGACGGCCGCATTCCTAAACCTGTCCGTGACGGTAATAATAACTGGCGAATCTGGACGCAACAGGATGTCCAAGAACTCCAGGAGGTCCTTACAAAATGATGCGAATGATGGTTGGGAACCAGCGCGGAGGGGTTGGTAAAACAACCACCGCGCTCAACCTGGCGCGGAGCTTTGCCGATCGCGGGCTCCGCACTCTTCTGGTTGATGCCGATCCCCAGGGATCGATATCGAGCGTTCTCAAACTTCGCCCCGAACACTACCTTGCTGATTTCCTGCTGAAACGTTTGCACCTTCGGGATTGTGTAGTCAATGTGCGGGAAGGTCTGGATGTTTTATGCGGCGGCCGGACCACCACGGACGCCGAGCAACAGGTGACCAGCGTGGTCGCCCGGGAAAGATTGTTTGAAGATGTATTCACCAATTTCGATGAGGTTTATGACGCTGTTCTTATTGACGTCGCCCCTTCCATCAGCCTCATGCAAGCCTGCGCCATGGTCTACGCCAGGCACTTTTTGATTCCTGTCGCCATGGACAGTTTGAGCGTTTCCGGCGCTGGCGCTTCCCTGTTTTATGCCAGCACCATATCGCGCGCCTGCCGGGTTTCCATTAAACCCATTGCTCTTCTGCCGACGATTGTGAACAAGCGGATTGGCCTCACCGAGGTGGTCATGAATATGATTCATGCACTCGGACAGCAGAATGGCATTCCCACAATTGGCCCCATCCGCACGGATACGGCAGTGGGAAAGGCCCATCGCGCCCACCAGTTTCTTGCTGATTTTGATCCGAAATCCAAGGCTCTTGAGGATTATGAGCTGGTAGCCAATCAGCTCCTGGAGTTCTTCCAGATTCCTCTTAAACAGGTCCAGAATGAAGTCGCACAAGCAGCCAACAGCCTCCCGTAAACCGCCCCTCATGTCGGTGGAGGAGGAGCTGGCCGAGCTGCTGGCGGATCCGACTCTGCAGCCGAGTATTACTTTCTTAGGTATCCGGCCCTATACCGATTCAGTATCCGATACTATTTCAGTA
>JBDTTL010000542.1:0-1908 GCA_039930665.1 Acidobacteriota bacterium
TCTGCGATTCGATTGCGCACCGTGCGCTTCACCGGCGGCAACTCAATCTCGCCCGCACGATGGAGCATCAGCAGCAGTCCGCGGCACACCATGTCGCGCAACGCGCCGTTGGCCTGCTTCCACTGCCAGGCTTCACACAGCTGCCGCGACAGCTTCCAGCGGCTGAGCTCCGGATGATCTCCAATCAGTTTCCGGATGAAGAGTATCTCTTCACTGGCGATGTTCCGGCCCCGATAGCGATGTGTGGCCATCTCATCCGCAGTGTGCCAGAAAGTGTTTCGGAACGCAAGTAAAAAATGACCGGCTTATACTTTCCGCCACATCGGCGCCGCATCGACGTCCGGGTTGCCGGCCGCCAGCAGCACCTGCGCTTGATGCACCCGCAGCGCCCGCGTCGGTTCTTCGCCCTGCGGCCACCAGCGAAAGCGTCCTTTGGATAATCGCTTGGTCGCCAACCAAAATCCTTGCCCGTCGTAGACCAACACCTTAATAGAGGTCGCCCGCCGGCTGAGGAACACAAACAGACAGCCTGAAAATGGATCGGCATCCAGCTTGGCGCGGCACAACTCGGCCAGCGAATCGATGCCCTTGCGAAAGTCCACTGCCTCCACCGCCACCAGGATTCGCATCTGCGGCGTGATCTGCAGCATGACTTAAGACGCCGCAAACGCGCGAATCAACTCGGTCAGGTCGCTGGTTGGAATGGCCTTCAACTCCAGCCGCAACTTCGCCCCTCGCGCCGATTCTACTTCTACCAGGCAACTTGCCGTCCCGCAGGTGTTCCCCGCCAGCAGTTCCACGAAGGCGGCTGTAGCGGGCTCTCTTCTAGGTTGACGCTGGCGTCGGGGCGTGCGCGGCATTGCTTCCGCGCGAGGCTCGAATCGATTCGTCCACTTCTGAAGGCTCGGCCGATCCACATCCAGCACCTGCGCCGTAGCTTCGATCCCGTCCCGTCGCGCCAACTTCGCCGCTGCCCTCCATAACTCCTCCGGCAGGCGCGATCGCACCGCATGCGTGCTGCGAAACTCCTCAAACCCCCGCCGCAACTGCTCCGCATCCTCGCGATTGATTGCCACCGCTTGTGTCATGCCGCCAGGCCTCCCGCCCTCGACACACCGTATCAGCCAAGCTTAACCGCGGTCATGCATGCTTACCGGAAACTCACGGTGATTCACCGCCGGCTAGGAGACATGTTTGCCCAGCAGAGTAAAGAACTGGACGCGTCTGTAGCACTCAGAGGCATGAAATGTGTCGCCGAAGTGTTGGATCACTCTTCATATTCATCTCGCGAAGCGACGCGAGGAAAGTCGAGGTCCTGGCCTGTCGTTATTCAACAGTTCATTCCGGGCTCACAACTCAGCAGTTTTCTTAGTAAGGGCCCTAAGCGATCCTTTCGCGGTGTTTCAGACTCCAGTCAGTTCTTCGCTTGGGCACGACGCATCGTACAAGTAGTTCGGCGTGTTCATCAGAAGCAAGTAGTCCACTCCATCACGGTGGGCCAAATCTGAGCATCAAACCCGATGCGGTGACCTTAAATAAAAGTGTCGTGGTTACCTTCGAGCGCTAATTCGTGAGCAACGCCCGCCAGGTCCCGGCGACGTCATGCTTCGCTACGTCACCCCTTGAATCGCGCAACCGGTGACGTCCAGCTTGAGAAATGCACCTACGTAGATTATCAAGGATTTAGCGCTCGACCAGGTTCAACGAGAGCAATGAAATGTACCCAGTTTCCACCATTAGGGCGCGAATGGAATTACAAAGGAATCACAGCTCGGCTGCGGGGATTGATCGTATATCAGAATTAGCGTGCCGGGGCCCGTTTGCGTTCACCGTTTGGGCGGACGTTACCTGCTTCACTAGCGTAGCAGCGGACAATGAGCATTTGCACCGTATGTTCGGTGAGGTTGC
>JBDTTL010000543.1:0-1897 GCA_039930665.1 Acidobacteriota bacterium
GCTCGGAACTTCAATTGGAAGCGTTCTGTCACCTTAAAATTGCGATCCACGCCAAGATCCAAGTTGACCACGCCCGGTCCGACCAGACTGTTGTACCCGCAGGTGCCGAGTTGCCCTGTCGCGGGGACACTAAACGCGGATCTATCGTAAAACTGCAGGTTATCGCCGAGCTTGTTGGGCGTGGCGTTACAGTTCGCACGCTGGCTGGACGCCTGCGCGTTCAGCGAGGTGTTGGAAGCGGTGGCCGTAAAAGGCTGGCCGTTGTAAGCGCTGATGACGCCGCTCAACTGCCACCCGCCGGCGACTTTGCCCGCGAACCCGCTTTGCAGAAAGTGCTTACCGGCTCCGAAAGGACTTTCTAAAATCCAAGTCAGATTCACATTCTGCCGGATGTCGCGGGTCAGCAATCCGTAGTTCTGATCGTAGAGATAAGGGATTCCGATCAGGGGCGTGGCGCCTGAGCTCTCCGACGTGTAGCCGCTGCCGTGGGCATACGTATAGCCGACGGAGACGTGGAAGCCATTCGCCATGCGATGTTCGACTCGCGCCTGAAGAGAATCGTACTTAGCGGTCCCGAGCGTACCTAGCATAATGGTCGGGGCGGTACGGCCAAATTTCTGATTCAGGATCTGCCCCGAGGAACCGGTGCCGATCGGGGACCAATTTTGGTCCATCTGAGAGAGTTGGTCCACGGATCGAGTGGCTACATAGCCAGCCGACGCGATCCACGTTTTGAACTGTTTCTCTACGGTAAAATTCCACGATTGGATGTAGCCGCGCACCAGATTGTTGTTGTCGTATGTGATGATGCTTTGATTCTTGGGCACTGGAATAACCCCACTGCTCAAATTGGGGGCAACCACGGGTGTGAATCCCGTACGCAAAGTGGTGGCATAGGAGAAGCTATTGGGCGCGTTGAGAACCTGCTGGCTGAGGTCAGGATAATTGAGCCGCTGAAAATTCGCCAGGTTGGTGGGATCGTTGGTCATCCCATAGCCGGCTCGAATCACGATGGTATCGTTCAGCCGGTACGCAATTCCGGCGCGTGGAGTCGGGCGGCCTTGACCGTTGGTGATGCCACAATTGCTGGAATTCGACCCCAGACCGCACAGCAACATCGTGTTGTTCTGGAAATCGTAGATTTCAAGACCGCGTCCCACCCGCTGCGGGAAGGGGAAGCGCTCATATCGAAGCCCATAGTTCAAGGTCAGCTTCGGGGTGATCTGCCAGCGGTCGCGGGCATAAAAGCTGTAGGCCCGCATTCGCTGTTGGATTTCTTCTGGGAACTGGCGCGTCTTGCCCGCATTTGTAGGCAAGCCCAGCAGAAATGACGCGAATGCATTATAGTCGTTGCCTTTGGGTCCACCGTTAAGCTGAGTGGCCCCTTGGGTGAACTGGAATCCGCCCGGACTCGCGGTATAGGAGTTGGCGCCCTGAGGCTGGCTCTCGTTAATGTCCTGAAAGTTTATGTCGGTTCCGAAGCGGAGGTTGTGGCTGCCCTTATTCCAGCTAAGATTGCCGATGTAGTCGCGGACCGGATCGCGGTAACCGTGGGGCTCGAAATTATTAGCGGCGCCCATCTGCGCGAACCCGTCAATCAGGATGAGCGGCCATCCCAGTTCACGCTTATCGCTGGTCTGGAGTCCGGGGACTTTGAAAACCGTCCAGCCCAGATTTTCTTCGCCGCGGGGCGGAATATCATTGAAATCCTCGCGGAAATAACCGTATGCCCCATCCAGGATCAGCGTCGGCGTTACCACGTACGTGGCGGAGATGGTTCCCTGGAACAGGTGGCCCTGCACGAAGCCGGCTCCCGTGTTAGCCCGGCTAATGGGAAGACCGCCTAGTGTCCTGAGTCAGAAGTTCGCACACAAAAGCGAGCGATCTTTTTGAGGAT
>JBDTTL010000544.1:0-1890 GCA_039930665.1 Acidobacteriota bacterium
GAAGAACGTGGGAGCGGATCTCCGCCGGCGACGGTGATTACGTTGAGCTTTAATTGATTTTCCTCAGCGAGTTTGTTGGCCATCTTGCCATACATTGAGCCATTGCTGTCGCCCATGAGGATAATCGAACCATTCTTGGCGGATTGATTGAAGCGGAGTCCGCCCTTGGCTATATCGCGCATGTCCGCGTTGAGGTAGTTGGTGTTCCGTACGATAATTCCGAGCGGTATCAATGTGACGAGGGAGCAAACGAGAGCTGAAAACGCCAACCGTCGTCTCTTCGGATGATTTAAGAACGTGCGGCTTGGCTTTTCAATGAAAACGAAACACAGGGCGGTTGCGATCACACTGACAAGAACTTTCAGCACCAGGCGGACGGGTGGCGACGCCAAATAGAACTTGTAATCCACTAAGGAAAAGACCGGCCAGTGCCAAAGGTAGAGCGAGTAGGACATCCGTCCAACAAGAACCAGAGGGCCCCAAGATAGAAGGCGCTCCGCAAAAGTCGTTGTGGTTTTGTACGGTATCAAGAAAAAGGCCGTACCAACCACGGGGAGTGTCGCAAGATACCCGGGGAACGCATGACTTTCGGATATGACGAAGAACGATAGACCTATTAGCACAAGGCCGATGAGTGGCAGCGAAGCGAGCAACTTACTGCTCGTTGGTTTGTTCTTGTTTAGCGTTGCGAGAATACCTCCCGCAAATAACTCCCATGCCCGGGTTGGGAGAAGATAGAAGGCCCATTCGGGCCGGGTGTGCGTCAGTGCAATGCAGGAGAAAAGACTCACCGCACAGAGACCCGTCAAGATATGGGTCCTGTACGTGTTGGCCTTCCGATAGAGTACGAGAAAGACGCAGGGGAAAAGCAGGTAAAACTGCTCTTCGACTGCATAGGTTCGACGCATCTTTCCCACTGTTCGGTAAAAGATACCTCCAAATCATCGGCGTAAAACACGAATTTGGAAATCCTGCGACCGATGATGGCTGCTACCTGTCGCTGCTGGCTTTCGGTAAGCGGAAGCGTGATCAGCGGGCCGGAGGTCCGTGGGTCCAGCGCTGAACGACCTAGCATTTTGTCGATCGCCAACGTCGAATACGGTAATGCGTCAATGCCAGCCGCCTGCGCTACCATCGCTAAGGCCGCGAGATGTGCCCATTTTATCTGGATTGCCGGGATGGATATGCCCGACGCATTTGTGATCAGGTACTTTTGTTCGGGCGTAAGCTCGATTGTAAAGATGCGCTCGCCAATGCTCATTGCGATCGTACGGGCCCGGCCGCGGTCATCTAGACGCAACGCCTTCCAGCACCTGTCGGCTTGGTTTTGTGTGCCTAATCCACGGAAGCTCCCTTCCAACGCTGTGACGCAATAACTTCACCTGCTGCCTCCTTCGTGCCGCGTTTCCTCAGGGACCTGGGGTCTTCCCTGATTATCAGGAGTGACCAGTTTAGGTCAAGGGGACCAATAGTACTGGGAAGGGCTACTTGGGAAGGGCCTCATTATCGATTGAAGTCGTCGTCGGGGTCATGTTAACCTTGCGACACGGAGTTGTCAGCAGTTTGAACCGCCTCAAACAGTTCACGGGATTGCCACAGGCCGACCGGCGGCTGCTGTTGCGCGGGTTTCGCGTAGTAGTGGGGGTACGGCTGGCGCTCTGGCTCGTGCCTTTCCGAGTGGTGCGGCGGTGGGCGGCTGGGAGACAGGTTTCGAAAAGGCCTGAGAAAGCTCGTGTAAGGAGCCTTTCCTGGGCCGTGCAGGCGGCGGCGCGGCGGATTCCTGGAGCGAGCTGCCTCACCCAGGCGCTTGCTTTGCAATACCTGCTCGCACGGGCCGGAGAGAACGCTCGGGTCCGGATCGGCGTCAGCATAGGAGAGGCTGGCGGTTTC
>JBDTTL010000545.1:0-1868 GCA_039930665.1 Acidobacteriota bacterium
ACGCGAAGAAGCGAACGGCGAGCCAGCGGCTTAAACTAGCCGCCTACTTTCTGGTGGGACTAGTCGACATGGTGATCTGCATGCTGGTTGGGGTCTTCTTGTTCGATGTGCCGTTCAAGGGAAGCCTGCTGTTCCTGACCATCTCCAGTTTTGTTTTTCTATTCGGCTCATTGTGCACGGGAGTGTGGGTCTCGGCAACTTTCCGCACCCAACTCATGGCCTACCAGATGGGAACGCTGATCTCTTTCCTGCCGGGTTTCCTGCTCTCCGGATTTATCTATGCGATCAGCAGCATGCCGCCCGTGATTCAGGCCATCGCTTTATTCGTCCCCGCGCGCTACTTCATAAACATATCGAAGGGCGTGTTCCTGAAGGGAATCGGCCCCGAGATCCTGTGGCCGGATTTCCTGCTGCTGTGCGGCTACGGAGCGCTCGTCTTTTTCTTCACCGTCCGCAAACTGCGGCAGAAGGTGGCTTGATCATGCGCCAGCGGCTTCGCTCCATTATTCGCAAGGAATTCATTCAAGCGCTGCGCGACCCGCGTATGCGCAGCATGCTCCTGATCCCGCCGCTGCTGCAGTTGCTGGTGTTTGGTTACGCCGTGAATCTGGATGTCGATACCGCGACGATCGCCTGGATGGACCAGGACAACACGCCGGCGAGCCACGATCTGCGGGATGAGTTTGCGGGCTCAGGGCGCTTCCTTATTAAGGCGACTCCGGGCGATGAGCGCCAGATGCAAGGGTTGCTCGACCATGGACAAGTGGATGGAGTGATCCGCGTGCTGCCGGGTTTTGCGCGCGAAGTCGCCCGGGGCCACGCCACCAGTGTGCAGGTGTTATTGGACGGAACGAACTCCAATACGGCGTCGCTGGTTTCCGGTTACGCTTCCCAGGTAATCGCCCGGTATTCGCAGGAAGCCGCGGGCGCCGCGCAGCGCAACCGCATGGTGGGAGCGACCATGACCTCCGGGGGCGCCATCTCCCTGCCCATGCCGCAAATCGTCTCGCGGTCGCGCGTCTGGTACAACCCCGATCTTACAAGCCGTAACTATTTCATCCCCGGCGTGGTGGTGAACATCATCACCCTGGTGACGCTGTCGCTCACGGCCATGGCCATCGTACGCGAAAAAGAAATCGGCACCATGGAGCAATTGATGGTGACTCCCATCCGCCCTTTGGAACTGATCCTCGGCAAGACGCTGCCGTTCGTGCTGGTGGGCTACTGGGATTTGATTCTGGTGACCAGCGCCGCTCTGCTGATTTTTCACGTGCCCTTCAACGGGAGCTTTCTGTTGTTGTTATTCGCCGCGTTCGTGTTCCTGCTGACCACTTTGGGCGCGGGCCTGTTCATCTCCACCATTTCGCGGACGCAACAGCAAGCCATGATGGCGACGACATTGTTCTTTCAGCCCTTCTTCATGCTCAGCGGCTTCACGTTTCCCATCCGCAACATGCCCGAAAGCGTGCAGTGGCTCACGTTTTTGAATCCAGTGCGCTACTTCATGGAGATCGTCCGCGGTGTGTTCCTGCAAGGCGCCGGCATTGACACGCTCTGGCCGCAAATTGTGACGCTAGCGATATTCGGCGTGGTGATTCTGGGTCTAAGCGTCAACCGCTTTCATAAACAACTCGAATAGAAATGTGGAACCGTTAACGCCCGCTTGGCACTCGCGCTACTTCGCCGGGGACTCCGTAGTTTGCGCCGGCGGAGCTTTTAGCGACGGTGCGGGGCTCCCATGTTCTACATAGTTCTTCAAGCGCGTGAACTGTTCCGTGACCACGGAATCGACTGGCGCGGCCCACGAGTCCATTCCGGCCGGCAGATATCCGGCCCCAATCCAACTGCTTGCCCGTGCCGCCCATGCC
>JBDTTL010000546.1:0-1855 GCA_039930665.1 Acidobacteriota bacterium
TAAAGATCTTGACACTGTTTTTACAGTTGCCCAAGTATTCTTGACCCTGTCTTGACATCAATTCGCGTAAATTGGAGGTAGGAAGAACCGCAATGGACAGCGCTAGGTCGGATCTAGTTTTCCGACACGTACCGAACGCGAGGCTCAACCTGGTCATCTGAGGAAACGGTGGCCACAACTTACACTTTAAGGAGATTACAACTATGGCAACGGCAACGGCTCTATTAAACAAACCCGCCTCGGAATCCAAACGCAAGAATAGTGCGACTGCGGCCCCTGAATTTGACCACGTCGCCGAGCTTGCGTATACCCTGTGGGAATCACGAGGGTGTCCGATTGGTTCGCCAGAAGATGATTGGTTCAAAGCCGAACAGGAGCTCGCATCGACAACAGGTTCGGAAAGCAATCGCTAAGACCATCTGAATACGTAACCCTCACGGACTTCCGACGACCGTCCCCGATTCTTGGGCCATATTGTCTCTTCCAAGCCGGTGTCGTAGGCGCTAGAGTCATAGAGAGATCGTGGACGGTCTTCACCCTTTAGGGGAGTTCCTTCCGTCTCCGACGCAACGGCCGGGCACCTTCAATCAGCTTTCACAAACTCCCGGTCCAGTTTTTTAGATAAGAGGAGCTGGCCTGACAGAAGCGCGGAAGTCAAAGGCTGTCTTCAGGCCTTCCTCCAGTGAACCGCGCCGCTAGCTGAAGATCAATGTTGATGTAATCCACGCTTCACGCAAATTGGTTCCGTACGGACCGCTATTTGACACTTTCTGTACGATCGCCAATCTGTTTTTGACCCTCTCTTGATCTCGCTTCGCGTAGGTTTGAGATGAAGGACAACATTGCTGATGAATAGCGCTCACGCGGCTTCAAAAGCGGACCAGATTGGCGATTGCGATAATGGCACACCATATATGGACCAGCGATCGAAAACCACCAACGGCGTGGCTGGATACTGTGAGTCACTTCCTATGCCGCAACTGTCCATTGCCTCACGGAACTGCAGCCTAGACGAGCTGACACCATCTGTGGTGCTGGGAAACATGGTAGGTCGATCTCCTGCGATGCAGGAGGTGTTTTCGATGATCCGGAAACTGGCGCCAAGTTCGGCGCCAGTACTAATCGGCGGACCAAGTGGAAGCGGCAAAGAACTGGTCGCCCGTGAAATCCACAATTGCAGCTCCCGCAGGAACGGTCCGTTCGTCGCGATTAACGCCGCTGCGCTGCCGGAGAGCTTGATTGAGAGCGAATTGTTCGGCCACGAAAAGGGTGCGTTTACCGGGGCGACGGAGCGCCATGCTGGCTGTTTCGAGCAGGCTCACGGCGGAACGCTCTTTCTGGACGAGCTTGGCGAGATGCCTCGATCAGCGCAACCTATTCTGCTACGCGTTCTTGAAACGTTGCGCGTGCGGCGCTTGGGTGGCCGTAACGAGCTGTCCGTTGATGTGCGCCTGTTGGCCGCAACCAGCCAGCCGACTGAGACCCATTTGCGGGACGACATCTTCTACCGATTGAGCGTGTTTCAGATCCTCCTCCCTCCCCTCCGGGAACGCGCGGAAGACATCCCGCTGCTCGCTCAAACTATGATTCAGTCCCTGAACCAGAAGAACGGAACTCTGGTGACAGGGATAGATTCCGAGGTCCTGGATGTCTTTAAGGCGTATGAGTGGCCCGGAAATGCTCGGGAACTTCGGAATGTAATCGAACGTGCGACGATTGTTGCCGGTACTGGCACGCTTTGTCGCGAACATCTTCCGCCCGCTGTACTAGGACGGACCTTTGCAGCCGGACCAGAGCATGGAGTCTCGATGGCTCTGCTGCCAGGTGAGCGGCTCGCTAAAGTCGAAGAAGCTTA
>JBDTTL010000547.1:0-1777 GCA_039930665.1 Acidobacteriota bacterium
ACATTGCCCGGAACCAGTCCACCAGCGGCTTGCGCGTGTCCTGGAAAATCGTGCCCGCAGTCACCGACGTCTGGTGGCCACAATGCTGGCATTGCATCGTAAGCGTCTCGTGAACCGCCCTTGCGCTGTGAACTTTCGGCAAGCATGTGTAGGGAAATCCGTCGACCCTATTTCTGGCAGAAATACCCTATTCAATCTGTAACAGGTCGGCCCAAAAATGCCGGGGGCCGGCAGGCTACCCGTATCGGGACACCACGCAGGATTCGCTTTGTCGACGTAAGGCTTTCACGAACCGCCGTTGCGCCGCGGGTGACTGATTTGGTGTATGTAGTTGATGTCAGGCTTGATTGGCGGACGGTGCGAGGACCTTCCAATGATGCGGCAATAGCTCTTCGATTCGGTTGATGGGATGTGTCGCTATGCGCGACAGCACATCCCGGAACCAGGCGAATGGCTCGACCGTATTCCGCTTGCACATCGCGATGAAGCTCATTAAAATCGCAGCCGTTCTGCCGCCGGCGTCGCTGCCGAAGAACGTCCAATTGCCGCGACCAATCGCGATGTCCCGGTTCGCTCGCTCCGTAGCGCCATTGTCGATCTCCAGATCGCCATCTTTCAGGAAGCGCGTCAGCGCTTCCCACTGATTGAGTGCATAGCGCACAGCCCTGGCTGCTGGACTCTTCGGCAAAACCTCGTCGCGGATCCTAAGCAAATACTGGTTGAGCTTCTCCACCACCGGGCTTGACAACCGCTTCCGTAAACCCAGTCGTTCTTCACCGCTGAGCCCACCGGCGCGGTCCTCCACCGCGTACAGGCGCGCGATCAGATGCAGCGCCGGACCCATGTGGGCTTGATCCGAATCCAGCGCCTTAATGAAGTACCGGCGTGCATGCATCATGCACCCGACCTCAATGAGTCCGCGGGCTGGTTTGAAGAACGCATCGTAGACCGAGTAGGCGTCGGCCTGCAGATATCCGGTATACCCTTCCAGAAACTTCGCCGGTCCATCCCGGCCTCGCGTCGCCGTGTAGTCGTAAACCACCACCGGATGGTGGACATCTCCGACATAAGGCCAGATCCGCCCAGTCCGCGCAAAGTTTAGTGACGGGTCTAACACCTTCACGCCAGTATCATCGGTCCCGATCACTTTTGACTGGAATAGAACTTTCCTGGCAGCACTGTATAGCACTTCGAGCCGGTCTCCGCATTGCGCCATCCAGCCGCCCATCGTCTTGCGCGAGATCTCCACTCCGTGGCGCTCGAAGATCTTTTCCTGTCTATGCAGTGGCAAATGATCCGCGAATTTGGAGACGATTACCTGCGCGAGCACGCTCGCGCCCGCCGTGCTCTTCTCAATCGGCTGCGCGGGTTTGTCCGCCCTTTTCATCGTGCAATCGCAGGCGTACTTCAGCCGCACATCCTCAATCACCTTCATCACCGCGGGAATAAACTCGTAGCGTTCGCTGGTTTCCTCGCCGACCAGGTGCAGATCTTTGCCGCAGCAGTGGCAGTGCTTTTCCGACGCCGCCAGGTCGTGCACCACTCGCTCCCGAACCAGATGCCGCGCCAGCGGTTGTCGTCCGCTGCGCTTCTTGGTTTCCGGTTTCTCCGGCTTCTGTTCTTCTTCGGCGGGCGGCTCAGCACCCTCTTGCTTTTCTTCCTCTTCCTCCGGGTGGTTGGCCTTCCAGAGCGTCTCGAACAGCGCCAGTTGATCCTTCGATAGCTGCTCGCTCTTACGGTTGCGTTCCGCATCCAGCAGTTCGCGCAGCAAGCTCCG
>JBDTTL010000548.1:0-1764 GCA_039930665.1 Acidobacteriota bacterium
CGCTGGTCGTGACGGTCGCCATCGTAGCCTTCGCCGAAGTGACACGCGCGGCGCGTTTTGTCAACATCGCCCTGGCGGTCGGCATTTTCGTGCTGCCGTTACTGCTGGGCGGCGCCACGCTGGCCTCAAGCATCAACGGTCTCGTCGTCGGTCTGCTCCTCATTGCGCTGAGCATTCGGCCCGGCAAGATCAAGAATACGTATGGCGAATGGAATCCGCTAGTCGTGTAAGCGCTCGAATGAGCGCTGGCCTTATAGAAAGGTTTACCCATGCCAAAACAACATATTGTTCCCGTTCGCGTTGATGAACGCCTGGAAGCACTCTCCCCAGAAGCGAACGGCATGCCCGTGAGTCTGTACCAAACCGACAACTATCTGGTGATCAATGCCGGCCTGCCCCGCTGCCTGCCGGAAAAAGTCCACGTCGCCGTGGCGCCTGGCAAGCTGCTGATCCGGGCCGAACGCCATCTGGGCGAGGAATCCACCGACGAGGCGCGCACTTATATCCTTTCGGAACTGCCGGATGGCGAGCTGGGCCGGGTGATCGATCTACCGCCAGGGGAATGGGCCTACACCGCCGCCGAGGCCCATTTCGCCAATGGCCTGCTCACCGCCGTCATTCCCACGCGGGTGCGAGCCGAATATCTAAGTCAGATGCGCGCGGGATGAGCAGCCAGGAGAAATATAGCGCATTGACCGCCCCGAACCGCTTGGATACGCGGGAACTGCGGCCGCGGCGCTAGGTGTGTGGCTGACGGTTGCGGCATCTGTTTTTCCAATCGCAAGGCTGAACAGTGCACACATAGCCGGCGGGGAGACCAACCTCTAAATGAAAATTGGATTTGCGGCCGATCATGGGGGATATCTCTTGAAGGAAGCGATCCTGAAGGCAGTGGGTGATTCCGGGCATGAAGTTCAGGATTTCGGCGCCTACACCCTGGATCCAGGAGATGATTACCCGGATATTGTCATTCCCCTGGCCAGAGCGGTTGCACAAGGGAAAGTAGAACGCGGCATCGCCATCTGCGGGAGCGGTGTTGGGGCCAGCTTCACGGCCAATAAAGTACCCGGAGTCCGCTCGGCCCTTATCCACGAGAGTTACTCCGCTCATCAGGGCGTTGAGGATGATGACATGAATCTCCTGTGCCTGGGCGGGCGTGTAGTCGCCTTTGCGCTGGCCTGGGAAATAATCCGGACGTATTTAGCCGCTCGCTACGCACGGACTGAGCGGTTCGAACGGCGTCTGGCCAAGGTCGCTGTCATCGAATGCAAGGAGGAAGTAGAGTGAAAGGCGGGTGCATTAATCAACTGATCGAGGTAGTCGTCCCAACTGCGCGGACAAATCCACGATAGTTAACTGTCATATTACATAACGAGGACCATGCAGGTTCAGCTTGGTTTCAATGGATTAGGACGGATGGGGACCAACGAGCTCGATCTGCGCGCGGTCTCACACCTGTGGAATCTGGGGCGCGTCGTTCGTTCGTGGCTGGGTGATCGCCGCATTGAGCAGCGAGTACGGCAGTCCTGTCGGGCAGTCCGCCCGAGGGTGCCACGGCAGGCATTTCGGGGATGTCGAGCGGATGTCCGGTGGCGAATAACCTGATGACTGACGAGCAATGGGCATGTGGGGCAGCCTGGTGAAAGTGAGCATGAATGATGGATGACGAACACGACGATCAGATATTGGCGATCCTCTTCGACGTGGATGGCTGCCTGATCTCGACCGGGGGGGCCGGGACTAAGTCATGGCGGGACGCGTTCG
>JBDTTL010000549.1:0-1714 GCA_039930665.1 Acidobacteriota bacterium
CAGTGGGCGGACCCGATTCTTACGTCCGTACGTTACGCCGGGATTTGGGCGAAAAGTGTGCGTGAAGTCGCGATGTGAGGCAATCGCGCGAGATTGGGGCGCGAGCAGGCAGTGACTGCACGCTCACATGTGTTCGTCGAGAACGGCAGCAAACGTTTTCCAGCTTTTCTTGAGCGCGTGGACGCTGTTCCCGGCAGGCCACCATTGCACACTGCCCCGCCCCATGACGAGAGTCCCCAGCAACACGTGGCCGGTGCGGATCTCAAGAGTCATGGAATTCTTGCTGCTGCGGTTGGTCAGCTCGACCGAGTTGGGCAGGTTCGCGATTACCTGCGTCCGAGTTACGCGACGCTTTCTAGCCATGCGGTGAATGTATCACGGCTATCGGCGCGGCATGAACAGGATTGCGACCGGCGTCGGAACCGCTACCGGATCGCCGGCGGGCGTGAGGCGTCCGGTCTTTTCGTCGATGCGAAAGACAGCGATGGTGGATGAATCCTGATTCGCGGCGAGAAGAAATTTGCCGGTAGGGTCGATATTGAAATTGCGCGGAGTCTTGCCGCCCGTCGGCTGGTGCCCCTGCGCGGTCAGCTTGCCATCCGCGCCGATGGAGAACATCGCGATACTATCGTGGCCGCGATTGGAAGTGTAAAGAAACTTGCCGCTGGGATGCAACACGATTTCCGCGCCGCTTTTGGCGCCGGCATATCCGTCCGGCAGCGCGGAGAGCGAACCTGCGCTTTCGAGCGCGCCCTTACTTGCGTCCCAGCGGAAAGTGGTCACCGTATCCTGCAGCTCGCTGAGCACGTAGAGGAGGCGGCCATCCTTCGAAAAGGCGATGTGGCGCGGGCCGGAGCCGGGCGGCAGAATCCCGGCGGGCGGATCGTTCAACGTCAACTTGCCGGAGCGTTCATCAAAGCGATAGACGAACACGCGGTCTCCGCCCAGGTCCGCCACTAGTAGAAAGCGATTGTCGGGAGAGAGAACCACCATGTGCGCATGCGGGCCCTGCTGCCGGGGGCTGACAGAGGTTAGCGTGTGCTGGAAAAAACTGGACGCTTCGCCCAGCGCGCCGTTGGCCTGGATGGGAAACGCGGAGACGCTGCCGCTGCCATAGTTGGCGGCAAACAACCAGTGTCCGGTGCGATCGATAGCTACATGGCACGGTCCCGCGCCGCGCGAGGAGACGGAGTTGATCAACTTGAGATGATTGCCTTCGACCGTGAAGGCGCTGATTTGGCCGGGAGCGTTGGGGTTCGGGTCAGTGCCATGCTCATTCGCCGCATAGAGATAGCGGCCGTTGGAGGAGATCGTTAAAAATGACGGGCTGGGTGATTCGACGGCGAGCGTCGGTGCAGACAGTTTGCCGGAGGCTTCGTCGAACTGCATGCTATAGATTCCTTTGCTCTGAGCGTTCGTGTAGGTACCCACGAACACGGTCACTTCAGCCGCAGACGCCGCTGAAGCCAGCAGCAGCGCGGTGTAAAGAACGCCCTTGATCTGGCCGATTAGTGGAAGACGGATACTGAATCCCATTGAGACATATTACTTCACTTCGTCCACTCACTCCACGCGCGAGGTGCGTACGGGCATCCGTAACTAACTCAATGTAAGGCGGTTGTCATTTAAGAGTAACAACCGACCGATAAGATGCATCTAAACGGGTAACATTCCCGTCGAAACCTGACGTGCAAAGCGGGCACGGACGAGAGTC
>JBDTTL010000550.1:0-1652 GCA_039930665.1 Acidobacteriota bacterium
AGTTGGGCGCCGCTACGCGATTCCCGCCGATGCCGAGGTTCACCACCGAGAAACGCGTTCCATACGTCGCATGTAAGCGGCGCGCGAGCGCGTCGGGCCAGCGGTCGTCGCCATTCAGCGTGGAGCCAGTGCCATCGGTGATGGAATCACCAAAGGCCGCGATTACTTTGACGGTGGAGGGCGCAAAGACTTCCATGGCATCCAAAAAATACCAGGACGTGGTCGAGTACATGAAGGCGTCGCCGGATTCCTCGCGCGAGTGCGCGCCCGATTTCGGCGCGGTGAGATAGGAGGTGGTCATGGCCTTTGCATGCCAGGTCATCGGACCCGACTCCGTCACCACATGAAAACTGACCGCCAGTTTCCGCCCCATCGTTTCCCAGGACGGTGTGTTGCTCAGAAAGTCGAGGTCAATCGGCTCGCTATAAACGGATTCGCCTGCCGGAATATTGAGAGCATACTGGCCCCTCGCGAAGGTTACGCGCCGGTTGCTGCGGTAGACGATGGATGGCCCGCTCTCCTGAAGACCGGCGAAGACATTATCGAAACTCACCGCTTGTGAACCGAATACATTCGAGAAGCGCAAGCGGACTCGGCGGCCCCACAGGTCCGGCCGAATGATCAGACGGAAAGTCTGGTCATTGGCGAACGGTTCCGGGAAAACGAAATGCAAGTCTGGCTGACCCACGGCGTTGCCGGATGGATAGGGGCCATGCACCGCGGCGGTCCAGGATGCCACCCAGCGTGCGTCGGCGGCGCCGGCTCTGTCCGCGAGACCGCTAAACAGAAGCAAGGCTGCGACCGCGGTGCGGAGAAGCATAGCTTAGTCGTGGCCCACCACTTTGCCGGTGCTCGCATCTACGGTAACCGAATACTCGGCGGAGGATAGCGTGCCGCCCCAAAGCACATGCCAGACCGGATTGGGGAAGCGCGTCGCGGCTTGGTAGTCGAGTAGATAGTCCACCATCGGACGCTGACCTGGCTTGTTCAGGTAGGCGGCAGCGGATTTCGTGGCCGCGTCGAGCGCCTCATTCGTATCTACTTTAAGCAGCGCCGGTGAAAATGGCTGATTCGCGCCGCCGGCATGCCAGGTCTCCTGCGGTCCGGGGAACACACCTTTGTGCAACCCCTCCTCTTCGACGGCGGACCAGGTATAGGTGCGCGCGCGAGCGTTCGCTGCGGACACAAACACCACTTCCCATGCGCCTGCCGTTCCCTTCCCGCCCAGAACGCCGGGAGCATGCAGGCTGCGAATGGTGAGCGGCATGCTGTCGGGCGCCCAGATGCGAGAGGACCCGTACAAGTACTGGAAGGCCTGCCGTCCCGTGAGGGGCGCGGGCGGCGGTTCGGCTTTTTTGGCGACCGGAGCGGGGCTATCGGAACATCCCGTGAGGAATGCCGTTGCTGCCGCTGCGACGAATATTCGCACAAAGTGCATATAGATCCAATGTCTGTCGGGAGGGTCTCTACTGTCAAGCACCGGGATTATTCGATTTGATCGGGAACAGATTAGGTAGAGCGTACGCTAGAATCAAAGCAGTTACAAAATGTCGGGGCGTAGCGCAGCCTGGTAGCGCACCTGCCTTGGGCGCAGCGCGGCCGTCTCCAAAGCTTCTTTAGGTTTACCTCCACTTTCAAGATTTTCAACAACT
>JBDTTL010000551.1:0-1626 GCA_039930665.1 Acidobacteriota bacterium
AGGGATACGAGCAGGTGCTGGCAGGACGGACGGACGACCCCACTGCTGTGGCGGCGCTGGCTCGCATCACTTCTTCTGAGGACGACCGCAACCGTTATTACACCGACGCATTCGATGCGAATCCTTTCTCGCTCGATCTGATCCGGGAATCTCGCCGGGTGTTCGTGGTCACGACGCCAGAGCTCGTTCCGCTTCATCTTGCCGGGAAAAGAATCGCCGCGTTGCAGGAACTGGGCCTTGGTGACAGGGTCAGCCTGCTGTTGAATCGGAAAGGCGGCAAGTGGCGAGAACTGCCGGATGACAAAGTGGTTCAATCCGTCGGAATGCCGGTGGCTTTCAGTTTCTCGAATGACTACCGCAGCGTCAAGAAATCCATTATCGCCGGCAGCCCCGTCGCGCAAGACTCAAAACTGGGTCAGGGCATCCTCAATCTCGCGAGAACGTTGGCGCCTCACCTGGAGCCGAAAAGTCCCCCGAAACAGCACAAGTTCCTGGAATTCTTTAGCGTCCCGCGGGACGAAGAGTTTGAGAGCATGTGGCGCGGTTAAACGCTAGTGGCCGTGGGACGGCGCACCAGCTTGGATGGTGCATGGATTATCGGATAGCGCGCATTTCGCATGCTCGAATTGAATGGTGCTGTGATGGATGTGGAACTTTGTCTCCAGCACGCAATTGATGCTTTTCAGGATACAGTCGCTCTCCGATGGCGGGACGTCCTCAATCTGGACGTGGCAGCTTAGGGCGTGAGCGCTGGAGCCGAGGCTCCAGATGTGCAAGTCGTGAACATCCACGACACCATCGACTTCCTTCATGGCATCGGTGACACCCTTCAATTCCAGGCCTCGGGGAAGACCCTCGAGCAGGATGTTCAGCGACTCGCGCGTCACGTCGACGGCGCTCCAAATGATGAGCAGGCCAATCAGGATGGACAGAATCGGGTCAATCAGCAGCCACCCAGTGTAGTGTATGGCGACGGCTCCGATGATAATCGCGACGGAACTCAGCGCGTCTCCCAACATATGCACCGCAGCGGCGCGAATGTTGAGATCGTGGCTGTCACCGCTGGACCGGAGGGCGAAAAGGATGCCAACATTGACCACGATGCCCAAGCCGGCGACGATCATCATCGTCGATTCGTGAACCACTTCGGGCTTCAATATCCGCTGATAGCTCTCATAGAGCAAGTAGATCGAGAAAATGATCAGCGTTAGGGCGTTGACGAAAGCCGCGAGTACTCCGCCGCGATGATAACCGTACGTCTTGACGTCGTCGGCCGGGCGGGATTGCAGGTACACTCCGAAGAGCGCGAGCAGTAGAGCGAGGGCGTCGGTAACGTTATGGCCGGCATCGGAAAGCAGCGCCAGGCTGTGCGCCTGAAAGCCGGCGGCGAATTCGACAAGAACGAATAAAACCGTGGCGATACTGGAATAAACCAGAATCTTGCCGGTGCCGTGGTGATGGGAGTGATTATGGGACACAGCGCTACCCTAAGCTTATCGCAAAGTGAAAAGCCCCGGAAACCCTGTTAGGGGCCGGGGCTTTTGAATTTAATCGGGCGACTTCCTACTCTTCCACACACTCGCGCGTGCAGTACCATCGGGGCTGAGGGGCTTAACTACCGTGTTC
>JBDTTL010000552.1:0-1614 GCA_039930665.1 Acidobacteriota bacterium
CCTATCGAGGGGCCAAAGGGTGACTGTCATATTTTCAACATTTGATGGAGACATGACTTCATTTTCCATTTGGCTGCTCATTGTTACCCTCTCCAATCAAACCCACGCTGAGCGTCGGTGATTCTTAAGGCGTCCCCAAGACTAAACGGATTAGAAATCGGGGACTTGCCCCCGAACTGCACTCCGCATTGACTGCAACGACACTCTGGACCAATACGCGCGACAGCTGTCGATTTGCAGTTCGGACACGTTAGGGAGGCTTCCCCCATACGCCCAGCCGTTCCACACTGCCCGCATCTCCACTCCTCACTGTATTGGGCGAGAAACTGGTTTCCGCAATTGGGACAGGACGCGGGAGGATGCACTACATCTTTTTGTCCCATCGCTTTTTCTGCTTCCTGGCGGTACCATTCGAATAGACCGTCAGCGGGAGCCAAATCCGCGAAAGCGAGGATGATCGCCTCCGCACGGTCAGGGGACTTGACGCCGCGCTTCCGAGCTCCCTCTTTGGACTCAATGACGACTTGCCCGCGGGAGTTATGACTGTAACGAATGCCAACGAGCTGCGCAATGGCGCGCTCATCGAGGAGACCAGCGATCTCACCCGCCTCGGCGCGCATTCGAGCCGTCCAATAGATCTCCGCTTTCTTATTGAAGAACTTGTCGGAGTTTCCCGACCTTTCTCCGACATTTACTTGCGTCACCGGAAATCCAAGGTCTTCTAAATGTTGGGCCATGTAGTAACCAATGCCGGCGCTGTCGATATTAAGTCCCTTAATGGAGTCTTTATAGGGCCGCAGCGCGGCAACAACATCCCCTCGTGGATCGCGGTTGGCCCAGCTACACAGGAGAAGAATCATGGGCCCGCGACGAACACATAGTACCGTTTCGTCTTCACCGGGGCCGGCCACATCGAGACCAGCATAGAGATCTCCGTCTCCACCGGATCGCAATTTCGCCTGTTCGAGCCAAGTTAAAGAGAATAGAGCGTCTTCCGATTGGGTCGGAAAATTCCCGAGCACTCTTGCTTCCCACAATGGATGCCCCGGGCCCCATTCGCCGTACTTTTCTTTGACCCAACGCCGGGTCGTCAGATAGGGGTAAGGATTCGAGTCGAGTTCGTGCTCCGGTACTTCCAGGAGCAATTCGGGTGTCAGGCCTGCCAGGTTTGGCGTGTCGAAGGCTGAAATCGTGATCGTATTCCAGTTCTCCCGATTCTCAGTAAAAATATCGTAGAAAGGACCACTTGAGATGACCGGATTCCCGACCGCCAAAATTCTACAATCACCACCCGCGGAGATGCTCGCGATCGCTTCGTAGATCTCTTGCGAGACACCCGGCGCCTCGTCGATGATGATTAGGACGTCGCCGTGAAATCCCTGGAATCGTACCGCTTCGTTGGTCGATATCCCGATCGCGTATCGGTTCGGCGCCAGCTCTAGCAGGGTGCGGAAAAACCAAAGGGACAGATCGATCCCCTTGCTTGGGTTGATAGATTGTGAGTGATTTCGTGCCGGTGTGGACCGGCGTGAGCCGGTCCGTGGAGCGGTTTTCCCGGTTCAGGCCGCAGCTCGCGCCAGGTTTCGCATCCGCACCAGGTTGAACGCCGCCGCC
>JBDTTL010000553.1:0-1565 GCA_039930665.1 Acidobacteriota bacterium
GGCGCCCTTGCCTTTGGTGGCTGCCGCAAGCTGCGCAAAATCGGTCTATCTGCACTCAGCGGGTGCGCACGAACGGGCACTGGCATTCCTGGGGCGCCAACATGCAGAGATGCACAACGCACACCGCCCGCGAAATCAGGCTCCGTCCCTCTTTTCCGGCTCGGGCAGGCCGTAGCGCGCGCGATCGCGTTGCAGAAAATTTTCCCAGGTGGTGAAGATTTCCGCATGTATGCCGGCGGCGCGTCCTCCTTCTATGTTCTCCGGACGATCGTCCAGGAACAGCGCCTCCGCGGGTTCGACGCCCAGGCCACGCACCGCATTATGGTAAATCTCAGCCTCCGGCTTGATCACGCCCAGCTCATAGGAGAAAGTCACTTGATCGAAATGATCCAGGAACCCTTTTTGGGCTCGCAGCCATTCGCCCAGAGTACGAGGCAGGTTCGAAAGAATACTGGTCCTAAGACCTGCGCGTCGCAGATCCTTCGTCCAATTCAGCACTCGCGTATCAAACGTGCTCCAGAAATCGATCTCGCGCCGCATCATTTGATCCACCATCGCATCGTCGAAGTCGCGCCCGATTTCTGCGGCGAACTCCCGCCAGTATTCGCGAGCATCGGTTCCGCGATCGTACTCCCGGCGTTTCCGCCAGAAGGCGTGCAGGAATTCGTCAACGGTGATTCCGCATTTGGTGGCCGCCTCACTGAGTTGCTGCTCGGTGGGCGGGCGGCAGATCACATTGCCGTAGTCAAATATGACCGCGCGCAACTTCATCCGCGGCTGCCGTGCGCTCCTGTGATCATGAACTACTAAGTTAACATGGCGCCACTGGCTACCAGCCCATTCGCTGGCGCGTCGCTACAATCTGCGCTACATGATGCCGTGAATGCCAGCCGTAAATGGCCAGCATGCTCTTTAGTTTGAGAATACCGATTTCAGGGTGGCGAAGCGTCCTGTCGAAATCCGCATCCGACATGTTGCTGAGCACCAGACTCCAGCGGCCGTGCAGCGCGTCCGCAAGATCCAGCGACATATCGATGGGCGCGGTGCGGGAGTCGGGCATCTCGGCCCAAAGTTTCTCATCGTAAGGCTTGATCGTAGGTTGATCTTCACTCAATGCCAGCTTGAAGCGTATATAACTATTCAAGTGACTCTCTGGTATGTGATGCACGATCTGCCGGATGGTCCAGCCGCCTTCGCGATACGGAATGTCGCGATGCTGGGGCGCGAGGCCCGCCACCGCATCGCGCAACTTAGCGGGCATCTCGGCAATGTCGCGAAGATGCTGGCGCTTTTCTTCCGCACTTAGCTCCGCGGACCAAACGCACGGACCCACCGGGTAGCGAAGATCGTCACTCATGTTTCGATTCCTCTTCCGATTCCTTTCTGCGCGGGTCCTTCCCCGGCAGGTTCTCCGGATTTTCATGCACTCTAGCACGAAAAGCCGCACTCAGTCCGGCGGCAAGCGAAATCGTCGTGTCGCCGTACTTCTCGCGCATTTTGTCGACTGCCGCTAGCGACCTGCGCCAGCGCTCGGTCTTGTCCCCATCGATCAAGCTGGTCTGCCC
>JBDTTL010000554.1:0-1541 GCA_039930665.1 Acidobacteriota bacterium
CTGGTGACGACTTGCAATCGGGGAAGCGGTTTGGGTGCGCTGGGCTGCAGCGTGCGGAGGAAACGCGTGAGCTGCGTCATCTCGGAATCGTTGATCGCGTTGGCGGGCATTCCCCGAACGGGCAATCCCTGACGGACGAGCGCCGAGAGTTGTTGGTCATCGCGGGATGCTAGACGGCCCGTAATCGCAGGGGCACGCTCACCGCCCGCGCCATCGGCGCCGTGGCAGCGGGCACAGCGGTTTTCGAAAAGTATCCGCCCGGGGTTTACGTCCTGTGCGACCAGGAGCGCTGTGGCTAGGAAAAAGAGCAGGATCTGCATATCGACACTCACTGTACCTGAACCTCAAGCGTGGTGCATCCTCCGTCTGCGGCCGTCTCCGGCTGTCATCCCAGGGACATCGAAGGCGTGCGGTCGCCTTTCAGCAAACGCTTGGGTGGGGAAACAACACCTCTAGAAACGTTTTACATTCATTCGGGGTGTATCAAGGCTAGGGTTCGGCCTAGTTATGGATAAGTAGCCGACTCGCAATACTGAAGAAGCTCGATCCGAAGTCGCTGCTTGAGTTGCTAGAGGCACAAGACATCTTTTTGTCGAGTGGAAAGGGTTCTATGCCGTCTGCAAATACCTGCCTGGCATCTTGGGCATAAGGGCATAACTCGATGGCGCAGAGATCTCGGCGAAAGAGCGAAGACCAACATCGGATCATTCTTGAAACCGCAACCGCCGCGGTTATTTCCATTGACAGTGACAGTCAAATCCAATTGGTGAACTTCGCGACGACGAGAACCTTCGGCTATCCAGCAATCAGAACTGCTCGGCAAGCCTCTGACGAAGCTTATGCCGGAATGCATGCGTGTGGACCACACAGAAGATATTCACCGCTATCAGCAAACCGGCCATCGCCATTGCAACTGGACCGGAATGGAGCTGATCAGTCTCCGCAGCACGGAGAGGAGTTTCCATCTCCCATGATTTGCGTACGCCGATTCAGGAATTGCTGCCGCTCGCGCAGGCTCTGAATGAGACGAGCCGCGACCTACCCTCGCGAATGGCCAAAATAGCCACTATCGCCCTGATGGTAAAGGGCGAAGAGTCCCCGGAAATCAACGATCCTGATTGATGTGCACCCGTAATCCTGGCCATGTTGGCGAGTGTAGTATCGTTAATAGCCTTGATGGGTGCATCCCGGAGATGGACAAGTCTATGGAAGCCAGCGTAGTGCTTTAGTTCTATGCGACTGACGCCCCAAGAAAGACTCAGGTTCGCGATGGAGGGCGCCGGACGAGGCGCCTGGGATTTTGACTTAGAGACAGGCGAGGCGGCTTGGTCCCGATGGGACTTCGAGCTTTTGGGGTATGAACCCAATCCGGATGGTCGGGCAACAATCGAAATGTGGCGCAGTCGGATACATCCCGACGATTTGGACCGTGTCACGGAAGAATTCGACCGGGCCAAGCGCGAGCACGCCGTCTTTCAGCCTGAATACCGGATTATACGCGCGGACGACGGAAGGATTCGATGGCTGACTGGACTTGGCCA